>NZ_JBICTE010000074.1:0-1062 GCF_043197485.1 Micromonospora sp. NPDC049102 | reverse complement strand
TGAGCTACCCGCTTTGATGGAGCTTCGTAGTCATGGTCTGATGGCCATGGGGAGGAAGTTTCTGTGGCGGCACCGAAGAAGTACCCCGATGAGTTGCGTCAACGCGCTGTGCGTTTGTACCGCGAGTCGGACCCGAAGCCGGTGTTCCGGCGCCTGGCGGAGCAGTTGGGCGTGCATCACGAGGCGTTGCGGAACTGGATCCGGCAGGCCGAGGCCGACGCGGGCGAGCGCGACGATCGGCCCAGCAGCGACATGGTGGCCGAGAACCGCCGGCTGTTGAAGGAGAACGCGGAGTTACGTCGGGCGAATGAGATCTTGAAGGCCGCGAGCGCGTATTTCGCGGCGGAGCTCGACCCGACCCGGCGACGGTCATGAGGTTCATCCATGAACATCGTGACCTGTTCGCGGTCGCGCTCCTGCTACGGGTCCTGAACATCGGCGCCTCGACCTACTACGCGTGGGTCAAGCAGGTCGAACAGCCCTGCGACCGCGATGTGGTCGTCCTGGGCCTGCTGTCGAACATCCACGAGATCTGGGAGACCTCTGGGCGCACCTACGGCGCGGACCGGGTCCACCGGCAGTTACGCCGCGACGGCATCGGTGTGGGCCGCAAGCGGGTGGAGCGGTTGATGGCGGCCCAGGGTTGGCAGGGTGCGTTCCTGCGGCGCGGCTGGCGCGGCGGCTCCACCCGGTAGGACCCCCGGCACACGCCGGCACCGGATCTGGTCAACCGGCAGTTCACCGCGACCGGGCCGAACCGGCTGTGGGTCGCCGACGCCACCCGCATCCCCTGCGGTCAGGGCGTGTTCTGGCTGGCCGCGGTCCGGGATGTGTTCTCCCGTCGGATCCTCGGGTGGAAGACCTCCGACCGCTGCGACACCGACCTGATCCTCGCCGCCCTCGAATACGGCATCTGGTCGCGTGACGTCCGTGACGGCCAACTGATCCACCACAGCGACCGTGGGTCGAACTACACGTCGTTTCGCTTCGCGGAACGCTTACAGGACAACGGGATCCTGCCCTCGATGGGCTCCGTCGGCGACTCCTACGACAACGCGCTGA
>NZ_JBICTE010000073.1:532-1117 GCF_043197485.1 Micromonospora sp. NPDC049102 | reverse complement strand
CCGCCACGGAAACCACCATCGCGGGACGCGCCGCCCTCGCGACGGTCACCACCGCGGAAACCACCCTCGCGGTCACCGCCACGGAAGCCACTCTCGCGGTCACCGCCACGGAAGCCACCCTCACGCGGCGGACCGGAACGCCCACGATCACCGCCACCCTGGTAACCGCCCTCACGACGATCACCACCACGGAAACCACCCTCGCGCGGCGCGCCCGGACGGGATCCATCGCGGTCGCCGCCACGGAAACCACCCTCACGACGATCGCCGCCACGGAAACCACCATCGCGGGACGCGCCGCCCTCGCGACGGTCACCACCGCGGAAACCACCCTCGCGGTCACCGCCACGGAAGCCACCCTCACGCGGCGGACCGGAACGCCCACGATCACCGCCACCCTGGTAACCGCCCTCACGACGATCACCACCACGGAACCCGCCCTCGCGGTCACCGCCACGGAAGCCACCTTGGCGGTCGCCACCACGGAACCCGCCCTCGCGGTCACCGCCACGGAAGCCACCTTGGCGGTCGCCGCCACGGAACCCGCCCTCGCGGTCACCGCCACGGAAACCACCTTGGCGGTCG
>NZ_JBICTE010000073.1:0-434 GCF_043197485.1 Micromonospora sp. NPDC049102 | reverse complement strand
CGCCGCCACGGAACCCGCCCTCGCGGTCACCGCCACGGAAACCACCCTCACGCGGCGCGCCGGAACGGGAACCGTCGCGGTCACCGCCGCGCGAACCACCATCGCGGCCGCCGGCGTATCCGCCACGGGTGCCGCCGGCGTTGTCGCGGTCTCCCCGGTACGGGGGCCGGTCGTCGCGGCGCGCTCCGCGGTCGCGTCCAGCCGGGCCGTCGGTGCGGTCTTCGTGACGACGGGGACGGTCTCCGCCCTGCGGTCCTGAACTCACAGGTACATCCTTCCTGATTGCGCCACCAATGGCGCTACGCAGTCGAGGGCCGACCCTCATGGGGCGGCCCTCGACTGGAAGATTGTCCGGCGGTGTCCTACTCTCCCACACCCTCACGAGTGCAGTACCATCGGCGCTGGAGGGCTTAGCTTCCGGGTTCGGAATGTGA
>NZ_JBICTE010000072.1:0-1139 GCF_043197485.1 Micromonospora sp. NPDC049102 | reverse complement strand
CTAGTGTCCTGCGCCTGAAATTCGTTATCTAAATGTAGACTGCGGTGGTGGCAGGTCGTGGGCGGCCGAAGGCCGAGTTGGTACTCAGCGATGCTGAGCGGGAGACGTTGCAGAATTGGGCGCGGCGGGCGAAGTCGGCGCAGGCGTTGGCCCTGCGGTGTCGGATCGTGCTGGCATGCGCCGACGGCCTGTCCAATCAGGATGTCGCTGCTCAGCTGGGGGTCAGCCGGCCGACTGTGGGCAAGTGGCGTACCCGGTTCGTGGCACGCCGCCTGGATGGGCTGATGGATGAGGATCGGCCAGGCCGGCCGGCGTCGATCAGTCTGGATCGGGTGGAAGACGTGGTCGTGGCCACCCTTGAACAGACGCCCCGTAACGCAACGCACTGGTCACGGGCGTCGATGGCCGCACGGTCGGGACTGTCAAAGTCGACGATCGGACGGATCTGGCGCGACTTCGGGCTCAAGCCCCACCGAACCGACACGTTCAAGCTCTCGACGGACCCGCTGTTCGTGGAGAAGGTTGTCGACGTGGTCGGGCTATACCACAACCCGCCTGAGCGGGCTGTGGTGCTCTGCGTCGATGAGAAGTCCCAGGTGCAGGCCCTGGATCGGTCGCAACCGGTGCTACCGATGATGCCGGGCATGCCCGAACGGCGCACCCACGACTATGTGCGCCACGGCATCACCAGCTTGTTCGCCGCGTTCAACATCGCCAACGGCACCGTGATCAGCCAGCTGCACCGTCAACATCGCGCTATCGAGTTCAAGAAGTTCCTGATCACCATCGACAAGTCGGTGCCTGCCGACCTGGACGTCCACGTGATCTGCGACAACTACGGCACGCACAAGACCCCGGCGGTCAAGACCTGGCTGGCTCGCCATCCTCGCTTCCACATGCACTTCACGCCGACCGGAAGCTCGTGGATCAACCAGGTGGAACGCTGGTTCGGCTTCCTGACCGACCAGATGATCCGCCGCAGCGTACACAAAAGCGTTGCCGCGCTTGAGAAAGACATCCGAGCCTGGATCAAGGACTGGAACGACAACCCGAAACCGTTCGTGTGGACCAAGACCGCCGAGGAGATCCTCGACTCCCTCGCCAGATATTGCAAACGAATTTCAGGCGCAGGACACTAG
>NZ_JBICTE010000071.1:0-1202 GCF_043197485.1 Micromonospora sp. NPDC049102 | reverse complement strand
CTAGTGCCTCGTCTTTGAACGTTGGCCGTGTAATCCGTCGGTTCTAAGCATGTGTCGGGCAGGCTGTTCCTCTTGCTGTTTGTGGGAGGTGGTGCCGGATGGGCCGACGCCCGGAAGTGTTCGTGCGTGCCCTGTCGATGCCCGAAGGTCAGCGGCTGCAGCGGATCACGCGTATCGCGAAGGATCCGGTCAAGCTGCGCCGGGCGATCGTCGTGCTGATGTCCGCCCAAGGCCAGCCGGCAGCGGACATCGCGTACCTACTCAAGGCCACCGACGACTACGTCCGTGACGTGATCCACACGTTCAATGACAGGGGGTTCGACGCGCTGAACCCAAAATGGAGAGGGGGCACACCGAACAAGATCGATGAGCAGACCCGTGACTGGATCTGCGTGATCGCCCGGTGTGACCCCCGCTTCCTCGGTCAGCCGTTCTCTTGCTGGTCGCTGTCGAAGCTGCGTGACTACCTGATCGAGACCGGCCGCGTCACCACGATCAGCATCGAGACCGTCCGGCGGATCCTGCACGGACGTGGCGTCACGTGGCAGACGTCGAAGACGTGGAAAGCCAGCAACGATTCGGACTTCGTCGCGAAGATGCGCCGGATCCTGGACCTCTACGACCACCCGCCCGCCGGCGGCAGAGTCGTCTGCATCGACGAGTTCGGACCGTTGAACCTGCAACCCCGGCCCGGCAAAGCGTGGAAACCGCAGGGCCGGCCGGTCCGGCTGCGGGCGACCTACCACCGTGATCACGGGGTCCGGCACATGATCGCCAGCCTCGACCTGACCACCGGCAGAATCCACTACCGGATCAGGGACCGGAAACGCTCGATCGAGTTCCTCGACTTCCTCAAGAGCCTCCGGCGCCGTTGGCCAGGCGAAACACTGCACCTAATCCTCGACAACTTCTCCCCGCACAAACACCCCACTGTCCGGGCGTGGTGCGCCGCGAACGCCGTCGAGCTCGTCTTCCTGCCGACCTACAGCTCCTGGCTGAACTGGATCGAAGCGGAGTTCGCCGCCTTGCGCTACTTCGCCCTCAACGGCACCGACCACCAGTCACACGCCGAGCAGGACGCCGCGATCGGCGACTACATCCGCTGGCGCAACCAGCGAGCCCGACCGAAAACCGGATACGCGACCAACTCCAAGATCCGCCACCCGGATTACCCCTTCAAGGCCGCATGACGAGGCACTAGC
>NZ_JBICTE010000070.1:0-1230 GCF_043197485.1 Micromonospora sp. NPDC049102 | reverse complement strand
TAGCCTCGGCCCTTCGTTAAGGGCTGCGCGGCGGCGGTCCCGGGGACGCGAAAGTGCCTTCTGATCTGGAACGATGTGACTTGTCTAGGGTCTCATCCATCCATCACGGAAGGCACTTTCACGGTGCAGCGTACCGGCACGCGTCCCAAGCTTGTGGTCTCTGGTGGGGGTCGGGGCGTGGTCGGTCACGCCGGTGCCCGCCTGCTGGCCGACATCGCCGAGGTGACGGGGTTGACCAGCGGTTTTGGTGATGCGTTGGCCGGGTTGCGGCAGCGACGCCCGGTCCATGAGCCGGGCCGGGTTGCCGTCGATGTGGCGGTGATGCTCGCCGACGGGGGTGAAGCGATCGCTGATCTGGGCGTGCTACGCCATCAGCCCGCATTGTTTGGGCAGGTCGCGTCGGACGCGACCGGGTGGCGGGTCCTGGACAGCCTCGACACGGCGGCGTTGGCCCGGTTGCGGCAGGCGCGGGCGGCAGCGCGGGAAGTCGCGTGGGCGCAGACCTGTGAGACCCGCGGCCGGTTGCCCGCCTCAGTCGCGGCGGGCCGCGAGGTCCCCGGTCTGGTCCTGGACATGGATGCCACCCTGGTCATCTGCCATTCCGAGAAGGAATCGGCGACGCGGACGTGGAAGAAGACATTCGGCTACCACCCGCTGCTGTGTTTCCTCGACAACACCGGCGAAGCCCTGGCCGGACTGCTGCGCGAAGGACGGGCCGGGTCGAACACCACCGCCGACCACATCACCGTGCTGGACGAGGCTCTCACGCAGATCCCCGACGCCCACCGGCACGGGACACCGCTGCTGATCCGCACCGACGGCGCCGGCAGCACCCACGGCTTCCTCGCCCACATCCGAGGTCTGCGCGAGCACGGCATCGACGCCCGATTCAGTGTGGGCGCCGCGATCACCGCAGCAGTCAGGGCGGCGATCGAACAGGCCAACGACTGGATTCCCGCGATCAACACCGACGGCGCCCCGCGTGACGGCGCCGAAATCTGCGAACTCACCGGCTTGGCCGACACCAGCGGTTTCCCGGCCGGAACCCGCCTGATCGCCCGCCGGGAACGACCCCACCCCGGCGCCCAGTTGTCACTGTTCGACACCGTCAACGGCATGCGGCACCAGGTCATCGCCACCGACACCCCGCCCGGTCAAGGATCCCTGCAGTTCCTGGAGGCCCGTCACCGCGCCCACGCCCGCGTCGAGGACCGCATCCGCACCGGCAAA
>NZ_JBICTE010000069.1:0-1317 GCF_043197485.1 Micromonospora sp. NPDC049102 | reverse complement strand
TGTTCCGCCCCGGGTTAGATGGAGACATCGAAACCTGGGAGGAACACCAGCGATGCCGGCACCGAAGAAGTACAACGATGAGTTGCGTGAGCGTGCGACCCGGTTGGCGGTCGAGGCCCGCCGTGATCCGGCGTCCGCGGTCGGAGCGATCCGGCGGATCGCTGGTCAGCTCGGGGTCCATCCGGAGGCATTGCGCACGTGGGTGAAGAAGGCCGAGACCGATGCCGGTGACCGTCCGGGCACCACCAGCAGCGACGCCGAACGCCTCGCCGCCCTCGAACGGGAGGTGCGCGAGCTGCGGCGGGCGAACCAGATCTTGAAGTCCGCGGCGTCTTTCTTCGCGGCGGAGTTGGACCGTCCGTCGCGATGAAGGTCGAGTTCGTCGACTCCCAGCGGGAGCGACACGGTGTCCAGCCGGTCCTGCAGGCACTCGAAGACACGCCAGCACAGATCGCACCGTCGACCTACTACGCCGCCAAGACCCGCCCGGCCTCGGCCCGCTCCCGGCGTGATGAGGAGCTGACCGCGATGATCGAGCAGGTTCACGCAGCCAACTACGGTGTCTACGGCGCTCGCAAGGTGTGGCACGAGCTGCGCCGACGCGGTGTGCGAGTGGCCCGGTGCACCGTGGAGCGGTTGATGCGTGAGTCCGGGCTGCGCGGGCTGCTGCGCGACAAGTCGCCGCGCACGACCCGGCCGGCAGCCGAGACTGGCCGCCCGGGTGACCTGGTCAAACGGGACTTCACCGCCGTGCGACCGAACCAGCTGTGGGTCGCGGACCTGACCTACGTGCGCACAAGTGTGGGCTGGGTGTACGCCGCGTTCGTCCTCGACGTGTACTCCCGCATGATCGTCGGCTGGCAGGTATCCACGTCGCTCTACACGGATCTGGCGCTCGACGCGCTGAAGATAGCGATCTGGCGCCGCGAGAACCAGGGCGCTGACCTGGGCGGACTCGTGCATCACTCGGACCGGGGAGTCCAGTATCGAGCGATCCGCTACACCCAGCGGCTCGCCGAAGCCGGCGCCGTTGCCTCAGTCGGCTCCAAGGGCGACTCGTACGACAACGCCATGGCCGAGGCGTTCAACTCCCTGTACAAGGCCGAACTCGTCCGCAACCGAGGCCCGTGGCGTGAACTCGACGACCTGGAGATGGCCACCGTCGAGTACATCGACTGGTACAACAACCGCCGCTTGCACGGCGAACTCGGACACGTCCCACCCGCCGAGCACGAGCAACTACACGCGATGACCCATCCGGTCACCGCGTCCCTGAAAACCAGCTAACCAACTCTCCATCAAACCCGGGGCTTGACA
>NZ_JBICTE010000068.1:0-1380 GCF_043197485.1 Micromonospora sp. NPDC049102 | reverse complement strand
CTAGTACTGCTACGGAGGTTCGTTACTTTTGGCGGCTTCGAGTCGTTTGCGGTAGTGGCTGGCTTTCGCTTGGGCTTGCCGGTGACGGCGCCAGTGTGACCAGTGCAGCACGTGGTCGGCTGCGGCGCGTCCGGTGAGGACGAGTTTGGTGAACAGGCGGCGGATTTCGTTGCTGCTCAGGGGGATGAGCGTGTCTGGGGCGGGATCGTCGCCCCCTTTTCGGGGTCCTTGTCGGCTGCGGTGGCGCGGGTGGCGGCCAGGAACGCGGCGGCGGTCATGGCCAGGGTGATGTGGGCGTACCAGGCGTCGTAGCGGCGGACCTGGTACTGGTCGAGGCCGACCTCGTTCTTCGCGGTCTGGAACGACTCCTCGACCGCCCACCGGGCCCCGGCCACGCGGACCAGTTCCCGTAGCCGGGTGCCGCGCGGGCCGAAACACACGTAGTAGGCGATGTCGGTGGGATCGCTGATGCTGCGCCGGGCCAGGACCCAGCCGCGACGCTCGTGTGGGAAGCTCTCCCGGATCGGTAGCCGCGCCCAGTCGTAGCGACGTGGGCCGTGCGCGCCGTCACCACAGGACAGCCTCGTCCACGATCGGGCCGGCAGCTTGGCGATCAGGGCGTCGACCCGGGTGGTGGTGAACAACCCGGAGGCGACCTGGTCGTCGCAGCGGGTGGCCATCACATACGAGATGTCCTGTTCCTGCAGCCAGCCGCGCAGGCCCGGGTTCTGCCCGTAGGCCTCATCGGCGGTGAACCACGCGAACGGCACCCCAGCGGCGATCGCTCGCTGCAGCATCGCCCGCGCCTGCTGCGGCTTGGTCGCGAACACCACCTCATCAGGGATCGCCGCGTCCCGACACCGCTGCCGGTCCTCGGTCCACGACTTCGGCAGATACAACTCCCGGTCGATCAACGCCCGCCCCTTACCAGAGGCATAGCACAGGAACGTGCCGATCTGACAGTTCTCCGTCCGCCCCGCCGTCCCCGAATACTGCCGCTGCACACCCGCCGACCGGGTCCCCTTCTTCAGGAACCCAGTCTCGTCAGCAACCACCACCGCAGCAGGATCGCCGAGATGTTCCACCACATAGTCGCGAACATCATCACGGACCGCGTCGGCATCCCAACACGGGCTACACAGCAGCGCCTGCATCCCGTCCGGCGACCGGTCACCAGCCTGCTCCGCGAGAGTCCACCCGTTACGCCGCTCCAACGGCGACAACAACCCCCGCACATAAGCGAACGCCCGCTTCCGCGGCTCCACCCGCGAGAACCGGCCCGCGATCAGGGCAAACAAGTCACCCAGCCCGTCTTCCCACGACTCAACCAACCCAACGCTAACCACAATGAACCAACGAGCCGCATCCACCCGAAGTTGC
>NZ_JBICTE010000067.1:0-2154 GCF_043197485.1 Micromonospora sp. NPDC049102 | reverse complement strand
CACGTGCGCCGTGAGGCGCTGATTGATCGAGTGGAGGTGAGAGACCGCCACCGCCGTCCTGTCGCGGCAGGAGGGTGAAGCTGAGGGGCAGTCGGGTCCGGGAGGTGCCGGGCTCGGCGGCAAGCGGCCCCTGACGACGCCGGGGCGTGCCAGTACTGCCAGATGGTGCGGGTTCGGCTAGCGAGTCGGAGAGGTGTACGTGAGGAACTGGTGTGTGAAGCCCCCTAATGGACCACCAGCTGGGAATCTGGCGGATGGCTGGGTGCGGTGCGTACCTGCCCTGATGGGTGGGGAACTCCGGGTCGGTGATGTGGACGGCCGGCTGGAGGCCACGACGAAGTGCCGCGGGGTAGTCGTGGCGATGCCGCGGGGGTAGAGCCGGGTGCCTCCTTCGACGATCGATCGATCAGTGAACACGGGAACCGTTACGGGCGTGCCTGATACCGCGTAGCCGACGCGGGTGGGGCTGGGTCCATCGTCGGCCGATCCGGCTGTGACGGGGCGGAGTCGCCGTAGTAGTCCGAGGTCGGGAGAGCCGGCCGCATGGCGAAGGGCGACAGCGAGGTCAGCAAGGAAGGGACTGTGATGGTCGGAGATCCCGGGGTGAATGTTCCGGGCGCGTGGCCTGACGTCGGGTTGGCGCAGGCGCGGGTACGACGGATGCAGACCAAATTGCACCAATGGGCGACGGCCGATCTTGGCCGTCGGTTCGATGATCTGTACAACCTGGTGTTTGACCCGGCGACGTTGATGGTGGCGTTCGACCGGGTCGCGGGCAACGCCGGGGCCCGTTCTGCGGGTGTGGACGGCTCAACCGTCTTTGACATTCGGGAACGGGTCGGTGAGCAGGCGTTCTTGGAACGCATTCGAGAGCGGTTGAAAGCGCGAAAGTTTCAGGCGTTGCCGGTGCGGCAGCAACTGATTCCGAAGCGCGGGTCGGGCAAGGTCCGCAAGTTGGGGATCCCGACGGTGACCGACCGGGTGGTCCAAGCAGCGCTGAAGCTGGTGTTGGAGCCGATCTTCGAGGCGGACTTCAAGCCGTCATCGTTCGGTTTCCGGCCCAACCGGCGGGCGCACGACGCGATCGCCGAGATTCAGATGTTGGGCACGAAGGGTTATCAGTGGGTCCTGGATGCCGACATCGAGGCGTGTTTTGATTCCATCGACCACACCGCGTTGATGGATCGGATGCGTCTACGGGTCTCGGACAAACGTGTGTTGGCCTTGGTGAAGGCGTTCCTGAAAGCCGGAGTCATGACCAGATCCGGTGACCGGGAAGATAGCCTCACCGGCACTCCTCAAGGGGGCATTCTCTCACCGCTGCTGGCCAACATCGCTCTGAGCGTGCTCGATGAGCACTTCGATGCTCAGTGGCGGTCATGGAGCCACGAACGCCGTAAGACCCGGCGTCGCAACGGGCTGGGCACCTGGCGGATGGTCCGCTACGCGGACGACTTCGTCGTGCTGGTGTTCGGCACCCAAGCCAACGCCGAAGCGGTGCGCGAGGAGGTGAGCAGGGTGCTGGCACCCGTGGGACTTCGCCTGTCCGTGGCGAAGACTCAGGTGGTGCACATGAGCGACGGGTTCGATTTCCTCGGCTTCCACATCAAGTGGATGCGTAAACGGGGAACGGAGAAGAGCTACGTCTACACCTTCATCGCGGACAGGCCAGTCCGCGATTTCAAGGCAAAGATCCGAGCTCTGACCCGCAGATTGTCCCAGGCCGAGTACCGGGCCACGCTGATCCGGATCAACCAGATCCAGCGTGGCTGGGCGAACTACTTCAAACACGCGGTGGCCAAGCACACCTTCGACAAACTCCGGACCTTCGTCTGGTGGCGCGTCGTGCACTGGGTGATGCGCCGCCAACGCATGCCGTGGAGAAGCGTCCAACGATGGCTACGCGGCCCCAACGGCTGGCGTCCCATCGCCCTGGACGGGATCGAACTGTTCAACATCGCCTCAACACGGGTCAGCCGATACAGGCTGCGAGGCAACACGATCCCATCCCCTTGGCCCCTACAGATCACCGACCAGATGGCATGACCTCGTGGAGAGCCCGGTGCGGTGAAAGTCGCACGCCGGGTTCGGAGAGCGGCCCGGGGAAACGGAGCAGCGGCAACGCCGCCACCGCGCCCCGGGCCGACTCAACCA
>NZ_JBICTE010000066.1:0-3757 GCF_043197485.1 Micromonospora sp. NPDC049102 | reverse complement strand
GATTCCTGCGCCTGGCCTGCGCTCTCATCTGCTACCGCCGCGCCGACCGACTCAACCTGTTGACCAGCAACAAACCCAACTGACACACGGTCTTAAGTCGCGACAGCAAGTGCAAGATCGCGGAGAGCATGGGCCGTGGCGGTGTGATCAGCTCCAGATTGGCGAACTGGGGGTATTCGAGTCAGCTGACACCGCCAGGTCGGCGAAGTTGAGTTGATCACCCGGAGTGAGGGCCGCCGGGGGCGTGGGCGTGGGTGCGGGACTGGGCGAAGGCGGCGAAGGCGGTCAGGGACTCGGGGTTGGCCAACGCGCCCTTGGCGGCGGCCGAGTCGACCGGCGTGCCGGTGAGGATCTTCTTGACCGGCACCTCCAGCTTCTTGGCCGAGAGGGTGCGGGGCACCGCGCGTACCTGGTGGATCTCGTCGGGCACGTGCCGGGGTGAGAGGGACGTACGCAGCTCGCGGCTGATCTTTGCGCGCAGCGCGTCACCCAGGGTCAGGCCGTCGGCCAGCACCACGAAGAGCAGCAGCTCGCCCGCGCCGCCCTCGTCGTCCTCCAGGTGCACCACGACCGAGTCGACGACCTCGTCGAGCCCTTCGACCACGGAGTAGAACTCGGCGGTGCCCAGCCGTACGCCGCCTCGGTTGAGGGTGGCGTCGGAGCGTCCGGTGATCACGCAGCCGCCGCGGGCGTTGATGGTGATCCAGTCGCCGTGCCGCCACACACCCGGGTAGACCGAGAAGTACGCCTCGGAGTAGCAGACGCCGTCGGGGTCGTTCCAGAAGCCCACCGGCATGCTCGGCATCGGCTCGGTGATCACCAGCTCGCCCAGCTCGCCGATCACCGGGGTGCCGTCGGCCGAGCGGGCCTCCACCTTGGCGCCCAGGGCGCGGCAGGCGATCTCACCGGCGTACACGGGCAGCAGTGGCACGCCGCCGACGAAGCCCGTGCACACGTCGGTGCCGCCGGACAGCGACTGGAGCTGCACCTGGTCGCCGACGGTCTCGTACACCCATTCGAAGCCCTCGGCGGGCAGCGGCGCACCGGTGGAACCGACGCCGCGCAGCGCGGACAGGTCGGCGACCTCTCGGGGAACGAGGCCGGCCTTGCGGCAGGCCAGCAGGAAGGGCGCCGAGGTGCCGAAGTACGTGGTGCCGGTCTCCGCCGCCAGTCGCCACAGGCCGCCGAGGTCAGACTCAGCCGACCGGCCGGGCTCCGCCCGGACCCCCGGGTTGCCGTCGAAGAGCACGATGGCCGCGCCCACCGCCGGCCCGGAGACCAGGAAGTTCCACATCATCCAGCCGGTGGTGGTGAACCAGAAGAACCGGTCGGATGGGCCGAGGTCGTGGTGCAGGGCCAGCATCTTCAGGTGTTCCAGCAGGATGCCGCCGTGGCCGTGGACGATCGGCTTGGGCAGGCCGGTGGTGCCCGAGGAGTAGAGCACGTACAGCGGGTGGTCGAACGGCACCGGCGTGAACGTCAACGGCTCGTCGGTGGGTGCCGCCAGGTCCGCCCAGGCCAGCGCGCCCTCGGGCGTGGGGCCCGTCGGATCGAGGTAGCCGATGCTGACGGTGTGCCGTAGCGACGGCAGGGCGGCGCGGATGGCGGCGACCTCGGCCCGCCGGTCGACGGGCTTGTCGCCGTACCGGTAGCCGTCCACCGCGACCAGCACGGTCGGCTCGATCTGCTGCCAGCGGTCGGTGACGCTGCGGGTGCCGAACTCGGGCGCGCAGGACGAGAAGATCGCGCCCAGGCTGGCGGTGGCGAGCAGCAGGACGTACGTCTCAGGAATGTTCGGCGCGTACGCCGCCACCCGGTCCCCGGCGGTGACGCCGAGCCGGCGCAGACCAGCCGACACCCGGCGGACCTGCTCACGCAGCTCGGCGGCGGTGAGGGTGACCGGCGGTCGGGTCTGGCCGTGCGCGATCACGACGGGGTCGTCGTCGGCGCGGCCCGGCATCCGTAGCACGTTCTCGGCGTAGTTGAGCGTGGCGCCGGGGAACCAGCGGGCACCGGGCATCGTCCGCTCGGCCAGCGTGGCGGTGGGCGGGGTGTGCGCGATGACGTCGAAGTGGTCCCAGATCGAGCGCCAGAACGCGTCCAGGTCGGTGACCGACCAGCGCCACAACGCGTCGTAGTCGGCGAAGTGCAGCCCGCGGTGCTCCCCCAGCCAGCGAAGGTAGTCGCCGATCCGGGACCGCTCGAGCACGTCCGCTGGCGGCGTCCACAGCACGTCACCCACTGCTCCACCCTCCCTGAGGCCCGCACGACACTGTGCGTGGGCCGTGGCGCCATCTTGCCCTACCTCGAAGCGCCATTCTGCGCACCGGGTGGGCCGATCGACGCGTGCCCGGCCCACACTCCAGCGCGGCAGACCATGTGGGTCAGCCGGCCCGATGCGCCAGGATGGCCTTGCGGCGGGCCAGGCGGTGTTCGCGGCGGATCTCCGCCTCCCGGTACCGGCGCTCGTCCTCCGGCGTCTCCGGCAGCACCGGGCGGACCGAGCGCGGCGCGCCGCCGACGTCCACCCCGACGAAGACGAGGTACGCGGTGGCGACCCGGACCGGCGTGTCCTCGGCCGAGTCCCACCGCTCGGCGACCACCCGCACGCCCACCTCCATCGAGGTCTGCCCGGTCCAGTTGACCTGCGCGTGCGCGTGCACCAGGTCACCGACCCGGACGGCCTCGGAGAAGACGATCTCGTCGATCGCCGCGGTGACCGCCGTTCCGCCGCTGTGCCGGGCGGCGGCAGCGCCCGCCACGTCGTCGACGAACTTCATCAGGACCCCGCCGTGGACGGTTCCGTAGAGGTTGACGTCGACCGCGGTCATGATCTTGCTGAGGGTGACGCGGGAGTACGACGTCGGCTTGCCGGTCGGAGCGGCGGAGAGGTGCTCGGTCATGCCGGAAACGGTACGGTGCGCGGATGCGACATCTCTGGAGCTTCCTCGCCGGGTTGGTGGTGGCACCCATCACGTGGGCGCTTGTCACACTCGGGCAGGACGGGTCGAGCCGGACGGTCGACCGCTGGGTGGAGATCGGCACCTTCAACACCGCCAACCTGATCGAGCCGGCCGTCTACCTCGGTGTCGGCGGTGTCCTGCTCGGGCTGCTCGGCACACTGCGCTTCTCGCCGGCCGGCCCACTGGTGGCCGGGCTGCTGCTGGTCACCCCGTACGTCGGGATGTTCGTGGCGCCGTTCGAGGTGCGCGACGCCATTCCGCACGACTGGAAGGTGTTCGGCGACCCGCTGCCGCTGCGGCTGCCGGTCGAGAACGGCACGCTCTTCCTGATCGGCCTGCTGCTGCTGATGGCGACGTTCAGCGGTCAACGTTGGCGGCAGTGGCCGCAGCCGGCGACCGTGCCCGGCGCGACGCCGACCCCGGCGGAAGCCCCGCGCGGCGACGACTTCACCATGACCGACTGGTCGCCGTCCGAGCCCGCGGAGCGCGACACCGCACCGTTGACCCTGGGCTACCCGGCCGATCCGACGCCGACCGAGCCGCTGCCGCGCCGGGTGGGCGGCGAATCGCCGTGGTCCGCGCCGCCGCGCGGCCAGTCGCGGCCCGAGGACACCACCGAGATCCGCTGACCGTCGGGCGGGCCGGGGATCCGGCCCGCCCCTGCAAGCGGCGGGCTCGGGTCGACTCCGCCGGTCGCCGGTCCTAGACGAGTAAGTCCGAAGTCTGGTCAGTGGTCGTAGGCGATCAGGGACCTGGTCACGGGTTGGCCGGTGGTCCGGTTATGCCAGATCGCG
>NZ_JBICTE010000065.1:0-3918 GCF_043197485.1 Micromonospora sp. NPDC049102 | reverse complement strand
CCGCCGAGCACGAGCAACTACACGCGATGACCCATCCGGTCACCGCGTCCCTGAAAACCAGCTAACCAACTCTCCATCAAACCCGGGGCTTGACAGTGAGCCGCAGGCACCCTTGCCGGCGAACTCGTCGTTGGGGTCGGAGTACCAGGCCCATCGCGTGCCCTGGCCGTTCGCCGTGGCAACAGCAGCAGCCAGATGCTGGTCCAGCAGCTGACCCATCTGGGCCAGCCACTGCGTCTCGGCCGGGCTGATGCCGGTGCCCGCAACGCCGGCGAGGCAGACGCCGTCGTTCTCGATCAGCCTGGGATATCCCATGAGCAGGACCTTGGCGTTCGGCGCCTTGAGGTGGATCTGGCGTAGAACCTCGGCCACCTTGGGCTCGACGGTATTCAGCAGCTGCGGCTCGGTGACCCTCAGCGGCTGGGTCTCGCCGTCGAGCGTCTCGTCCTGGCAGTCATGGAAGAAGTCCGCGATGCACTTCTTGATGATGTCGCCGAACAGGGCGTCGTTGCCGCCGACGGAGAGCGTGACGAGCGTGGTGTTCTCGTCGACGAATCCGCGGTCGAGCTGGTTGAGCTCGCCGTACTGCTCCACGTGCTTGTCATCCGGCCCGGGGCGGTAGGGCAGCAGCGGCATGACGCCGTTGGTCCAGGCACCCGAACAGGCCAGCAGGTGGTAGTCCATCGAGGTGTCCCAGGCATCGGCCCGGATGCCGATCGGCTGCGACGACGACGGAAGTACCGCCTTGCGGCTCCAGGCGTTGCGCGAGCGATGGCAGGCGTTGCGGGTGGCCTCGTCGCCGCCGTTGTTGTCAGTCTCGCGGTAGTAGTCACCACCGCCGGTGACCGAGGCGCCCTCTCCGGACGAGTACGAGTCCCCGAGTGCGACGACCTGATCGTGCGGTTTGCCGGGCAGCGGCTGGATCGCGACGGCATCGAAGGCGATGTCGTCATTGCCGGTGCCGTCCAGAGTCTGCGAGCTGAGCCGGACCCGTGGCACCCCCACGAAGGGGAACGCCCCGAGCGACACCCAACGGTTCTGCAGGGTCCGCTGCAGCACGACTCGGGTCTTGGTGCCGTTGCCGAGGTCGATCTCGTACCTCGCCTGCTGCGTGTGGGCCCCATGGTCCGGCATGTGCACCATCACCCGCGCCCAGCCGGACAGCGACCGGTTCAGGGTCCAGGTGCCGGTGACCTTCATCTGCGCCTCGCCGCTCTGGCGCGTGCGTGCGAACCAGAAGTGGCCGCCGAAGCCGCCACCGATCTGGTGGAAGTCCACCTTCGACGGGTACGTGCCCGAGCCGTCGGCGGCGAACGTGAGGCCGAAGGTGCCCTGGTTGATCCAGGGGTGGCCACACGAGGTGCGCACCGAGGGCACCGAGTCGGCGACGTCGTCGATGACCAGGGCGCCGGCTGGCAGGCCCGCCAGCGCGCAGTTGGGCGGATAGCTCACACCATCCGGCTGCTCAGGGTACGTCTCATCGAACCGCAGGAGCTCGTACCCGCAATCGGTGTTGCAGTCCTTCCAGGCGGTGGACTGGTGGTACCAGCACTGCAGGTCGTACTTCCCGGACGCGTTGCGGTGGCCGCACGGACCGGCCGGCTCGCCGGCCACCGACGGATCGTTCGGGACGAAGACCATTCCGGGGTGGCAGTCGTTGGAGCTGTCGCAGAACTGGTCGACGGGCGGCTTCGCCGTCTCCCGGTTCGCCTCCGTCGTCCACCATGCGGCCCGGTAGCCGGCGATCATCGTGTCCGGCGCGACCACCGAGTCGATGGGGTGGCCCGCCCAGCCGAGGACCTTCTCCTGGTACGGCCAGTACTGCGGGTGGGCGGCGTCCGCGTACGCGTACTCGAGGAACGGCAGCCGGTCGGCCGGATAGCGCGGGTTCGCCGGATTGTTGGCCCAGCCCACCCCCCAGGGTTGGCCAGCGTCGGCCTTGGGATGAAAGCCCGAGTTGTACGCCCACACCGCGAAGAACCAGTTCTCGATGTTTGCCGGATCGCAGTCGTTGACGATCAGCCCGGCCGCGCGCGTCTCGTTCCATTTCGCCACCAGGATCCGCAGCCCAGCCGCGATGTTGGTGGCATAGTCCAGGGCGATCGCCCGTTGCTGGTTCGCGGTGCGGGCCGGATCACCCAGACGCATGCCGTCCGTGACCTGGGCGACCCCGTAGCCACAGTCCGCGCTGCTCCAATCGATGATCCAGTCATCGCCGGTGTTCTGGTTGTACAGCTCGCGACCGTAGAAGTTGCCGATGAGCGGATTGGCGGTAGCGCCAGGCAGGGCGACACTCGACGCCTGCCACAGGTTCGACTCCTGGGCCAGGATGCCGAGCAGCACCTGGACCGGGACGCGTCCCCCGCCAGCGAGGGCCGGCCGCGGGAACATCCCCTGTGGGCTCCACGTTGGCAGGCCCGACTGCCGCCAGTTGGCCGGTCGGGTCATCGTCAGGTGCCCCGTGACCGCCTGATCGGCCGCCCACTCCACCTGCCGGGGCGTCGGCTGGTACACCTGGGTGCGCGGATCGTTGCGCGGCACAGAGCAGGTCCGGTCGGCGTCGACCGGGTCGGTCGGCGAGCCCGCGACGAGACCCCGAGCACCGCTCCCGGCCATGATCGGGTGTTCGGCGGACCGCCCCGCCGCCTTCGTGGACGCCACCGCAAAGCTGACCCGCTGGCCGCTGGCCACGACCTCGGCGTCGATGCGCAGCGAACGAGACCCGGACGGATCGGCGCCGGCGCTGCCCGGTCGCTGCTGCTCCAGCTTCGTGACCGTCAAGTGGCCTCGGCTGGACAGTGGCGCGAAGCGGCCAGCCTTCGTGCGGACCACGCTGGTCGGCAGCCTGCCGACCGTGTCGGGAGCACCGGCGAGAAACACGCGGCCGCCGACCGGCGAGAGCGGGCCGACACTGCCGGCGACACCGGTGGCCAGCAGCGAAGCCGCCGCGCCAGGCCGGGCCGAGGTTCGGTTGATCCGGACCCGGTCCCCTGACCGCTCCGTGTAGACGACCGCACCCGAGCCGTCGGCCCGCAGGTCGAACGGCACATTTGTGGTCCGGACGAGGCCGATCGGGGCGCCCTTGTCCGGGATGCGGACCAGCCGCGCGCCGTTGGCCGCCACCAGACCGGCCTTGACCGGCACGGCCGACGTGATCGTTCCGTCGAGCGAGATTTCGCGGATCGCCTCCTGACCGGTCGCACTGACGACACTGAGCCGGGTCTGGGCCGCGCCCTGCACCTCGTCGTCGCGGAACCGGGTGAGCACTCCCGTCTCGCCGGCACCGCAACCGGGGCTGAAGTACGCAAGCGTGGACAGGCTGGGCAGCTTCGTCACCGCACCTGTCTGCAGATCGACGACGGCCGTGAACGCGCCGCGGTCGAACAGGCTGGCGTCGTTGGCGAAGGTTCGCGGCGCGTAGACGACGAAGGCCCGCCGACCGGAGCCAGTGACGCACGCGTTGCCAATCCATTGATCCGCGTCGAAGCCGGGCTCGGCCAGCGTGGCGACGGTACGCCAGGCATAGCCGGCGCTCTGGTCGGCGACGAGCACGTGCAGACCGGCGGCGTCGCCGCTGGTGATCATGATGCGGTCGTCGGATGAGCGCCAGCCGCGGGGCAGCACCCGGTCGCGCTCCCGGTCGGGCACCGCGGCCGAGGGCTCATCGGTGTTACCGCTGGGTGGCCGCGGGGCCTGAATGGAGGGCGGCGCGGCGGTCGCCAGCGTCGGGACGAGCAACAGGGTGAACAGTGCGGTCGCCGCGATGGCGACACGTCGTCCGATCGCCGGTCCGGTTCGTGGTGCGGTTCGCATGAGGCTTCCTCCTAGTACTGCAACGGTGGTTCGCAACTTCGGGTGGATGCGGCTCGTTGGTTCATTGTGGTTAGCGTTGGGTTGGTTGAGTCGTGGGAAGACGGG
>NZ_JBICTE010000064.1:0-3976 GCF_043197485.1 Micromonospora sp. NPDC049102 | reverse complement strand
TGGCGCCGTCACCGGCAAGCCCAAGCGAAAGCCAGCCACTACCGCAAACGACTCGAAGCCGCCAAAAGTAACGAACCTCCGTAGCAGTACTAGGCGCCGACCGGCCCGACCGGCGGGTCACCTGCCTGTCTCCTACGCCCAGTGGGCGAAGTCCTCGTGAGCCCGTCTGCCATCGACCCACCCAGGTGGGAGCGGACTGCCGCCCCCGGGCCCGCCGTATCAAGCGAACCTTGACGCACGTTGGGTCGCTTGCGGGTCGAGCGCTGGTCTGGTCGGCATGTGCGAGCCAGCGCCGGCGGCGTGCCACAGCGACGGCGATCCGCGCGTGCATCGGCTGACGGTGCGACTGTCCGAGGCACAAATGGCGGCGGTCAAGGCGAATGCGGCGCCGAGCCGTCCGCGACCGATTTGTCGGTCCCGATGCCACCCCCGCAGAAAGCACATTCTCGCCGCCTTGCACCGGCTCGCGCACCGAACGTCGTTTGTTGCAGAACCGCGTCTGGGGCGCGCGGTTGGAGACGTCCTTCCCGCAGTGCCCGCAGGCCCTGAAAACGCTGCCCACCGCAGCTTTGAGCCGCTCGTCGGCGGCTCGTCGATGTGCCGAAGGACTGGTCGACGTGGGCCGATCTCGGCTCGGCCTACGTACAACAGGGCCGAATCAGATCCCTGTCCGCCGCGGCCGATGTGCAGCACCTCAACGCGGCGGTGCACTGGAGCCATGGCATCAGCTTGGGTACGCTGCGGGCCCTGCTCGCGGCCGCGGGCCTGACTGGCCCGATCGCCAGCGCTGCGCATTTCACCGCGGTCGATCGGCTCGTTCCGCTGTTGAGCCACGTCTGGCAAGACGCGCATGCGAGGAGCCGATCACAGCACGAGACCAGCCGAGTATCCCCCGCGCACTGCAGCCCAAGCGCTGTTATCCGCAGCCAATCTGCGTTGACACAACCCCCATGCGGTGGGTATGTAGATACGTCGTGCGGGTCCTCCTCGACACCAACATCTGGTCATCTCTCGGAGATGAGGGCACCTCCCGCCCGTTCCGGGAGTTCATGCAGTCGCGCGGACTGGAGGTTCTCGTCACCCCGAGCACACTCGTCGAGGTGATGGACCTTCCGGTGCCCGAGCCCAGGCAGCGAATCATCGAAGCGCTCATCACAGGTTCCCGGCGGCGCCTGCCAACCGAAGCCATGTCTGAGTCGGCCGAGGTTGTGGCCGAAATTCGGAGAGCGCGGCCAGCATGGCTGCGTGCGATGCCGGACACCGCCGCCGTCGCCTCGCTCAACACGTTTTGGACCAGAACCATCTGGCGGCAGGCACGAGAAACGTCCGAGCGCCTTCACATCTGGCAGCAGGCTCAGCCGCCCATCGCCCCACACATAGTGCGGCAGCAGCGTCGCCAACGCCACGACGTGCTAGAAACGCGGTTCAATTTTCGTCCATTGACAGCCATCAAGGCCCGCCTTGCGCCCGAAACGCCGGATCACTACCGCGCTGGATGGATCGAGGGCGACGAGGTGGACGCATGGCGGGCCGAGCTCAGGGACCTGTACTGGCATCAGCTCGTGGTGGTCCCCGGCCGCGCCGTCGTGACCCGGCAAGACACGATCTTCGCAGACTGGGTCGGTGCCTACGTCGACCTGCGCCGCCTTGGCAGTAGCCGCGCGGACTTCACCCGGTTCTGGCTCTACGACGCGTCTGCTGAGGCTGTACCAAGAAACTGGATCCGATGGGCTGTTCGCCACATCCAGACCACGCAGAAGATCTCAGGCGGTAACCCGGCCGATGAACAACACAGCTCCTACCTGGTCGATGCGGACATCTTCCTGTCGGCCGACTCGCGCTACGTCAGCACTCTGAAGATCGTGCGCGATGATGCTCCATTCGCGATGGCCGAGCCGCGCCTCGTGTCCGGTGATCGCTGCGTTCCGATTTTGGACCGCCTCGCCGCTGTGCTGTGACGAGCGGTCAACCGCGAGAACATGACGCGGCCTTTGGGCCTCCTGACCGGCCTGAGCGGCCCTGATCGTGGCTACGCGGCGGCACCGGAACGTGTACGTAGCGGCGCCGCCGCTCTCGCGTGCCACCGCCTGGGCAGTGGCGCTCGTGCGCCTGATCGACAGGCGCATCGCCAACGAGGATGGCGACCGTCTACAGCGACCTACTCACGGAACGCCTGGCCGGGCGATGTGCCCCGACTACCACACCTCCCGAAGCCCTTGACATCGGACGCGCTCAGCGGTTCTGGACGCCGGGCTGCACGACGATGATCTCGAAGTCGGCGTCGAGGTCACGGAGGTGACGTCCGATAGCGATCAGTTGTTCCGGGGTGCCCCGTTCGAAGCGGGTGCGCATAGTGCCTTAAGACGGGGCCGGGCTCATCGTCGCGAAACCGCAGGGCGGGACCGAGGGCTTCAACCCGAAATATTCGGCATCCGTCGAGTAAAAATGGAATGAGGTGAAATGTGCCCGCGTCCGTTGATGGTCGGGGGAATCTCGGAATCGCAGTTCGCGTAAACGATCAGGCAAACGTCTCGACTCAGGAAAAGCTGATCATGGACCGGTCAGACGGGAACATTTTTAGAACGATTGTACGACTCCGGTAATTGTCGGAAGCGGCTGGCATCATCGGGTGCGAATCAACAGCGCGCCGATGGGATGCTGCATGAGATGCGACTGCGGGCGAGCCACGACGTTTACCGCTGTGCGATGCGTCGGCAGGTCGCCGTCCTACCTGGTTGGGCCACACCGTAGACCGCGACGGCCTACCTGCCGGCCGACATCGAGAGCGGACCGCGCCCGGTGAGCGACATCGTCGGCGAGCTCGCCCGCGTCGCTGGGGCGTTCGACCAGCCGACCCTCACACTTCTGTACAGAGGCCACGCGAAAGTGGTGATCGCGATGCTGCGCAGCGCGTTCACTCGGGACAACCGCACCATCTCCACCGCTCGACTCCACGCGCAGGTCGACACCTACCTTGATCAATTGCGGATCGCTGGCTTCACCGATCTCCCATCCGGCACCGGTCGTGATCTGTGCATGCGGTGGATGCGGGGGCAGTGGCTTGTCCGCAGCGTCGAAGATGATGGCGCCGAGGTCTACACGCTGACCAGTCACGCCCAGGACGCCCTCAACCTCGTCACGAACCTGACGAGGGAACGCGCCAGTCTCAGTGAGCACCGGATCGCCACGATCGTCAACGCGGTGCGGCGGTTCAACACCGAGGTCAACCCGGACCGCGGCGCCCGGGTAGACATCCTCAACAGCGAGATCGCCCGGCTGACCCGCGAGCGTGACCGCCTGCTGGAAGGCGCCGACCTGCCGCACGTCTCGGCCGACTACATGCTCGAGGGATACGGCGAACTGCTCCAGTTGGTGGCAGCGCTACCGAGCGACTTCGCCCGCGTACAGGAGGCGTTCACCGCCCTGCGCACGCAGATCCTGGCGTCGTTTCGCGCAGAAGACCGCCATGCCGGCGAGGTGATCGACGACTACCTGCGGCACACCGACTCGCTGATGAGCGCCACGGCCGAGGGCCGAGCATTCGAGGGTGCCTTCACCCTGCTCCGAGATGACGAGCTGCTCCTGCAACTGCGCGAAGATCTCTCGGCCCTGCTGAGTCATCCCATGGCTGAGGACATCCTCAACGACGTCGACCGCCGCGATCTGCGCGGCACTGTTGGGCTGATCAGGCGCGGCATCGAGGCGGTGCTCGCCCAACGCAACCGCGTCACCGCCACGCTGCGCGAGTACATCCAGACCCACAACACTGTCCGCGACCGCGAGCTGGACAACACTCTGCGTCAACTCGACGGCGAACTCGCCCGATGGATGACCTCGGCCGGGCCGCGCACGACCGTCGCGCTGCCGCTGCTTCCCGCCCGCTTAGACCGTGTGTCGTTTGGGGTTGTTGGAGTGCAAGGTCATTCGTTGAGCTGGTGTGAGCGACGTGGAGAAGTACTGCCCGGACGCGTTGTGG
>NZ_JBICTE010000063.1:0-4335 GCF_043197485.1 Micromonospora sp. NPDC049102 | reverse complement strand
AACTCATCGGGGTACTTCTTCGGTGCCGCCACAGAAACTTCCTCCCCATGGCCATCAGACCATGACTACGAAGCTCCATCAAAGCGGGTAGCTCAGGCATTGATGTGCTGCATTCAGAGTTGTCGTCGGCGTCGGCGAGGTGGGACCGAGCAGAAGCGCGGACAGCAACTATGCGAGCGCGACCACGGGGAGGCGAGCGGCGGGCCCGTCGCAGAAAAGGCCTGTCGGCGAGCCAGGTTCCGCCGGACCAGGCAGCAGCGTGATGACGCTGACGCCAGCCACAAGCGCTGGCGCGCCCTGGGCGGACAGATGCAGCGCAAGAGTCCGCCGCTTCACGGTTGCTGGCCGAGCCGGATTAGAGTCTGGACGTCGCACCGGTCGGCCGCGTCGAGGTAGACGGCGAACCAGGCACGCTGGGCCGGCTTCGGCAACGCGCCGAGCCGCGTGCGGCGCATCCGGAACTGGTTCCCCCAACACCGCACGCGGCTGCTGTCCCCTATTCGGACTTGGGCGATGCGACGTGGTTCAACTGCGACCACGTGCCGGCGTGATCTGTCAGACGGGCCAGCGGATGGGGTTGGCCGGTCATGGCCGACAGCGCGTTGGCCACGTCGTGCAGGTCAGCCTTGATGTAGGTGATGGTGGAGGATCCGGGGCTGTCGGTGTGCCCGGCGTAGGCGCGGGCGATGCCGTAGCCGAAGTGTCGTTCCACCCAGGTCAGGGTGGTGTGGCGTAGCCAGTGGGTCGAGATGCCGTGCACGGCTACCCAGGGCAGGCGCTCCCCTAAGCGTTTCCACAGGTGGTCGTAGCGGCGGCTGGTGATCGGTTGGCCGTTGCGCGCGCGCAGGAGCGGATCGGTCGGCAGGACAGCGCCGCGAGCGTGGGCGTGCTCTCTCAGGTGTCCGGCGAGATCGAGGGTGATGGGCTGCCAGCGGACAGTGGGTCCTTTCTCGGTGAGGCGGACGAGTCCGTTGGTGGTATCGAGGTCGACCAGCCGTAGGGCCAGGGCGCCGCCGCGGCGGCACGCGGTCTCGGTGTGCAGGCGCAGGAGCAGCGCGTCAAGGATCACGTCGTTTCCGCTGGTGCGCGCCATCGCGTTGATCTCCTCCAACTCGTGTGCGGTCAACGCTCGGCGGGTGCCGGGTAAGCGTCGGGGTTTCGCGACGCGGTACGCGGGGCTGGCGGCGGCGTCGATCAGCCCGTCAGCGATGGCACGTCGGTAGAACGCGCGGGCGGCGGCGATGAGGTGCTCACCGGCGTGCCGGCCGTTGCGGCTGTTGCGCCGCGACACGGCGCTGGCGATCATCACCTGTTTCAGGGCCTCGACGTCGCTGGCGGTGACGGTGTCCAAGGGCCGCTCGGGCCACGCGGCGGCCATCCGCTCCCAGTAAGTGCCGTAGGTGCGGCGTGCTCCGGGCCCGGCAGCGGCGACAACACGGGGCAGGTACTCGGCGACCGTCGGCACAACCGACGGCGCCGCGGGATGCGATTGCAGATCGCTCACCGTGACACCCAGGTGAGCCAAAACTTGGCGAGCGGCAGCGACGGCGGCGGGGTCAGCGGTCATTGCCGGCTCCCGCCAGGTGAGTGTGCAGGTCGGCGAGCAGGCGTACGACGGTGTTGACGGAATGCACGACGAGCAGGTCGTGCGCAACGATGGCGGCGAGCAGTACGGGTTGACCGGGATCGATGCGGCACATGTGCCGGGCATTCGCCGGCAAGGGTAGGTCCCCTCGGCTACCCACCTGGTGGAGGCCGTCGCTGGCCGAGCAGATGACGAGCATGCCGTGGCGCGACTGAACGTCGAGGCGGTGGTGCGGGGGCCACCCCAGCGCGCGCACGAGGTGCTGCGCGCTCACCCGGCCACACCGTGCCGGAAGAGCCATCCCCAGTACCAGGCTGGCGTCGGTAATCGCCGGTGGGCAGACTCGGGCAGGTAGAGCGGGCATCGGCATCGGGGCTTGGACCCGTACGCGCGGGCAGGGCAGCAGGTACGAGTGGACCGACGAGATGTTCCTTCGGTCGGATAAGTGGTGTCATGACCGAACAACCTCATGCAGTGCGGTACGCGACGGGGCGTGACGCGTCAGGAGCGGCCTGACGCCCCCCACCCCGTAATGCTGAAATCAATCAGGGATTCAGCGGAAAGCATTGTATGATTAGCGCATGCTGTATCGGACTCCTGCACTCGCCGATGACGACAAGCGCGTGCTCGGCGAACTGGACACCATGCGGGAAAACCTGCGGTATCAGATCGCTGAGCCACACCGCTGGACCGGACAACTCCGACGCACCCTGATCGCCCACGCCATCCAAGGCTCCAATTCGATCGAGGGCTACCAGGTCTCCCTGGACGACGCCGCCGCGGCCGTCGCCGGCGACGAGCCGGTGGAGACGAACCCGCAGACCTGGGAAGTCATCACCGGTTATCGGGACGCCCTGACCTACGTGCAACAACTCGCCCGCTCACGCGAGTTCACCTGGCAGCACATGCTGCTCAACGCACTGCACTTCATGATGCTCCGCCATGACCTCAGCAAGTGGCCGGGCCGCTACCGCCCAGGAGACATCCACATCGACGAGGCGCACACCGGCCGACGCGTCTACACCGGGCCAGACGCCGACGACGTTCCGTCGCTGATCTCCGAGCTGATCGACTGGTTGGCCGACGGCGAACCAGAAACCCCGCTGCTTGTCCGGGCCTCCATGGCTCACCTGAACCTGGTCAAAATCCATCCCTGGCGGGACGGGAATGGTCGGATGTCGCGCTGCCTGCACACCCTCGTACTCGCCCGCGACGGTGTCCTCGCCCCAGAGTTCTCCTCGATCGAGGAGTGGCTCGGTGTCGGCCGAAACACCTACGCCTACTACGACGCGCTCGGTGAGGTCGGCGGCCCAACCTGGCAGCCCGACAACGACACCAGCAGGTGGATCCGATTCTGCCTGAGCGCCCACCACCAACAAGCCCAACTGGTCCGGCAACGCCTCAACCAAGCAGCGCATCTCTGGGAACTGCTCGACACCTGGGTCCGGCGCAACGGGCTGCCCGAGCGGGTCGTCAGCGCCCTACACCTCGCCGCCACCGGCGGTCGGGTGCGCCGCACCCTCTATCAACGCGACGAAAACCTCACCGACGACCAAGCAACCCGCGACCTTCGCGCCCTCGTCCGGGCGGACATGCTCGAACAACACGGCGAGACCCGCGGCAGGTTCTACCTCACCTCGCCGACTCTGCGCGACCTCGCCGCCCCCGCGCTGCGCCCAAAGGAAATCATCGACCCATACCGACAGTGACGCGCAGGCCGCGGCACTGCCACTCTCCCACAGTCAGCGCGCCGCGAACGGGCACCATTCCCTATCTACCGAATTGAACCCATGCAGCCGGTCGCATCGGCAGCATTCTAAACTCACAACATTTGGGGCCCAAATAGGCCAAATGGGACAGTCAATCTGTCCTATTTATCGTGATTTTCCACGACATTGGTGTCCGAGGGGGGATTCGAACTCTTGTACGTATCATCTGTGCTCCATTTCGGTTGCACACATGCTTATAGATTACGGCACGGCCAGGATTGGCTCAAAACTGACCGCATAACCGTACACATGCCTGCCGTCATCGAGTGGACTCAGTGAGACATTAGCGATGCTTGACAGTACTTAGTTCTGGTATCAGATGGTTCGCTGGGCAACGGAATCGAGCATGATGTCACCACCAGCAGCGGGCAGGTGTGGGTCGGCTACGTCGACGAGGGGATCTACGGCAGCGTCGGCTGGGGTAACAAGGGAGCGCCGCCGCCACCGCTGGGCGCACCTGGGCCGGTCCGGATCAAGTCGTGAGCGTTACCCAAACGGCCTAACGCAGTCTGCCAGCTAGCAGCCTTGGGCGATTTTTTTTACTGTGCCCGAGTTGTTCGAGCGCGATGTGCCGGCCGTCGCGAGGATCGCGCCGAGCACGAGCCAGCAGACCTGGGCGGTCGACAGCTGCTCGTCGGCGGTGGCGAGCCCGACCGTTGCGGTTCCGCCGGCGACCGTCACGGCACGCACCAACGCCGAAGCATCAATGCGGCGAGTGCGCTTGTTGCCGGAACGGTCGACCATGTCTTCCATGATGCCCGATCGCCGCCACCCTGCTCCGGACGCCACGGACGTGGAGGAGCCAACGCCTGCGGTGGCGCGTTGGCTTCTACGCACCCGCCTACGCCGTCTGCGCGAGCAACGCATGCTCACGCAGGAGCAGGTGGCTAAGAGCGCGTTTCACATTGCTGTCAGTCGGGTGTGTTGAAGGTGCGGCGTTGTTGGCGGGTGGCGGGTTCGCCTCGGGTGAGACGGCGGAGC
>NZ_JBICTE010000062.1:2060-5476 GCF_043197485.1 Micromonospora sp. NPDC049102 | reverse complement strand
GAAGATTGTCCGGCGGTGTCCTACTCTCCCACACCCTCACGAGTGCAGTACCATCGGCGCTGGAGGGCTTAGCTTCCGGGTTCGGAATGTGACCGGGCGTTTCCCCTCCGCCATGACCGCCGTAACTCTATGAACATATCAAACAAACCCGGGCACACAACACGGGTGTTCGCTTGTTCAGAGTTGCACAGTGGACGCGTAGCAGCTTAGTAGTCAAGTCCTCGGCCTATTAGTACCGGTCAACTGAACCCGTTACCGGGCTTACATTTCCGGCCTATCAACCCAGTCGTCTAGCTGGGGGCCTTACCCCACAAAGTGGGTGGGATACCTCATCTTGAAGCAGGCTTCCCGCTTAGATGCTTTCAGCGGTTATCCCTTCCGAACGTAGCTAACCAGCCGTGCCCCTGGCGGGACAACTGGCACACCAGAGGTTCGTCCGTCCCGGTCCTCTCGTACTAGGGACAGCCCTTCTCAAGTATCCTACGCGCACGGCGGATAGGGACCGAACTGTCTCACGACGTTCTAAACCCAGCTCGCGTACCGCTTTAATGGGCGAACAGCCCAACCCTTGGGACCTGCTACAGCCCCAGGATGCGACGAGCCGACATCGAGGTGCCAAACCATCCCGTCGATATGGACTCTTGGGGAAGATCAGCCTGTTATCCCCGGGGTACCTTTTATCCGTTGAGCGACACCGCTTCCACTCGCAAGTGCCGGATCACTAGTCCCGACTTTCGTCCCTGCTCGACCTGTCAGTCTCACAGTCAAGCTCCCTTGTGTACTTGCACTCAACACCTGATTGCCAACCAGGCTGAGGGAACCTTTGGGCGCCTCCGTTACCCTTTAGGAGGCAACCGCCCCAGTTAAACTACCCACCAGACACTGTCCCTGAACCGGATAACGGTCCGAAGTTAGATACCCAAATCAACCAGAGTGGTATTTCAAGATTGCCTCCACCCATACTGGCGTATGGACTTCACCGGCTCCCACCTATCCTACACAAGCTAACTCAAGTACCAATGTCAAGCTATAGTAAAGGTCCCGGGGTCTTTCCGTCCTGCCGCGCGTAACGAGCATCTTTACTCGTACTGCAATTTCGCCGGGCCTGTGGTTGAGACAGTGGGGAAGTCGTTACGCCATTCGTGCAGGTCGGAACTTACCCGACAAGGAATTTCGCTACCTTAGGATGGTTATAGTTACCACCGCCGTTTACTGGCGCTTAAGTTCTCCGCTTCGCCCCGAAGAGCTAACAGGTCCCCTTAACGTTCCAGCACCGGGCAGGCGTCAGTCCATATACATCGAATTACTTCTTCGCATGGACCTGTGTTTTTAGTAAACAGTCGCTTCCCCCTGCTCTCTGCGGCCATACAACGCTCCACCCGCGCGGGGCTTCACGTCTCCGGCCCCCCTTCTCCCTAAGTTACGGGGGCAATTTGCCGAGTTCCTTAACCACAGTTCGCCCGATCGCCTCGGTATTCTCTACCTGACCACCTGTGTCGGTTTGGGGTACGGGCCGCTAAGAACTCGCTAGAGGCTTTTCTCGGCAGCATAGGATCACTGACTTCACCTGAATCGGCTCGGCATCACGTCTCAGCCCTAGTGCGTCGCGGATTTGCCTACGACACGGCCTACACGCTTACCCCGGCACAACCACCGGCCGGGCTCAGCTACCTTCCTGCGTCACCCCATCGCTTGACTACTACCCGCCAGGTTCCCACGCTCCCCACCGCAGACCCGAAAGTCCTTGGCAGTTCGGATGGTTAGCACAACGAAGTTCATCAGGGACGCTCTTTCGCGGGTACGGGAATATCAACCCGTTGTCCATCGACTACGCCTCTCGGCCTCGCCTTAGGTCCCGACTCACCCAGGGCGGATTAGCCTGGCCCTGGAACCCTTGGTCATCCGGCGGAAGGGTTTCTCACCCTTCTTTCGCTACTCATGCCTGCATTCTCACTCGTGCCGCGTCCACAACTGGGTCACCCCGCTGCTTCACTCGCGGCACGACGCTCCCCTACCCATCCACACACCTGCACAAGGAATCACGTCCAAGCGAGGTTAAAATGTGAATGCCACAGCTTCGGCGGTGTGCTTGAGCCCCGCTACATTGTCGGCGCGGAACCACTTGACCAGTGAGCTATTACGCACTCTTTAAAGGGTGGCTGCTTCTAAGCCAACCTCCTGGTTGTCTATGCGACCCCACATCCTTTTCCACTTAGCACACGCTTAGGGGCCTTAGCTGGTGATCTGGGCTGTTTCCCTCTCGACTACGAAGCTTATCCCCCGCAGTCTCACTGCCGCGCTCTCACTTACCGGCATTCGGAGTTTGGCTGATTTCGGTAAGCTTGTGGGCCCCCTAGACCATCCAGTGCTCTACCTCCGGCAAGAAACACGCGACGCTGCACCTAAATGCATTTCGGGGAGAACCAGCTATCACGGAGTTTGATTGGCCTTTCACCCCTAACCACAGGTCATCCCCCAACTTTTCAACGTTGGTGGGTTCGGCCCTCCACGCGGTCTTACCCGCGCTTCAGCCTGCCCATGGCTAGATCACTCCGCTTCGGGTCTAGAGCATGCGACTAAAACGCCCTATTCAGACTCGCTTTCGCTACGGCTCCCCCACACGGGTTAACCTCGCCACATGCCACTAACTCGCAGGCTCATTCTTCAAAAGGCACGCCGTCACCCCGCAAGGCTCCGACGGATTGTAGGCGAACGGTTTCAGGTACTATTTCACTCCCCTCCCGGGGTACTTTTCACCATTCCCTCACGGTACTTGTCCGCTATCGGTCACCAGGAAGTATTTAGGCTTACCAGGTGGTCCTGGCAGATTCACGGCAGATTTCAGGGGTCCGCCGCTACTCGGGAACACCCACAGAAGGTCAGCAACTTTCACCTACCGGACTCTCACCGTCTACGGTCAGCCATTCCAGACTGTTCGACTAGCCACTGACTTTGTAACTCCTCGAACAAGTGTCAGCTTGTTCAGCAGGGTCCCACAACCCCGACCACGCAACCCCTGACAGGTATCACACGCAGCCGGTTTAGCCTCGATCCGCTTTCGCTCGCCACTACTCACGGAATCACTAAATTTGTTTTCTCTTCCTGCGGGTACTGAGATGTTTCACTTCCCCGCGTTCCCTCCACACACCCTATGTGTTCAGGTGTGGGTGACACCACATGACTGGTGCCAGGTTTCCCCATTCGGACACCCTGGGATCACAGCTTGGTTGACAGCTCCCCCAGGCCTATCGCGGCCTCCCACGTCCTTCATCGGCTCCTGGTGCCAAGGCATTCACCGTTCGCCCTTGACAACTTGACCACAAAGATGCTCGCGTCCACTGTGCAATTCTCAACAAACGACCAACCCACAACCCGATCCGCCCCACACCAGCACCACCACAGTGATCGGTATGCGA
>NZ_JBICTE010000061.1:0-8454 GCF_043197485.1 Micromonospora sp. NPDC049102 | reverse complement strand
TTGCCCTACACGGTCACCCGCGCCACAACCGGCACCCGCTATCTCGTGTTGGAGATGGGCGCACGCGGCATCGGGCACGTGGCCTACCTGACCCACATCGCCCCGCCCGCCGTCAGCGTCGTCACCCGTGTCGGGCACGCGCACCTTGGCGAGTTCGGTTCGGTGGAGAACATCGCACAGGCCAAGGGCGAGATCGTGGAAGCGCTGCCCGCAGCGCACGACGGCGGGCTAGCGGTGCTCAACGCCGACGACGTGTTGGTGGCCGCCATGGCGAGCCGCACCCGCGCCCGAGTGCTGACCTACGGCATCGACAACCCGGCGGACGTGCGCGCCGAAAACGTGACATTGGACGAGTTGGGCCGTGCAGGCTTTCGACTCGCGTACGACGGTCAGACCGCCGAAGTGCAGTTGCTCCTCCACGGGATGCACCAGGCGTCGAACGCCCTTGCTGCCGCGACCGTCGCTCTCGGGTTGGGCCACCCGATCGAGGCCGTGGCCCAGGCCGTGTCGCAAGCCGAAGCGGTGTCACCGGGCCGGATGCAGGTCACCACCCGCGCGGACGGGGTGACGATCATCAACGACGCCTACAACGCCGCGCCCGACGCCATGCACGCCGCGCTGCGTGCCCTGCATGCCATGACGAGCGACGGCCAGCGGGCGGTCGCGGTGCTGGGCGAGATGGCCGAGTTGGGTGAGCACGCCGCACAGGTGCACCGCGAGGTCGGCCAGCAGGCAGCCGAAATCGGGGCCGGCTGGCTGGTGGCGATCGGCGGGACGAACGCCGATCAGTACGCGACCGGGGCCGCCGGCAGTGGCACAGCGGTTGATCGGGCGGCGAACGTGCCGCAGGCGTGGGAGCTGCTGCGCGATGGGCTACGCCCAGGCGATGTCGTATTGGTGAAGGCGTCGAACAGCGCCGGGCTCCTCGCGCTCGCGGACAAGCTGATCGAGGAACCCGGCGCTGTCACCGCCCAGGCGTAGGGATCACGCGGACAACGCGACCTCGGAACGCTGGCTCAGGGCGTCCAGGATCGCTGCTCCGTAGTCGGTTACGTCGCCGGTGCCCATGGTCAGAACCACGTCACCGCGACCGGCCATCCGCCCTACGAGCCTGGCCACGTGGTCCGAGCCAAGCGGCAGACAATACTGCCCGTCGCGCAACTGGCTCATGATCTTCGTCGTGTCTGCCGCTGGTCGCGCTTCGGGCACGGTGCCGTGCACGTCGAGCAGCAGGACGTGATCGGCCTGGTCCGCCAGGAGCCGGCCGATCCGCCCACCGAAGGCCAGCACCCGGGCGTGTCCGGACGGCTGGAACACCACGATGATCCGGCCGCGAGCCAAGGTGCGGGCGGCTTCCAGGTCGGCGGCGATCTCCTTCGGGTGGTCGGCGTAGGAGTCGATCACCGCCACTCCGGCCCGAGTGTCGATGTGCTCGAAGCGACGGCGTACCCCCGAGAAGGTGCATGCCGCTCCCGCTACGTCGGCGGGGTCCAGGCCCAGGGCCACCGCACACGTCACGGCCGCAACCGCATTCTCCAGGTGGTGCGCCGCCGGGGTCGGCAGAGTCAGCCGCACCGTCGTCCCGTTCGGCATCCGGGCGGTCGCCGAAACGCTCCACCCCTCGGCGTGCACATCGAGCAGACAGATATCGGCCGTGCGGCTCCGGCCGTAGCGCAGCACTGTCAGGTCAGGTCGCTCATCAGCGACGACTTCGGCGGCCACGTTCGCGCCCACGCAGTCGGCGTTCACGATCAGAAACCCGCGAGGAGCGATCCGGCAGCCGAACTCGGCGTAGGCACGCATCACCGCGGCGTGGTTGACGAAGTTCTCCGGGTGGTCGTCCGTGACGTTGGTGATGACCGCGATCGACGGGGTGAGGAAGTGAAACGACCGGTCCGACTCGTCCGCCTCAGCAACCAACAGACGGGACCCGCCGAGACGGGCGCCAGAGCCCGGCCCGGTCAGGTCAGCCCCGACCAGGTAGGTCGGGTCCTCCCCGAGAGTGCGCAGGATGTGGGCCAGGATGCCGGTCGTGATGGACTTGCCGTGCGAGCCGGACACCGCGATGAGCCGCCGGTCGGCGCTGAGCGTGTCGAGGACCTGCGCCCGGTGGACCACCGGGATACCGGCGGCACGAGCCGCGTCGATCTCGGGGGCATCCTGGGCAACGGTGGTGTAGACGACGCAGCTCGCGCCCTGCACGTGGGAGGCGTCATGCCCCACGTGCACCCGCACGCCCGCCACGTCCAGGGCCGCGAGTGTGGCGGAGTCGTTCAGGTCGCTGCCACTGACCTGGTGGCCCAGTTCGGCCAGCAGCCGGGCCAGGCCCGACATCGCGGAGCCGCCGACGCCCACGAAGTGCGGGCGGGACAGGTCAATGGGGCCGGTGTAAGCCTCGATCGTCGGGTTACCAGTGATCGTGTCGGTCATGGTGTCGTGTCTCCTTCGAGGTAAGGGCTGACGGGGGTCGCGCCGTGAGCTGACGTGCGGGGGGCTCTGCTCCTTCCGACGGGTGCGATTCCTTGCGTGCGGCCGAGGTGTCCTCGGGTCACCGCCTCGGCCGCGCGGGTCCAATCGATCTGCGTCGGCCTGTAGGGCGAGGCCGGAGACGGTGGCACGCCACCGCCGGGAAACGGGAGATAGCCAGTAGCCGGCGGCGTAGCACCAACCGCCTGTTGCTTCCGCTCTCGCTTGCGCGCTGCGCGGCACGAGGGACACGCACACGGGCGGCCACCAGGGAAGCGGAGTGACCGGTGCGGGCGATGCCTTGGTCGGATCAGATCCGCGTCGTCGTCATCCATGTGCGACGTCACTGCTTCCGCAGGCTGGGGTGTTCACGACGCCCCCAAAGACGGCACGAGACGATGCCCCGAAGAGTGCAGGGCCGCCGATCCGACGCGCGTTGATCAGCTCAGGGCGTGTCGCTCCCGGGTTCCCCCTGGGTAGGCGCAGTGAGAGGCGGAATACTCGAACGGCGTCTTCGCGTTGCGGGCACGACCCCGACTTTCCGCAGCCGGCGCAACAACCATTTACGCTCAGAACCGTGTGCCGATCCAATACCAGTTGCGCCCTGTCGATCTGCCCGCCGCCGGAGTAAGTAGTCACGCGATTTCACCTCCCGAGTGGGCAGGGCACACCGCATGAGCAACAACCTCTCGCCTACACGACGCACCCTGCCCGTCACCCACCACCACGGCGCACACCGCTCGTAGCAATGGGGATTCCGCCCAGATTTCAGCCACACAAGACCGACGCGACGCAGGGCTAATCAATTTGCCGATTCGTCGTCGTCTTGCGTACCTACAGCGAATCGCAAACCACCGCCGTTCGGTACTCTATGAGGCACGTCGAAGCGGTGAACGTGGTGAAAGATCGACTTCTATGCGGGGGTACACAGTGCCGCAAGCGGGACCCGGCAACACCAAGCTCGCAGCCGTGATCGCGGAAGCTGGGATGTCCCATGCCGAGGTGGCACGAGCACTGGTCCGCGTCGCTCAGGAGAGCAACGCGGACGAGTTGACCGGGGTCGGCCGTTCCCACGTCTCGCACTGGATCGCCGGCTCGAAGCCCTCTGGACGAGCACCCGTGCTGCTCTGCGAAGCGTTGTCACGCAAGCTCGGACGCGCGCTGACCTTGGAGGACATCGGTCTACCGACTCCACTGCTGTCCTCAGCGGACATGCTTGGGTGGCGAGTCGATACGCTGGCTGCGCTGACCGAACTCGGGAGAGTCGACGTGGACGCTGAGCGCAGGCGTGTTCTGGGCACTGCCGCCTACTCGCTTGCTGCGCTTGCCCTGCCTGCCGATCCCTGGTGGACGCGCATGGTCAAGCTGGGCCAAGCGCGCGGCACGCCCACTGGCAGGACCGTAGGCAGGGGCGACGTTGACGCGGTACACGACATGGTGTCGCTGTTCTCGCGCGTCGACCAGCGCCGGGGCGGCGGGCACGCCCGATCAGCAGTGGCCCAATATCTCAGCTCCGACGTGGCAGCTTACCTACGCGGGCGCTACGCAGACGAAAAGCTGAGACGCGACATGTTCACCGCGGCCAGCGAGCTTTCTTACCTTGCGGGGTGGATGGCGTTTGACAATGGCGAACACAACGTCGCGCAGCACTACTTCAACATCGCAGTGAAGTTAGCTGCCGAAGCCGACAACCCGGCGATGGCGGGCCACGTCCTCCGCGCGATGGCACACCAGGCGATCGACCTTGGGCATTACAAGCACGCTCTCGATCTCGCCGATGCCTCGGTGCGCGGCGACCGCTACGAGACGGCAGCTCCCCGGGAGCGTGCCCTCATCGGGGTGGTCCACGCTCGCGCTCTAGCAGCAAATGGCGAGACCCAAAATTCGGCCCGCGCGCTGCTCCGAGCAGAGGACGACCTTGCCGCCGCCACCCAAGGAGACGACGAGCCCGGACGGGTCTTCTTCTTCGCTGAGGCCAGCCTCGCACACGAGACGGCATGCGCGTTACGTGACACCGGCGACCTGGCGGGGGCGACAAGTCATTTCCGCCGCAGTGTCAGGACACGCAAAGCGGCAGCCTTCACCCGAACCCACGCCGTCACGCTTGGTTACCTCGGGGCAGTGCAGGCCCGGCAGGGTGAGATTGAGGAAGCCTGCGCAACGTGGTCCCGCGCCCTCGACGCGATGGACGGTGTTCGCTCGGGCCGTACGCGTCAGGTAGCCGCCGAGATGCGCGCCATCCTCTCCCCCTACCAAAACCGCAGGATCCGGGGGGTCCAGGAGATCGATGCACGCGCCAAGAGCTACCTCTCTACTTCTGCCTAGAAGAAGTCACCTACAGATCGGGAGGCCCGAATGGCAGCCGAAGAATTCACCATGGAGTCCATTGCTCGCGTCGCAGGGGGAAGAACCGAGCCAACAGACGACTACTGGGGCGGAACCAGAGCTGTCATTCGAGTCGATGAAGAACGCTTCACGCCAGAAGCCACCAAAGGACTTGAGGACTTCTCCCACCTTGAGGTCGTGTTTCGCTTCCATCTCACCGATCCCACTGACCTGAACCTCGGTGCACGTCGCCCCAGAGACAACCCGGAGTGGCCGGAAGTCGGCATCTTTGGCCATCGCAACATGCGTCGGATCAACTGGCTGGGCGTAAGTCGGTGCCGCCTACTCAAGGTCGACGGGCTTGACCTGCACGTCGAGGACTTGGACGCGGTGGACGGCACTCCAGTCCTCGACATAAAGCCTTGGTTCGAAGAGTTCGGCCCAAGGGGACCGGTCCAGCAAGCAGCCTGGACCGATGAGATGCTGGTAAGCTATTTCGCGCCGAAAACTGTTCTCAATGAATCGTCGAGTTCGAAATAGAGCCTTGGCGTACTGGTGGTAACGCAGTTCGATAAGTGCCGGTCCGGCGCCGAGCGGTAGCGCCCTCATTAACCAGAGAGGCAAAATGCAAATCGCATTCCTCGACGACACCTCGGACAATCTTACCCCGCAGAAGAAGGGGCATTTATTCGAGCAGCTCTGCAGGCGGCTTCTGGAAGTATCCGGATACACGGATGTGTCGATGCGAGCAAAGCGTGCCAGTCTAGAATATGACATCACGGCCAAGTCGCGGCTACAGGGGCGCACCTTGGTCGGCGAGGCAAAAGCCCATGAAGCGGCTATTGCAGGTAAAGAGGCTTCCTCTTTCTTTGGCAAGCTAGTCCCGATAGCCATAAACGATGGAAGCGCTGATGGTATCTTCATCTCAACATCTGACTTCACTCCGGAAGGACGCGACTACCTGCGAAGCCTCACGCCCCAGGTAATGACAACACTTCGGGTCACTTTCAAGACACTCGTCGGCACGGAGATAACCGACCTGCTCGTCAAGAGCGGCGGCTTGATATCTGAGACTATTCTTCGGGACAAGGTGCGAGCCCAGTTTGCTCTCGAACCGCACGACGCATGGTTTACTGTTGGCCATGCAGGCGACCTTATAGTTGTTAGTTGCGGCCCATCATCCGCGTCCGCTCCCTCCCATTTTGCCACTTTTGATACCTTCGGGAAACTGATAGACCTGCCACCTGCAAGCCTTCGACGGCTGAAACTTCAACTTATTGACCTAACGTCGTTGAAGTACGTTGGACAAGGCGTCAAACCTGCCTCAGAAGCATTGACCAGGGAGAGCCTGCCCCCGGTAGTAGCAGGAGCAGGTTGGTTCGACTACAAGTTCCCCAGTCCGCCAGAATGCTTCGTGGGTCGCGGTGACCCACTCAACCAGCTAAACGAGATCATCGAAAAGGTCTCACTCGGCCGCACTGCAACTCGCGCAATACAAGTACTAAGCAGATCCGGAGTAGGTAAGAGTTCTCTCCTACTCAAGGTTGCGGACACAGTCGATGCCTATGCCCTCACCACCGTCGATGGTCGCAACATCCAAGTACCGGCAGACGTGCGGCTGGTCTTAGCTGATCTCATACGCCAGGCAAATAGTCGTGCTGGCTACAGCGAGGCTATACCCGAGCGCCAAGAGGACGTCGCGGACTCGCTAAACCGTCTCGGAAAGTCCGCATCGACTGCCCGACGGCTTGTTGTAGTGCAGATTGACCAATTCGAAGCCCTGTTATCACGCCCTCGCGTCTTCCAGGTTGTGCTCGACCTAGTGATTGCCAGCACGACCTGGGGGCTGCCCATCCTTTGGATTATGGCACGAAAAAATGATCTCGCTGCCACCTTCGATGAAGGCGCCGAGATTGAGTTGCACCGACTAAACGAGTTAAGCCAGCCAATCAGCCTTGATGACTTCTCAACCCATGAAGAGCAAATACTCATCGATCGCCTGGGTGAAGAGCTGGGCGATCGCGTATCAGCAGAGCTAAAGGATGTCATTCTTACCTTCGCTGCGGGCTTTCCATGGCTACTTAAGCGGGTGGGTGCCCATATTATTGGGATGCACCGAAAGGGCATCAACCAGAAGGAGCTAGCGCGAGGAGGGCTCCGCGCCGAGGACCTATTCAGCGAAGATCTTGCAGGCCTTCAAGAGCAGGACAAGGCGCTCCTTCGGACGATGGCCGCCAACATGCCAAACGCTGCGAATGAGCTGGCGAGGCGACTGGAGGGCGAAGTGAGCGTGGAGCGCTTAACCCTCAAGTTAAACGAGTTCCTCGGATTAAAGCTGCTCCGCCTATCTGGCGACGTTTATGATACCTATAACGACGTTTTCAAGGCATACGTTCTTACAGATAGAGTCCCGTTCCAGACGCGCTTTGTGTTCCGCGTGACCCCGGGCTCAGCACTTGCCTTGCTTTCAAAGATTGTCGACGAGGGCTCTAGTGACGTTTCAGTGTTCGCCAAGAAAGTCGGCGGCAATACAACCGCCACGTACAACAAGCTACGTGAACTAAAGCTGCTCGGCCTCCTCGATCCCAAGCCAGGGCGTGTGGCCCTCTCAGCTAGCGCCTCCGCCGCCCTCGAATCCGACGGACTTGGAGACTTCCTGAGACGCGCCCTGCGAACTAACGCACTAGTCGTCAAGTCCCTCGACCTGGTGGCCAACAACGGCGTTGCATCGGTCAATGAGATTGCTGGGTTACTTCAACAAGAACTGCCGCACCTAGCGGTTAGCCAAAAGACTTGGATCTCATATTCCAGCATCCTGGTCAACTGGATCCGATATGCAGGTCTGGTCGACCTTGAGGGCGACGCGGTAAAGCTGCGCGACACGGCCTCGGACGACCTTCTGACGCGACGGGAATTCAACCTCGGCACTTTTGTACCCGGCACTTTTGTTCCGTCAGTTCGTCCTGCTAAAGTTCGAGAACTAATCAACCTAGTCAGGGATGGCAGCATAAAACGTGAAATGATCCAGGCGGCATTCGGCGGGAAGTGGACCGCCGCAACGATACGAGACGCACAGTCGCTCAACCTTGTGGAGGTCAGCGATAACGAGGTCCGCCTTACACCTCAAGGGCGGGCATTAGTGCGACAAGGTGAAGTGTCCGATAAAACTATCGCCATTCTTGCTCTGAATAAGCCCAATGTTCAGGCGTTACTAGAAGCCGCGAGCCAGAAACCTCTCCTGACGCGTGATCAGCAGGCCCTGCTTATGCGCTTCGGTTCTGCTAATTGGACGGCACAGACCTGGACCTGGCGTCTCGGGATTCTCACGACGTGGATAGTAGCGACCGGGCAGGCGAGCGGCGGCCGTAGCGGCCTCCGCGCTCTTTAGTAACGCAACTGCGGACTAGAAGTGAGCCCCATGTGAGCCCGCACTCTCCCGGACTAGCCGTCACCAACGGACACCAAGCAACAAGGACAGGGGTGTCTACCTGCATAGATAGACACCCCTGTGAACCGAGGATCACTCAGAAACACGATCAGGATTCAACTTCTAATCCCAAGGTCGTACGTTCGAACCCTACCGGGCGCACCCAGGTCGAAGCAGGTCGACTTCAGCAACACCGACCGATGGATCGGGCGCGGCATCAATGCTGCGCGGTAGGT
>NZ_JBICTE010000060.1:0-10126 GCF_043197485.1 Micromonospora sp. NPDC049102 | reverse complement strand
CGGATTCCTGCGCCTGGCCTGCGCTCTCATCTGCTACCGCCGCGCCGACCGACTCAACCTGTTGACCAGCAACAAACCCAACTGACACACGGTCTTAGACGTGCATCATCTCCGCGAACGTTTCCACAACCCGGACGACGACGCGGGGCCACCGCCACTGCGGGACGTCACCACGCAACGCCCCGACGGGCTCACCCTGGCGGACCTGCTGGCGCAGGGCGGCCCGTCGCTTGACCAACTCCGCGCCGCCGTTCAGGACGCCCTCGCCTCGGACGAGCCCCTGGCGTCCCTAGGGCGGCTGTTCGACGCGCTGGACGCACCGCTACGCCGGCCGGTCGAGATCTTCGGTCTGCTTCACCTGACCACGAACATGGACGACTTCGTTCACGACGAGGAGCACACCGAGGTGTACCGCACGCTGCGCCCGGACAGCACCCGACGCGACTTCGCGATCCCAGTGATTACCCCAGGCCCGCGGAGCCCAGATTCGTCTGCCGCGCCCGCAGAAGACCGGCCGGGCCGAGTGCCCAGATCGGAGCCGGCATGAGCGTTGATGAGACCTCCTCGACCGGCGAGACCGTGGATCTCCCCATCGGCTGGGACGACCCGGAGCGGGAGTTGACCAGCAGCGTCTCACTCTTCGAAGGCGATGAAGGCGGACTTGAGCTGCCGCAACGCCGCGTGCTGGTCGCTCTGCTCAAGCAGCGGTTCATCACCGCGCAGAGCCACCCCAAGGAATGGAAGACACTCACGGCCGACCCACGGCTGTTCCGCTCTCGGCTCAACGACCTGTTCCTCAACCTCCACCTGGACGCTGAGCGCGAGGTCGCCTACAAACGGCCGGCAGTCCCCGAAGGCGGCGGCAAGTTTCCCACCCTGCTCCACGACACCGCGTGGAGCCGCGAGGAGACCATCCTGCTGGTGTACCTGCGCACCCGCAGCCGTTCGGAAGAAGCCGCCGGAACCTCCCGCACCTACGTCGACCGGCAGGACATCCTCGAGCACATCGTCTCGCTCCGCCCGGCACATGCCACCGATCACGCCGCCGATGGGCGACGCGCCGTCAAGGCCATCGAAAGTCTCCTCCGAGCCGGACTGCTGATCGGCGCCAGCACCGCCGAGCGGTTCGAGGTGAGCCCCGCCATCGACGTCGTGCTGCCCCTGGAGCGCCTGCAAGACCTGCTGCGATGGCTCAAGGCACCACACCAAGGTGAAGCCAGCGAGGAGTCTCCCACCGGCACCGTCGGCGGCAGCGATCCGGACGCTACCGACGCGGCCATCAGCGACGAGGAGGCACCGTGACGATCGACGACGAGGTCCAACCCGCTCTGCTGCCCGCCGCCGTGCTCTCACCGCCTGCCACCACGTCATTACCGACTCCACTGTTCTACGTCGCCGGGGCCACCGACGGCACGTTGCAGTGGAGGGCCGAGGCTTTCCAGCTCGTGAACTGGGGAGGATTCGAAGGCCGGGTCCGTTTCGACTTCCACACCGGCGCGACGCTGATTTCCGGGGCGTCGGGCACGGGGAAGAGCACCCTGCTCGACGCGTACATCGCCCTGATGATGCCGTCGGACACATCCTTCAACGGCGCGTCCAATGACGCCGTCGCCGGCCGCGCCCGCAGCGCCGAGCAACGCAACCTGCTGTCCTACCTGCGCGGCCAGACCGACACCACCGCCGACGACAACGGCCGAGAACGGCCCAAGGTGCTCCGCGGCGACGGCCGACCCACCTGGGGCGCGGTGGCCGTGACGTTCATCGACGACCACGGTCGCCGCTTCACCGCGCTACGGATCTACCACGTCTCCTCGCGCGCGACTCAGGCCGCAGACATCACCATGCGGATGGCCACCTACGAGGGCTACCTTGACCTGGCAGACCTCGCCGAGCACGCCACCTCACTGTTCGCGCCGAAGTCGCTCAAGACCGCGTTCCCGGGACTGCTGACGCACGACAGCTATGCCTCATTCGCCGCTCGCCTGCACACCCACCTCGGCATCGGCGCGAACGGCGACGGCGCGAAGGCCCTGCGACTGCTGGTGCGGATCCAGTCCGGGCACCAGATCCGCACCGTCGACGAGCTGTACAAGGACATGGTGCTGGAGCGGCCCGCGACATACGAGGCAGCTGACCGGGCGATCAGCCACTTCGACGACCTCGAGGACGCCCACGCCGCGATGCGCAAAGAGCAGCAGAAAGCTGAACTGCTCGGCCCGATCACCCAGAAGCACACCGACATCACCGCGGCGCAGGCGACGATCGAGCAGATTGACACATTCGGCCTCAACGCCGAAGGCGACACCCCCATCGTGCTGTGGCGACTGCGACGGGAAGCCGGCCTGCTGGACAGCGCGATCACCACCAACCAGCGAGAGCAGAAGGCGAACGCGATCGACCTGGCCTCTGCGATCGAGCGCGAGCAGTCGCTGGAGGGGGAACTCGCCGCGACTGTGGCCGCCCACCGGGACGCGGGCGGAGGTGAGCTGGAAAGCCTCGCTCAGCAGGCCACGCAGCAACGGCAGCGCCGCGACGAACGGCTGGCGCGGCGCGCGGCGCTCACCGAACGCACCGTCGAACTGGCCGCGCCGCTCGATGACAAGGACACCTTCGCCGAATTGCAGGCGACCGCCGCAGCGTTCCTCGCCACCGGCGACACCACGGCCGAGGCCCTACGAGACCGCCGCGAGGAGCTACGCGGCTTGGAGTTTCCACTGCTCGAGAACCGCACGAGGCTGACCGAAGAACGAGCCTCGCTGGCCGGCCGTGCCGGGCGCGTTCCGATGCACCTTGACAACCTGCGCCAGGAAGTCGCCCGCGCGTCGCGCATAGACGCCAGCGAACTGCCATTCCTGGCTGAACTCATCGACATCGCGCCCGAGCAGGGGCGCTGGCGGACAGCCGTGGAGACGGTCCTGGGCGCCAGCGCCCGGTTGCTGCTCGTACCCCGAGACCGTCTGGAGATGTTCTCCGCCGCTATCAACCCACTGCGCCTGCGTGGCCGGCTGACCTTCGAAGGGGTACCACTCGACCTTGACGGCCACGCCGAAACCAACCCGGACAAAATCGCCGGGAAACTTGAGTTCAAGCCATCTCCGTTCACCGGCTGGGTACAGCGGCACCTGTCTGACCCTGCCCGCAACGCCTTCTGCGTGGAGGACCCCGATCAGCTGGGCGGGTCCGGGTACCGGGTAACGGTGGCTGGCCAAACCCGTTTCGGCACGCGAGGCACCCACGGGCGTAACGAGCAGTCGAACATCATCGGCTTCAGCAACGAGGACACCCTCGCCGAGATCGACCGCGAACTATGCAACATCGAGGTGAAGCTCAGCACGATCGATCACCGGCGCTCAATGATCGATAGCGAATGGACAACGTTGAACGCCCGCCGCAGCGCCTACGAGGCGATCCGGGCGGTCACCTGGGACGACATCGACGTGGCCAGCGTCGAGGCGGCCATCGACAAGCTCGATCGCGCCCGCCGAGCAATCCTCGACGCGGACGACAACCTGCAGCACCTACAGGGACGCATCGACCAACTGAAAGAGGAACTGGAGAGCGCCCGCGCACGTCGATTCGAACTCCAGCAGTGGGAAACCAACCTCCGCCTGCAGGCGTCTTCACTCAACACTCAACACACCGACGTCCAGGACGAACTGCACCGGATCGACCTTGAGCAACATGTGGTGCTCACCGACGAACAGACAGCCGTCCTCGACCGGCACTTCACCGCAGCGGTCGCCCCAGCGGACCCCGCTGACCTCGAGCAGTTCCCGACGAACCTGAGTCGGCTCCGGCAGCGGCTGTCAGCCACCGCGCAGTCCGCCGACACCCAATTGCGCAACGCGGAGGCTGAGCTGGAGCGAATCTTCGCCGCGTACCAATTGAAGTTCGAGGACCCGAACCTCGGGCGGACCGCAGCGTCATACCAGGACTACGCCACAATCCTGGACACCATCCTCAGCACCGGGCTGCACGAGCGCCAACAGGAGTGGCGCAAGCGACTCATGAAGTGGAGCGGCGAAGACCTAGTCCCGCTCGCCGGAGCCATGGAATCCTCGATCAACGACATCGAGGAACGCCTTGAGCCCATCAACGGCATCCTGCGTGGTCTACCGTTCGGCGCCAACCGCGACCGACTGCGCATCAAGCTTCGACGCCTGACGTCCGACGCCGTCGTCCAGTTCCGCCGCCAACTGCGAACACTGTCATCAGGCGCGACCCGAGAACTGCCCGAACACCATATGGAACAGCGCTTCCACGACCTGCAGAAGTTCATGGGCCGCGTCCGCCGCCGCAACGACCCACGCGCCGTCGCCGACCTCAGCGACCGCGACCGCCTGCTCGACGTCCGGCGACACGTCGAGATCACCGCGGAGCGCTACGACACCACCGGACAACTCCTCAGCACCCACTCCTCCCTCGGCGGTAAGAGCGGCGGCGAAAGCCAGGAACTGGTCGCATTCATCGTCGGCGCGGCGCTCCGCTTCCGGCTCGGCGACGAACTCCGCGAACGGCCACGGTTCGCACCAGTCTTCCTCGACGAAGGCTTCGTCAAGTCCGACGCCGAGTTCGCCGGCCGCGCAGTACAGGCATGGAAAGGCCTCGGCTTCCAATTGATCATCGGAGCGCCACTGGACAAGGTGACAGCTCTCGAGCCACACATGGACGCGCTGCTAGCCATCACCAAGAACACGAGCACGCACTACTCCTTCGTCACCCGCATCAGCGACGCCACACACCACCCCGCCACCAGCACGCCGGCCATACCCCACGCACGTCGCCGGGCGATCGGAACCGACGTGTTGGCACCGCATCCCACGACCAACGGTGAAGCCACGCCACGATGAAGACGATCGAGCAAGTCCTGACCGACATCGAGCGACGACTCACCAACACCTGGGCGAGCTACATAACCGACACCCTCGGGATCACCCTGCCCCCTACCGCGGCAGCGGACGACGGGGCGTCGCCCACGACACCGGCACCCTCCGAGCAACCCGGCCCACGCGCAGCCTCCTGGCCGCACGACTTCCCGCTCGGACAACCCACCTCGGCGAACCTCGCCAAAGACTTCGCCACCGCGGCAACCTGGGCCGCCGGATGGCGAGCATGGAGCGCGGCGCACGACACGCCACTGCGCACCCGCACCCGGCGCGTCCACAACACCGACCAGGATTTCCCCACCCACCTCGTCGTCACCGACCCCGACCATGGCGCCCGACTCTGCGCACGGCACTGGCCGCAACGGCTGGAACGCGCACGCCAAAGGGCCAAAGTGCTCGCCGAACGCTTCCCTCACCTCGCCGAAGCCGGATCACTCGCCTCGACGATCACCGCGGTCGACGAGCTGAGCGAGACGGACTTCGAGCTGCTCTGCCGAGCCGGAACGTGGTTCGCCGAGCACGAGGCAACCGGCCTCACCCCCAGACAGGTGCCGATCGAAGGGCTACACGCCAAGTGGCTCAATCACCGGCTCGAACTGGTACGCCGCCTATCAGCCCGAGACGACCTGGAACTCCTGCCACCACACCCACCCCGAGTGCACTTCACCTACCTCGACCCCGCCCACCTCGCCGCAGGCGGACGCCGACATGACTCCGTCACCATCGGCGACCGAGCGCAACCGGCGTACCAGCCACGAGTCGTCATCATCTCCGAGAACAAGGACACCGCCATCCACTTCCCCGCGCTCGACGGCGCCGTCAGCGTTGAGGGCGTTGGTCGCGGAGGTAGAACGATCGCCGCCCTACCCTGGCTGGCCGGCGCCGCACACATCCTCTACTGGGGCGACATGGACGCCGACGGCCTAGAAATTCTCAACGAGTTCCGTGCCGCCGGCGTACCCGCCGCATCGCTGTTCATGGACCTGACCGCCTACACCCGATGGGAGCGATTCGGCACCAACAGCGATGCCAGGGGCCGGCCCCTGCAAGCCCGCAGACCGCGACCGGTGCCGTTCCTGACCGACGCCGAAAAGGCGCTCTACCAATGCTTGACCGCCGAGACGTGGACCCGACACCGACGCGTAGAGCAGGAGCGGATCCCACTCGATGCGGCCCTGTCGGCCGTACGACGGATCGTTGACGACAACCAGCACCCGTAGGCAGCTCGTTACCTGGGGGCGGGACTCTGCTGCGCCGATGCGACATGAGACCTGGGTCTCGAGGTCGGTCCGGTCGCGGTCCATCTGACCAAGGCGCCGGCGCTTGGGTTAGACGGGTCCCAGACCGGGTAATGCGGGGCATTTCTAGCGAAGGTGTTGCATCAGTCAGCGGCGACTGAGGAGGGTACGTGACAAGGCAGAACATGGATGCGAGATTCCCTGATCGAATCCGCCACGGGGTGGCTCGGCGCTGGCCGTGGATAGCCGCCACTACCGCTGGGGTACTCGCGGCGCTTTTGATCACCCCCACCACGGCCTTCGGTGACGCCACCCCTGCGCACACCGGTGAGTATGGCCGCCCGGGGTACACGGAGAACGATACGAGCGAGTACCTACGCACCGACGGCGTCGACTTCCGCGAGGTGGTGCAGGAGTTGCGTCCGACAGAGGTGCCGGTACCCCCGGGCTACTCGTTTGCTCCTGACATTGACGAATTCGTCTCCGGGCTTGGAAGCGAACCGACGGTGATACAGGTGGCTGCCGTGCGTGGAACCTACGCTGCCTGGGCAGCATGCGCCTGGAAGGCAGATTGGCTGGCTGCGCAAGCCGCAGAAGACGGACCTCGATCTGCGACGGCCGTGGCTATACTCCGAGAGGTGCCTTCGTGGCCGCTCATCATCCAGACCGACGGCGGCGGGATCCGTCAGCAGCACCGCAAGGTTGCGGAGGCGGCCGAGCGAGCAGACCCGTCGGTCGTACACGACGATGTCCGTGACAACTGCCCAAGGCACTTCATCAGCAAGTCCCGGTAACCTCTCGCCTCCACACCTCGCCACCTATTCTTGCGGAATGAGTTCCGGCACCGATCATGGCTTTCCAATCAGTGCGAGGGCGTGCCTATAGCCGACGCCAAGGGTTACGACGACCCCGAGTCGCTGCTCGACGACACCATCGGCGCGGTCGAGATCATCAACCCCCTGAGGTCAGGGCCCCGGGGTAGTCCCCGAATATGGCTTTTAGCCGAGTTGTCGTCTGGGGGCCCGGGGGCCCCAGGGTCCTATGTGGGGCGAGCACGACACCTGTAGATCATGGAGGTGTCTAGACTTCACGATCGGCAAAGGTGTCGTGCTCGCCGTGTCATCATCGCTCATGTCCTCGCCGTGTCGCTCGGCGGATTCCCCTGTTCTTGGTTCTGTTGATGCGCCGTTGGTCAGGGTGCAGGGGCTGCTCGACCGGTTGGGTCAGGTCGAGGATCCTCGTGATCCTCGCGGTGTGCGCTACGGGTTGGCGACGTTGCTGGCGATCGGGGTATGCGCGTTGAGTGCGTCCGGCCACAACTCGTTGACCGCGATCGCGGAGTGGGTGCGACGCTGTGAACAGCGGGAACTGAGCCGATTGGGCTGCCCGTTCGATCCGTTTACCGGCCGGTACCGGGTCCCGGACGAGCGGACCCTACGCGACGTCTACGCCAAGGTCGACCCGGCTGATCTGACTGCGGTCGGGTATGGGTATCTGACCGCGCTGGCGCGACCCGGGTCGGCGTCGCTGACTCCGGACGGTGTCGGTGAGCGGGAACAGCGTCGCGCTCACCGTGCGCCCGCCGGTGATCCGACCCGCCGCGGCGCCATCGCGGTAGACGGTAAGTGTCTGCGTGGCGCGAAACGCCGCGACGGCAGCCAGGTCTTCATCCTGTCCGCAGTGCGTCACGCCGACGCGGTCACCCTCGCCGCCCGTCAGATCCCCGCGAAGACCAACGAGATCAGCGAGTTCGCACCCCTGTTGGACCAGATCGCCGACACCGACCTCACCAACACGGTGGTTACCGCCGATGCCCTGCACGCCCAACGCGCCCACGCGGTCTACCTCGTCGAGCAGCGCCATGCCCACTACCTGTTCACCGTCAAGGACAACCAGCCCAGCCTCGCCGCCCAACTGCGGGCCCTGCCCTGCAAGCAAGTACCGGTCCTGCACCGCCAGAGCAGCCGAGGCCACGGCCGCCACGAGATCCGCGAGGTCCAGGTCGTCACCGTCAATGACCTGCTGTTCCCCCACGCCCGCCAAGCCGTGCGGATCCGCCGCAGACGTCGCCGACCAGACACGAAAACCTGGGCAACCGAGATCGTCTACGCGATCACCGACCTACCCACCCACGAAGCCCGCCCCGCCGAGATCGCCACCTGGGCCCGCGAACACTGGACCATCGAGAACAGCGTGCACTGGATCCGCGACGTCACCTTCGGCGAGGACGCCAGCCAAATCCGCACCCACAACACCCCCGCCGTCATGGCCGCCCTCCGCGACATCGTCCGCAGCACCATCCGCCTCGCAGGCTGGGCGAACACCGCCAGCGCACGCCGCGCCCACACCATCCCCGACGCAGCCCTCACCCTTCACGGCATCCCATGACCAACCGGACATTCAAGGACTACTCCGGGGCCCTGGCCAACAGGTGCGCCGGCACATCCGCGTTTCGCCTTTTACTGGTGAACAGAGACGTAGAACTTGTCGCCGCCTAACACGCGCAGAAGCTGGCTCCACGGCCGTGGCTGGTCGCTTCGGCTCGACCAGGGTGTCTATCGTGAGACTCGCTAGAGTGGCGGGATCTTGACCTAGACCTGGCATCGGATGTGGCTGTCCGCCGACATGAAGCCCGCGCCATCCGTGCGGGATCCGCCTCCCTCGGGGGCGGTCGTGATTCACGCTGAGGACTCATGACAGATCGCCGTGTCTCCAGCCCCACTGGCGGGACCTCTGATCGTCGAGGGACTCTGTGATTGGTGGCCATGCGTGGCACGATTCGCCCGTGCGTCCTCGGCTGCTCCTCCTCTCCGCTGCTGCGCTGTGCGCCGCCCTCCATGTTGCCGGTGTCTTGACGGATCGTCCGATCTGGCGTTACGCCGAGGTGCTGAGCATCGGTCTGCTTTTTGCTTCTGCCATGTTCAGTCGAGCGCCGAGATCCCGCTGGGCGCTGGGGCTGGCCTTCGCGGTCCTACTCGTGGACGCGGCCCGGACGATGCCGGCCGCTCGAGACAGCACAGGCGGCGGCTGGAAGGTGCTTGTGCCCGGCTCGGGTTCTGAGACACCGTCCGCGTTCGAGTCGGGTCTGTCCCTCTGTTGGCCTTCGCTGACCGCGGCGTTGGTGTTGCTCGTCGCGTGTCGCCGCGGCGGATGGCATCGGCAAACGGTAGTGCCAGCCGCCGTGGGGGCAGTGCTGGTCGCTGCATACGCGGTCGTCCGTATCGTTAGTACCTGGCGTGCCGTTGCTGCTGAGCCCTTACGAGCGTCTGGCGCCGACGTGTCCGGTCTGATGATGGCCGTGAGCATGGCGGTCCTGCCGCCGCTAGTCCTCGGGATTACCGCGTTGACACTCTGCTCGGCGCTCGCAGGTCACGGTCGACGGCTCGCCTCGATCGGCGCGGCGTTGTTGGCTGTCGTGGCGCTGCCCCTGATCGACGCATGTATTTCCGCAGTCCCGATGCCCCTGTACGTAGGCAACGACTACGCCGTGTTTGGCTCCGACGCCATCACGCCCACGCTGTCCATGCCGCAACCGATGCCAGCTCTTACGGCGGCGGTCGCACTGACCGCGTATCTGCTGCTCGTCGCAGGCCTGACTGATTCACCCACGCCGACGCGTGAGTCACCGGCCGGGAATTGAGTGTTCGCTCCTGCTGGCGAATGGCGGCGCCGTCAATGCCCCGCCGCTGGGCGGGGGGTTGACAGTCCGACTGCAGCGCCGCCGGGATCCCTCCAGCCCGTCGATCGTGCGGCGGCGGTTGAACACGGCGGTGGAGGCCGCTCGTATCTTCCGGCGTCGTTGCTGAAGTAGGCGGTCGCAAACATCGGAAGCCGAGGTTTCTGCCGGTGAGCAGCCGGCGGTGGCGACGTCGCTGCGCTGGGAGGCGTCGTCAGGTTGTGGAATAGCCGGCTAGTGTCCTGCGCCTGAAATTCGTTATCTAAATGTAGACTGCGGTGGTGGCAGGTCGTGGGCGGCCGAAGGCCGAGTTGGTACTCAGCGAT
>NZ_JBICTE010000059.1:0-11247 GCF_043197485.1 Micromonospora sp. NPDC049102 | reverse complement strand
ATAATTGGCACTGGCTTTACAAGCACCCTGTTGAGTTCTCAAAGAACAACCACACACCGATCAAAAGACCCAACCAGTGGGCCCCCATCCCGGGGCTTTTCGTACCGCGTCCCCGCCGCTCTCGCGCCGGGCACTTTTACTACGTTACCTCACCGTCTCGGCCGTGTCAAACCGGTGTGTCCCGGTCTGTCATGCTTCGTGCGGGTTGGTCCCGGCGCACTCACGCAGCAGCGAACCGCTGCGTCAGGTCGTCGGATTTGGCAGGCCGGCCGCTGCGGTGTCCCGCAGTCGCGCCCGGTTCCCTGCCGGTCGTGAACCTTACCCGGTCGGTTCCGCTGCACCAAATCCGCCTCCTGGCAGATCCGGCGAGCCCCGCCCGAACCCGTGTCCCGCAGGAACGAACCCCTGCCTGACCCGGTTGCCAGACCGGTTCGGTTCTTTCAGGACTTCGTCCTGTTTGCCCCGTTCCGCGCTGGCAGAGAGAAAGTTACGCGTCCGTGGGTTTGATCGTCAAATCGGCTGGTGGCGTCCCGCGTCACACTTGGGCCTCGGGCGACATTTCCGCAGTTCAGCGCGTTTCGCTCCGACCTGCGATCAGCCAGCCACGGATTCCGAGGACACCGACGGTCGTGCCGATGGCCAGGGACGCGGCGATCAGCAGCGCGTGCACCCACAGGAAAGCCGTCGGCGCACCCTCCCCCACCGTGCCGGATACCCATGCACGTGGGTCCTGCCAGATGGCGACTGCGAACCTCGGCCAGATCACCCAGGTCCAGATTCCTACCCCGACCAGGAAGGCGGACCACCCTCGCGACAACACCATGACTGCCGAGTATGTCAGCGGCGGTGCTGGTCACCGCTCCGGATGCCGACCGCGACCACGGGTCGGACGTCGCCGGGCACACACGCCCGCGGGCGTGGCAGGTGGACGCCGTGTCAGTCGTTTCCGTACTCAGGTTGGGCACCGAGTGCGAGGACAGGCGTAGCCGTCCTCGGAGGTGTCAGCCGTGCAGCCCTCGATCTTCAATCCCTGGGCCTGGCGCGATCCGTCTGCTCTCGCCGGCGGTTATACACAGACGACCCCGTCGGCCGAGCCGGCGGACACGCCGGACGGCGGGCACGACGGTCCGGACGCTCCCGGTCCCGGTACTGCTGTCGACCTCGTCGGCTACCACGTGCAGGCCCGCGACGGACGCATCGGCACGATCGACGAGGCGAGCGACGAGGCGGATGCCGGACACCTGGTCGTGGACACCGGACCGTGGATCCTCGGCCAGAAGGTGCAGCTGCCGGCGGGCACGGTGGAGCGGGTCGACCGATCCGCCGTACCGGGACCGCGTCGGCAGGTACTACGCGGACCGTCACGTGCCACCTCCGGAAGCGGCGCCGCGGGTGGTGTGAGGTCGCCCGGAAGCGGTCGGCGTGGTCGACGCCCTCCCGCGCGGTGTCGTGCCCGTGTTCCCGACCAGCTCCGGCGACGGCGGTGAGCACCTTTGGACGTACTCCGTGCTTGTGGTCCGCACTACCGCGGCGGCGTGCCGAGCGGACCCGGCACCGGACGGACGTCCCTGCCTGACGCGGACGCCGCCAGGGACCGGACGGCCCGAAAGCGTCCGGACGCCGTGTCGATATCCCCGGACCTCGTTCGTCGTCATGCTGTGCGGCGACACCACCGCACCGAGAAGAACCGACACGTGAAGTACATGCTGCTGTTCATGAGCCCCGCGAGGTGCTCGGCGGGTACGACATCATCGACGTACCCGATCTCGACGTCGCGCTGGATTGGGCGGCCCGCAGCCCCGGCGCCATCGGCAACGGGTCGGTGCAGGTACGACCGGTCGCCGAGATCGAGGTCGAGGTCTGATCGTGGAGGACGCGGGCGCGGCAGCCGGCTCGGTGGAGGCGGTGTTCCGGGAGGAACACGGCCGGCTGCTCGCCTCGCTCGTACACCGGTTCGGCGACCTCGACCTGGCCGAGGAGGTCGCCTCCGAGGCGATCGAGGCGGCGCTGGTGCACTGGCCGGTCGACGGCGTCCCGAGCCGGCCGGCCGCCTGGCTGCTCACCACGGCCCGCCGCCGCGCCGTCGACCGGTTGCGTCGGGACCGGGTGCTGGCCACCCGGCTGGCCGTACTCCGGGCGGAGGCCGAGCGATCCGACAATGCGCCGCCGGCCGACGCCGACCCGGACCTGCCCGACGACCGCCTCGCGCTCTTCTTCACCTGCGCCCATCCGGCCCTGCCCGCACAGGATCGCGGGGCGCTCACCCTGCGCTTCCTCGCCGGGCTCACCACGGCCGAGGTGGCCCGGGCCTTCCTGGTGCCGCACGCCACCATGGCCCAGCGACTCGTCCGGGCCAAACGGAAGATCCGCGACGCACGCATCCCGTTCCGGGTGCCCGGCGTCGACGAGCTGCCCGCGCGTCTGCCCACGGTGCTCCAGGCCGTCTACTCGATCTTCACCGAGGGGTACGCCGCCAGTTCCGGCCCCGATCTCCAGCGGACCGACCTCGCCGAGGAGGCCATCCCGCTGGCCCGGATCCTGCGCCGGCTGCTGCCCGCTCAGCGGGAGGTCGCGGGTCTGCTGGGACTACTGCTGCTGGTGCACGCCCGACGTGCCGCACGGACCGGCCCGGACGGCGCCGTGGTCCTCCTCGGCGACCAGGACCGCGGACGGTGGGACCACGCGATGATCGACGAGGGGCGCGCGCTGGTGGTGGCCGCGCTGAGCGGCCCGGCGCCCGGGCCGTACGCCGTACAGGCCGCCATCGCCGCGTTGCACGACGAGGCACCGGATGTGGCCAGCACCGACTGGCCCCAGGTGGTGGCGCTGTACGACGTTCTGCTCCGCATGGTGCCCTCACCGGTCGTGGCGCTGAACCGGGCCGCCGCAGTGGCCATGCGGGACGGGCCGGACGCGGGGCTCGCGCTGCTGGACAGGTTGGCCGACGATCCGCGCCTGCGTGGCTACCACCTCTATCCGGCGACCAGGGCGGACCTGCTGCGCCGGCTCGGACGCCTCGACGAGGCCGCAGCGGCGTACCGCGACGCGCTGGCGCTGGTCGGCACCGAGCCGGAACGGGAGCACCTACGCCGTCGGCTGGCGTCCGTCACCGGCGACTGAACAGAAGCGGCCGCTGTACCCTTCCCCGGTGACTCTGCCTCTGCCACCCGGTGACTTCGCCGCGTACCTGTTCGACTGCGACGGCACCATCGTCGACTCGATGCCGCTGCACTATGTGGCCTGGCAGCGCACGCTCGACGAGTGGAGCTGCGAGTTCCCGGAGGATCTCTTCTACGCCTGGGGTGGCCGGCCGACCGCCGACATCATCGTCGCGTTGAACGAGCGGCACGGGTTGGCGATGCCGGTGGCGACCGTCGTCGAGAACCGCGAGCGCATCTACCAGGAGTTGCTGCCGCAGGTCACCGCCGTGCCCGAGGTGGTGGCGCACATCCACGAGGCGCATCGGCGCGTGCCGTTCGCCGTCGTCTCGGGCAGCACCCGCGCCGCGGTCACCGCCTCGCTGGAGGCGCTGGACCTGCTGGACCGGTTCGACGTGCTGGTGTGCGCCGAGGACTACACGCGGGCCAAGCCCGACCCGGAGGCGTTCCTGATCGCGGCACGGCAGCTCGGCGTACCCCCGGAGTCCTGCCTGGTCTTCGAGGACACCGACCTGGGCATCCAGGCCGCGACGGCGGCCGGCATGGCGTCGGTACGCGTGCCGCAGCAGCGCGTCGGCTGACGTCTCAGGCGATCGTCAGCAGCAGCTTGCCCAGGTAGGACGTCTCCAGGCGCTTGTGCGCCTCCCGTACCTTGCCCAGCGGAAACGTCTCGGCGACGTGCACCACGAACGGCCCGGCCTGGATGAGCTCGTTGAGGCGCCGCAACTGTTCACGGTTGGCCACACCGTCGTACGCGCGGACCGACACACCGGACCGTTCACGCGGTTCCGGCCGCACCCCGTGGGCGTACGCGACGACCCCTCCGTCGGACAGCGTCTCGGCGAGCCGGTCCAGTGTCTTCCCGCCGGCCATCGCCAGGATGCCGCCCACTCCCCCCGGAGCCGCGTCCCGGATCGTCGCGAGCATTTCGGCGGGGTCGGCGTGGCCGTCGAGGGACACGTCGGCGCCGAGGCGGGTCACCAGCGCGACCCCGTCGCTGCCGGAGGCCACCGCGATCACGTTGAGGCCCTGTCGCTTGGCCAACTGCACGGCCAGGTGGCCCTGCCCACCGCTCGCACCGAAGATCAACAGCCAGGCACCCTTCGGCAGGCTGAGAGTGTCCAGCCCGGCCAGCGCCGTCAGCGCGTCGGTGGACATCGCACCGGCGTGCTCGGCGGGCACACCGTCGGGCAGCTTCGCGACGTACTCGGCCTTGACGGCGGCGTACTCGGCGTAGAAGCCGCCCTTCGGACGGTTGGTGGCGGAGACGTAGACCAGGTCACCCACCGCGAGGTCGGTCACCCGGCTGCCGGCGGCGATGACGGTTCCGGCGCCGTCCGAGCCGGGCACGATCGGAAACTCGGTGCCCTCGGGGACCAGCACGCCCTGCCGCTCGTAGACGTCCCACACGCCCACACCGGCGCTCAGGACCTTGATCAGCACCTCGTCGGCGGCGGCCTCGGGCACCGGGAGTTTCCGCAGAGTGATCACCTCCGGCCCACCGAACTCGTCCAGGGCCGCAGCCTGCATCCGCTCGGGCACGTCCGTGTCAACCATGGGGGCTTCCTCTCCGGGCCGGCGTCACCGTCGCAGCATGCCGGCTCACGAGCGGTCCCGACCCGGTGCTGAACGTCGTTCACCCACAAGGGCGACCGGCCACGGTACCGGCGGGTGCGGTCGCGGCCCGACCCGCCGCGCGATCGCCTCCGCGTCGCGCGGCGAGCCACCTGCGTGCGGTCAGGACGTCTTCGGCTCCCGGCCGACGAGGGCCTGCGCGACAGCGTCGCGCACCCGGGCGTCCTCGCCCGCCTTGCGCCTCGTCCGGGCACGGCGGCGGTACTGGTACGCCCCGACGACAGCGGCGATCAGCAGGACGAGCACGAGGAGGAACATCCACGGCAGGGCCCAGCCGTGGGCGGTCACTTCGACCGCCTTGAGTGCGGTGGTGGAGCCCGACGCGTCGGTGAGCAGCGGAGTGACGGTGGCGGTCGCCGCGAGCCGAACGGCGGGCGTCACATCGCGTACCGGCACCGTGACGTCCCAGCTCTCGCCGGGAAGCAGTTGCGGCGGCGCGGCGATGTCAGCGGCCCGGGCGCGCAGGATGCCGAACGGGCCCGACACCGACACCGACTGCTTCCCGGAGAGGGCGGCGTTGCCGGTGTTGTGGATCGTGTAGGAGACCGTCGCGTCGCCCTTGGCGAGCGGGTTCGCCGGCCCGTCGTACGCGACGTGGAGGTTTTCGACGGCGAGGTTCGGCTTCAGCTCGCCGCCCACCCGCAGCGTGATCCGGATGCCGAGGCGGCGGTCGACGTTGATGCCCTCGGCCTGGTCGGCCTGGGTCAGCGTGGTGAGGATGCCGCCGACGTGGTCGCCGGGCGTGGCGTTGGCCGGGACGGCGACCGTGAAGGGGACCTGTGCCGTCCTGCCGGGCTGGATCACGACGCTGCCGGCGCTCGGCTTGACCCAGGCGCCGACAGCCACGGACTTCTTGTCCCTGGTGAGCAGGTCGAGTTGCCCCGCGTCGGTGGTGAAGCCGTCGGCGGCGTACACGGCGAGCGTCAGGGGCGCCGGGCCGCGGTTGGCCACCACCATGGCGTCCTCGACGGTCCCGCCGGGGTTGACGTTGTAGCTGTAGCTCGACCGGGCTTCGCCGTAGCTGTTCGAGGCCGTCCGGACCGTCCAGGCGACGTTGCCGTCGGCCGCCAGGGCGGGGCCGCCGCCGACGCCGGCCGCCGCGACGACGGCGAGCAGGGACAGCACGGTCGTACGAAGGAGTGTCTTCCAGCGCGTTACGGACGGTCGCATCTCGGGGTCCTCGAAGTGATCGTGATGGTGGGTGAACCGGTGGCGGGGCAGGCCCCGGAAGGCGCCTGCCCCGCCTGGTGGAACAGGTTCGATCAGCTGCTCAGGGCAGTGATCGTGAGCGTGGTGCGGTAGCTGCCCTTCGCGATGCTGTCCGGGATCTTCAGATCGAGGTCGGCGCCGAGCTTGGCGCCGCCCCGGGGGTGACCCTGCACAGCCGCGCCCAGACCGCTGGAGACCGAGAGGCCCTTGCCCTGGTCGTCGAGGGCCGACAGGACCGGAGCGCCGGCCACCGCGCCCGCGCCGGCATCGAGGACGTACGGGGTCCAGCCCAGGTACGAGCCGGAGAACGTCTTGTCGGCGTCGGAGAAGTCACCGACGCTGGCCGAGATCGACCACGGGGCGAGCGAGCGGCGGCTGTCCGACACGAGGATTGGGTTGATCTTGCCGGTCGCCTCGAAGTAGGTGCCGTTGCGCTCCTGAGCCGTGCCCAGGTCGACCAGGCCGTTGTAGCCGTCGATCGTCCAGCCGAACTCACCCGGGGCCGGGTTGGGCACGTTGACCTGGATGGCCTGGCCGTCACCGTGGTACGGGTGCACCGTCACCTTGTCGGTGACCGAGCCGACCGGCTGGCCGTCCGGGGTGTTGACGCAGGAGAGGCCCTTCTCGACGGCCGCGTTCGGGGCCGCGCAGGTGCCGCTGCGGACGTTCGCCAGGACCAACTTGTCGCCGCGCACCTGCACCTTGACGTAGCTGCGGACGTGCTCCTGGTTCTGCGACGAGTTGTACCAGTACCTGTCCGGGTCCAGCGGGTCCGGGCCGTTGCCCCGAATGCCGGTGCCGCTGTCGTCGGGCTTCTTGATGTCGTAGTACTTCGAGCCGGACGCCGAGTTGGCCGTCACGTAGATGACGCCACCCGGGCCGGGGTAGACCTCGGGAGCGCCGGGCTTCTCCGCCGGGTTCTCCTTCTGGCCGTTCTTGATCGAGTAGCTGCGCGAGTAGCTGTGGTCGTGCCCCTGCAGCACCATGTCGACGCCGAGGTTGGAGAACGCCGTGGTGAAGTCCTCGCGCCGCTGCTTGTTGTCGCTGTCGGTCGCGTGGCTGGCCGGGGAGTAGATGGAGTGGTGGTAGACCAGCACCTTCCACTTGGCCTCGGAGCCGTGCTTCTTGATGACGTCGGTGACGTACGCGACGTGCGCGGCGTCGCCGCCGGCCGAGCCGTCCGCCGGGTTGGCGTAGCTGTTGCTGTTCAGGTCGATGAACAGCACGTCCTTGTGGATGAACCAGTAGTCGCCACCGGACCGGGTCGCCTGGTCGCCGTTGTAGTACTGGGCCGAGCGGTCGGTGTTCGGGGTGAAGTGGTGCTGCTCGTAGGACTTGCCGCCGACGTCGTGGTTGCCGATGGTGGCGACGAGGGGGATCTGACGCAGCTGGTCGGGGGCCAGGAACGAGGTCCACTGACCCTCGTCGTTGGCGCTCTCCACGTGGTCGCCGGCCGAGACCAGCAGCTCGGCGTTCGGGTTGGCCCCGGTGGCGACCTTCAGGGTCTCCTCCCAGCCGGCCTGGTCTTTGAGCCGGTCACCGGAGGAGCCGATCTGCGGGTCACCGAAGAACAGGAAGTCGTAGTCGCCCTCGAAGTCCTGCGTCTTGAAGGCGTACGCCGGGGACCAGCTTCCCTCGGCGCCGACCCGGTACGAGTACGCCGTGTTCTCGCGCAGGTTGCTGATCGTCGCGTGGCGGTTGAAGCCGGTGGTGGACGTGTTCGCGGCGCCGACGGCGTCGAAGCTGACCGCGGTGGCCGGGAACTCGCCGTTGACGATCTCGGCGGTCGGGGCGAGCTGGATCTTCTGGGCGGTGTCGGTCGAGGAGTACCAGGACACGATGCGCTGGGTCTCGTTGGCACCGACGCCGAGGACGATGCCGGACACGGTGGTGGGGTCGGCGGCGCTGGCGGCGGTCAGCAGACCGCTGCCGAGGGCCGCGCCCACTCCCAGGAATCCGGCCACGACCCCGGCGACAACGCGCCGCCGCACGAGCCCGGGGGCCCGTGTCGAGGTGCTCAATGTCATCGACATTGTTCCCTTTTCGAATAGAGAAATGAATTGCTCTTCGCCCGAGGGTGGGGAAGTCGGTCCAAACCTTTCGCCGACCGGTGAACCCCTCATTAACGTGATCTTGCGAGGGGCTGCACGTCGCGAACTCGTTAGCCGTACTCAGGACCCCACGACACGCTGGAAGAACCAGATCAGCCCCATGGCGGACACCGCTGCGGAAACCGCACCGGTCACCCAGAGACCCGCTTTCGGCGCACGACGGCGCAGCACGAACAGCAACGGGAAGACGGCGGCGATAATCGCCAACTGGACAACCTCGATACCGACGTTGAACACCAGCAGCGACCACAGCAGCGTCCACGACCACGCCTCGTCGATGCCCAGCGCGCCCGCGAAGCCCAACCCGTGCACGAGGCCGAAGCAGAAGACGACACCGAGGCGGATCCAGCCCCGGCGATCCAGACTCAGGTGACCGCGCCCGGCCGTCTCGAGGTCGGTCGCGTGGTCACCGCGCCGCCAGATCCCCCACAGATGCCAGCCGGCCACGACGGCGATCGACAGCGCGATGACCGGCTCCACGACCCGCGAGGGCACGTCGACCAGGCCGAGGGCCGCCAGCAGGAACGTCACCGAGTGCGCCAGCGTGAAGCTGGTGGCCGCGAGCACGATCTCCCGCAGACGCCGCGACCCGGCGATGAGCGCCAGCAGGAACAGGATGTGGTCGATGCCGGACAGCAGATGCTCGGCGCCCAGCAGGAAGAACTCGCCGAACCGCTGGTAGGCGCTCTGCGCGGTCGAGAACGAGGGGTTGGCGGCGTCGAGCGCGGCACTGCCCGACCGGCCGTCGATCTCGTAGGTGACGATCGTCTTGGTGTCCTTGACGTACGCCTCGCCGTCCGGGAAGAGACCGCTGCGCACCTCGTGCTCGGCCACCCGCTCCGGGCAGGTCCAGTCGAGCAGCAGGTCCGCGTACGGCACACCGTCGCGGGCGCCGATCGTCGCGTCGCGCACCTGGGTCGGCCGGCAGGCCGCACCTCGCGCGGTCACCGAGAGGCGGTCGGTGACATAGCGCAGGACCGTCGGCGCGTGGGCCTTCAGCGCGGCGGCCTGCGCCGTCGAGTCACCCGCCTCGAAGGCGGCGTTCCCGGCCTGGAAGAGCGGATCATCGTCACCGGAGTCGGCAGCCGACACCACCAGAAGGTCGTATTCGAGCTCCAACTCGGAGCGGATGTGACCCTCGTCTCCGGCAGAGATTTTGGCGTAGACGGTCGACGAGAATCCGTGCGCGAACGCCGCGCCCCCGCCGAGAAACGGAAGCAGCGTCGCCGCAAATACGACAACGGCGACGACAACGGTACGGCGGATGTGGCCCAGCATGCGGTTCCCCTCGGTTGGCGAGTGCACGCTGCACCGCTCGGGTAAACGCCAACCCGCCCGCCGACGAACCGACGGAGAACAAATACCCGGGGCGACCGCCCGTGGATCGCGGCCCGCCGGATCTGGGATAGGAATACGGGACGTACGCGCACCTGCCCGTCACCATCGGAGAAGGACGATCACCTTGCGCCCCCCGCTTCGGGCCGTCGCCCTACTGGCCGCGACCGCTGTCCTCCTCGCCGGCTGCGGCTCCGGCGACGACTGGTCCCAACCGCACCCCACGCCCAGCGCCGTCGGCGCGCTCGGCCCGGGATTCGTCGACGACTCCGCGAAGCCCGCGCCGGAGGCGACCATCACGCCGAAGCCCGGATCGTGGGCCGACGTGCACCCGTCGAAGGACTACCGGGTGGTGCTGCTGACCGCCGGCGAGGACGCGCCGACCAAGGCCCTCGTGGCGGCGGTGCGGGGCTGGGCCGACGACGAGCACGTGAACCTGCGCACGATCGTGGTCGACGACCCGCACGAGGCCGTCGCGAGCGTCAGCAAGGCGATCGGGATGAACGCGGACCTCATCGTCAGCGCGGGCAACGAGCTGATCGACCCCCTCGCCTTGGTCACACCGAACCACCTGGACGAGAAGTTCCTGGTGATCGGCGCCGAGTTGGCCGAGCCCACCCACAACGTCACCGCCGTCGACTGGGAGGGGGCGTCGTTCCGCGGCGAAGGGCTCGGCATGTCCTCGTCGTACGACGCGGGCTCGTTCACGGCCGAGCGCTGCGCTGCCGCCATCAGGGCGGGCGTGGCCGCCGTGCTCAACGACCTGACCGGCATCGTGGTCTGGCTCTGACGGTTTCATCCAGGCTTTCGGCGTCGTCATGCTCGAATACGCCATGGAGTGATCGGGTGATGTTATCGATAACAGAGCAGGGTCGTCATGACTCGCTCTCCTGCCTGCTCGGCCCACGGTGGCCCGTGTGTCGGCCGTGCTCGCCCGGTACCCCCGGTCGGCCACAGAAGCCCTGCTGGGAGTGCTGAAGATGTCGTCTTCCAGCTTTCAAGACATCGAGGTTGATGGTTTGGGAGCGCTCCCGTAACATACCGGACGCGGCTGTTAACGCTCACCTAACAATGACTCCCACGAATGTGGAGGCCGCCGTCCCGTCAGGAGGGTGCTCGATGACCATATTCAGACCGACAAATATCGGGGTCGTCTCGGCCGGTGTCGCGTTACTGGCGTCGGCCACGGTCGCCGTGGCACTGCCGGCGGGCGCGGCGGCGGCGGGCTGCTCGGTGAACTATGCAGTCTCGTCCGAGTGGCCGGGTGGCTTCGGCGCCAACGTGACGATCACGAACCTCGGTGATCCGGTGAGCAGTTGGACCTTGACGTGGTCCTACGGCGCCGGCCAGACGATCACGCAGTCGTGGAACACCACGCTGACGCAGAGCGGGGCGGCGGTGACCGCGCGGAACGTGAGCTACAACGGCTCGATCGCGACCAACGGCACCGCCTCGTTCGGATTCAACGGCTCCTACACGGGCAGCAACCCGGCCCCGACGAACTTCGCTCTCAACGGGGCGACCTGCGACGGCGGCACCACGCCAACCACGCCACCGCCCACGACCCCGCCGCCGACGACTCCGCCACCGCCCACGACTCCGCCGCCGACGACCCCGCCGCCGAACACGTGCAGCCTGCCGTCGTCGTACCGGTGGTCGTCGACCGGCGCCCTGGCGCAGCCCAAGTCGGGCTGGGTGTCACTGAAGGACTTCACCGTCGCGCCCTACAACGGCCGGCAACTCGTCTACGCGACCACGCACAACACCGGCACGTCGTGGGGCTCGATGAACTTCGGCCT
>NZ_JBICTE010000058.1:0-12927 GCF_043197485.1 Micromonospora sp. NPDC049102 | reverse complement strand
GCACCACCTCCCACAAACAGCAAGAGGAACAGCCTGCCCGACACATGCTTAGAACCGACGGATTACACGGCCAACGTTCAAAGACGAGGCACTAGCTCCAATAGACCAGACCCGGACCCTGTCGCCGTCAACTGGCGAGGTGGCCGGTGGCCCGCAGCAGCGCCCGGCTGAACCGGTTGAGGTCCACGCTCTGGAGCTGCGACCGGGTGAACCAGTCCAGCTCGCTGATCTCCTCCTGGTCCGGGACCGGTGTCCCGTCGACGATCCCTGCCTCGTAGACGGCGGGGACGTAGGCGACCCGATCGCCGTTGGCGTAGGTCACCTCGTAGTCGGTGCCGCCGAGCACCGCCAGCAGCCGCGGCTGGCTGATCTGGACGCCGATCTCCTCACGGATCTCGCGCACGGCCGCCTCGGCCGCGGATTCTCCGATGTCGACCGCACCTCCGGGCACCGCCCAACCGTTCTGCTCGCCGGTGTGACGTACGAGCAGGAGGCGTGCGTCGTCGTCGACGACGAGGACCACCACCGACGGCAACTGGATCAGCTCGTGGCCGATGACGGCCCGCAGCCGAGCCAGGTGCGACGAGATAGCCATCCGGACACGGTAGCCGTCACACCTCGCGGCAGTCGCTCTACCAGGCACGACACGCACAGTTACCACTGTCGCAGCGGCAGCTGACGACTCACCCGCTCGGTGCGGTCGCCATCAACCGGAACCGGCTGGACTGGGCCTCGTACAGGCGACGTCGTTCCTGGGAGGGGAGCCGGCACCCCGGGACACCGAGAGGAGCCCACGGAGGTAGACCTTGTCGGCATCATGCCCGAGGACCTCGGTCCGGACGTCTTCCGCGCGTTGCGACGAGGTGGGGCAGATGGGCTGCCCAGCCGGCGTACCACCGTGCCGAGCAGATCGTCGATTCGGAAGTAACCGACCTGACGCGAGTCGAAGCTGGCACTTCGGTTGTCTCCGAGGAGCACCAGCCGTCCTGCGGGCACGCGGTCACCTGCTGGCCCGATGGACGGCGGCACGACCTCGCCCGCGACGGCGGCCACCCGCTTGATGACACAGGACGGCCGAGCGGCTGCGGTGCTGCGGGCCGCCGCCGTGCGCAGCACGACCACGTCACCTGCCTGCGGTCTCTGTCCACGCCTGATCAGCACCCGGTCGCCCTCCGAGAAGGTCGGCTCCATGCTCTGGCCACGGACCGTCACCACCATGAACCGCCTGCTGAGCCGGGACCACGCGACCATCGCGCGGCCCAGCGCCGCCAGCAGCAGCACGCCACCCACGACCCGGATCGGTACGCGGGCGCACAGCAGGGCGACTCCGGCCACCCAGAGCGCCACCTCCACCACCAGGGCCGCCCGGCGGCTCGTTGCCCGTCCCGCACGGGAAGCATGTCCCGTCGACCTGGGACCTGTCGTCACCAGGCTCATGTGATCGCCACGATCCTCGGACGGGCAGACCGCTCGGCCTGCGGCGTGTCGGGCTGGTCCTGTCCCCCGGTGCTCTGATAGCCGGCGGCCTGCAAGCGGAAGAGCCGGGCGTACGCCCCGTCGGCAGCCATCAGGGAGGCGTGGTCACCCTCCTCCACCAACCGCCCGTCGGCCAGTACGACGATGCGGTCGGCATCCCGTACCGCACCGAGCCGGTGTGACACGAGCACGTTGGTCCGGCCGGCGCGATGCCGGCGCAGTGAGTCGTGTATCTCGGCTTCGGCCTCGGCGTCCAACCCGGCGCTGGGCTCGTCCAGGATCATCAGGTCACACCGGTCGCGCAGCAGGGCTCGCGCCAGGGCCAGCCGTTGCCACTGCCCGCCCGACAGGACGACACCGACCTCGGGCTCGTCCCGGTCGTCGGTCGGACCGGAGAACGTCCGGGACAGCAGCGTGTCGTAACCTCGGGGCAGACCGTCGAGTACGTCGTGGACCCCGGCCCGGCGGGCAGCGGCCTCGATCCGAGCCCGGTCGTGGAGAGCGTCGATGTCTCCGAGGGCGATGTTCTCCGCTGCCGACAGGTCGTACTGCATGTAGTCCTGGAACACGGCGGCCACCCGTTGTCGCAGCGCGGTCACCTCGACGGTGCGGATGTCCACGCCGTCCCAGAGCACCGCGCCGCGGGTGGGGTCGTACAGGCGACACAACAGTTTGGCGATCGTGGACTTCCCCGCGCCGTTGAGCCCGACCACCGCGAGCGTCTCGCCGTACGGAATCCGCAGGTTGACGCCACGGAGGATCCACGGATGCCCGTCGGCGTAACGGAACCACACGTCGCGGAACTCGATCTCGCCGGACAGCCTGGGCACCGGTGGCGCCGCCCGCACCACCGGGAGGTCCGGCCCTGCGGTGGCGACCGTGCGAAAGTGCCCGAACATGAGTACGGCCTGATGTGTACGGGCGAACTCACCGGCCAGCGATGCCAGCGCTGCCTGCACACCCGCGACGGCCGCCACGAAGAGTGTGATGTCACCGATCGACAACGCCCCTCGAACGGCCGCGTCGACGGCCCACAACAGCCCCGCGCCCGAGGCGAGCCCTGCCAGCAGCCCGAGCGCCGACTGGACGAGTGCCTCCCGACGGTCCACCGCGCGTTTCGCCGAGTTTGCCGAGCGCCGTGCGGCGAGCATCAGACCACGCAGGAACGCGCCCGTGCCGAAGAGCCGGATCTCCTTTGCCGCCACCACGTTCGACAGCAGCTGGCTGTAGAACATCTCCCGACGCTCAGTCGGGCCGACCTGCCAGAACATTCCGGCCCGCAGCCGGGACAGCGCCATCTCGGCACCGAGGGCCGGCAGACCCGCGCCGACCACCAGGAGCGCCATCAGCGGGTCGATCACCAGCAGCGAGACCAGGAAGCCGGACATCAGAATGATGCTCCGGCCGCTGCCCAGCAGGCCGTCGACCACCTGATTGGGCATCGACCCCGCGCTCATCTGTGCCAGCCGTAGCCGATTCAGGAAACCCGGGTCCTCGAAACGCCCCAGGCCGACGAAGCGCTCCACCGCGGCGTACAGCCGGTCCTGGGCGAGCAGGCCGACCTCGCGATCCATCTCGGCGCGTAGGTACTGCGACGAGTGGGGAAGCAGCCCGACCAGCAGCGCGGTCACCGCAACGCCGACGGCCACCACGACCACGGCCGGGTCGACGCCGGCAGCCGACCCGGCCAGGTGGTCGAGCAGGGTCTTCATCAGCCATGCGACCGCCACCGGTAGCAGTGCGTCCAGCACCGTCAGGGCCAGGTAGCAGGCGAGCGCCCGCGGTGCGGCCCGGACGGCGATGGCCCCTGCGGCGAGGACCGACCTGGCCAGTTCCCTGATGCCGACCGGTGGACGGAAGGCCAGGTCGGAACTGGCCGACCCACCTTCTTCCTCGTCCGCCGGCCGGCTGCCCCGGGAACTCATGCCGCGGCGACCAACTCGGCCCGGCTGAGGTCCACGTTGTCGTCGGTGACCACGAGCCGCCCGTCGGCCAACGGGTCGACCATCAGCACGGACGGATAGCCCTTGATCTTGAACGCGGTGGGGAGAACCCCCTCGTAGTCCCCGAACACCACCCTGGCCACCGGCCGCAGCGCCGACACCAGGCTCTCGGCGTCCGCCGCGTCCGCTCCGGCCACCACGGCAACGACCTGGTCGCGCCCACCCGGCATCGTCGCGGCGTGGTCGACGAACTTCGGCAGCGCCGCCCGGCACGGCTGACAGCCCACCGAGAAGAACCCGACGACCGTGCCCGCCGGCAGTCGGTCCGCGCTGAGCCGCCGCCCCTCCACGTCCTCAATGGAGAAAGCGTCGATCGCGTCACCGACCGTCAGGTCGTGCGACGGGTTCTCAACCGCTTTCAACAGCTCGGTGTGCTCGCGGAGCCGCCTGATGACACCGAGCGTGAGAACCAGGTCGAGCACACACACCAGGCCGACCAGAATCACAGCGGCGATAAGAAAGAGCATCCGATTCTCCTCGTCTTCATCGACCTTCCCGGCGGCCCGGGGAGGGCCTCGGTGAGGTCTGAAAGAGATCGACAAAAATGTCGAGTTTGACGATCAGCAGGGCGAGCAGGGCTCCCGCGCAGACCGCCACCACGACGCCGTCGGCGTCCATGGGTCCATCGCCGCGGCTGGCGATGACGCCCGCCGCGCCCAGCACGGTCAGGAAGGCGTTACGGAACACGTGGCGAGCGCCCAACGGGCTGCTGGACGCGCCGAAACACCGGCAGGAGACGGCGTCCGCGCGGCGGTTGACGAGCACGACAGCCGCGGTCAGCCCGATCAGCAGCAGCGTGGCCAGACCCAAGCCGATCGAGGCGACGCCGGCGGCCGGGGAGGCGAGTAACACGCACACCGAGGACTCGGCGGCCAGCACCAGAAGTGCCGTTGGCCGGGCCAGACCCACGGGCAGCAACCGCATGTCACGTATCGAGGCGACGAACAGACCGAAGCCACCCCGGGGCGCCACCTTACCGACGACGGCGCTCAGAAACACCATCACCAGCAGGCAACGAACACCGATCGCAAGGTACTGCACCGCAGGCATCCTCTCCAGCGCGATCACGCGGACCCGCCCGGCGGGAGGAGGCTTCCGCCCTCCCGCCGGACGGCATCAGAGCGTCGGTCAGTAGTAGCACTGGTAGGGTGCCTTGCACCCGTATCCGCTCCGGCAGCACGCGGTGCAGGCGGCTCCGCCGGCGCACTGGTAGCAGCTCGGGAAGAACTTCGGACCCCACGGGGACGAGCACGTCGCCGCCGAGGCCTCCACCGCGGGCACCAGCCTGGCCAGAAGCCTGCTGCCCAAAGACTCGATCTTCGAGATCATCGAACACTCCTCACACGTCCGGGCGGCCCCCGTCGACCGCGCCACTGGTGCAAAGGTGCCGGGCGGGCCTACAGGAAAGCTGGAGAGAAGCTTGAATTCCTGTCCGGCCGTCGCCCCGAACCGAACGACGACCGGGGCCGCCACTGGCGGCCCCGGCCCCGGTCAGGTCAGCTTCCGCAGATGCCGTACGCGTTGAGGCTCCACGAGCCGGCGAAGCCGTCAGCGTCCTCGTCCGCCCGCACCCGCGCGGTGTTCCCCCCGGTGATGTTGATCGCGGTCAGCAGTACCTGACCGTTCCCGGCGTTGATGTCCGCACCCGCGCTGTAGAGGCCCTTGCCGGCCGGGCACGCCTTGAGGTGGGTGGAGGACGGGTCGCTCGCGCTCGTCCCCGTCGTCACGACCCGCTCCAGCCCGGCGGGTCCGTTGGCGCAGACCGCGATCGAGGTGGCGCTCCAGCCGGCCGGCGAGGTGCCCTGCACCGCAACCGCCCGGACGGTCACCGACGTCAGGTCGAACGACGGCACCACCTGGTCGAGCACGACGTCGCCCAGCCCGCTGTTGATCCGCCCACCCATGCCGATGACCTTCTTGGTCCCGCAGCTCGCCGTGACGAACTCCGTTCCGACCGCCCCCGTCGCGGCCACGACCTGGTAGCCGGCCGGCGCGGTGGCACACTGGGCGAGGGCCTGTAGCCCCCAGTCGCCCGCGAAGTTGACCGGGCCCGCCTCCCGCATGGTCACGAAGAACCCGGTGCCGTTCGCCAGCGGCTCCAACCGGTCCAGCCCGACCCGTCCAGCGGCCGACGAGCCGGCGGGCAGGAAGCCGCCACCCCCGGTGACCACCTTGCCGGCCGGGCAGGACGCGAACGCGGACTTGTCCAGACTGCTCTCGGCCGCCGACTGGGTGACCGTCTCCAGCCCCGCCGGTTCCGCCGAGGCCGGTGTCGCCCAGCCCATGCCGGCCACCACGGCAGCCGTCGACACGACGGCCGTCAGCATGCCCCGTCCCTTGGTTACTCGCATGTCGCTCTCCCTGTCCGCCTGGGCCGACGCCGTGCCGGCCTCGCCCGCCGGACTCTCGGGTCCGACGGCTGAGGAGAGCCTGGGCGGGCTCGCTTGTCGTCCGCTATCCGACCGCTTGGCGCCGGCCGTGCCGTCCGCGTCGTCCATAGACTGTGATCGTCCGATCACGACTGATGAGGAAAGCCATGCGGTGGTCCCTCCTCGGCCTCGTCCAGGTGACCGCCGGAGGGCGGGTCCTTCCCATCGACCGCCCTCAGCAACGCGCGGTGCTCGGGCTGCTGCTCCTCAACGCCGACCGGTTGGTGTCCCTCGGGCAGATCGTCGCGGCGCTCTGGGCCGACGACCCTCCGGCCAGCGCCCGGACCCAGGTCCAGGTCTGCGTCTCCCGGATCCGGTCTGCCCTGCGCGAGGCGGGTGCGGCCGATCTGCTGACGACGCAGGGCGGTGGCTACCGGCTCGCCGTACGCGTCACCGATCTGGACCTCGCCGAGTTCACCGCGGCGGTCGAGCGGGCCCGCGCCGAGGAGGCGGCCGGTCGCGGTGCGGAGGCGGCGCGACTGCTGCGCGACGGCCTGGCGCTGTGGCGGGGGCCGGCGCTGGCCGGCGCGACCGGCGCCTTCGTCGACGCTGCCGCCGCCGGCCTGGACGAGCAACGGTTGCTCGCGTACGAACGGCTCGCCGCCGTGGAGCTCGGCCTCGGCCGGTTCGCTGCAACCGCGCGTACCCTGCGCCCCCTGGTGGCCGAGCATCCGCTGCGGGAGCCGCTGGTGGCCGGGTACCTGCTCGCCCTGGCCGGCTGTGGCCAGCAGGCCGCCGCGCTGCGGCTCTACGCCGACACCCGCCGCCACCTCGTCGACGAGTTGGGCGTGGAGCCCGGTCCCGAGTTGAGCGGGGCCCACCTGCGGGTGCTGCGGGGGCAGACGCCAACCGAGCCCTCACCCGCGAAGCCGGGCGGCCGGCCTCCGGCGCAGCTTCCCAGCGCCCCCGCCTGGTTCACCGGCCGCGCGGCGGCGCTGCGACAACTGGACGCGCTGCTGCCCGCCGAGCCGACCGGCGACGCCCGGGACGGCGGCCCATGCCGCGCGGTGGTCATCTCCGCCATCGCCGGCACCGCCGGGGTCGGCAAGACCACCCTCGCGGTGCACTGGGCACATCGGGTCGCGCACCGGTACCCGGACGGGCAGCTCTACGTCAACCTGCGCGGGTTCGACCTCGACGGCCGGGCCGTGTCGCCGGGTGAGGCGCTGCGCGGCTTCCTGGAGGCGCTGCACGTGCCGCCCCCACGGATGCCCAGTGACCTGCCCGGGCAGGCCGCGCTGTTCCGGACCCTGCTCGCCGACCGGCGCGTCCTGGTGCTGCTCGACAACGCCCGCGACGACGAGCAGGTGCGACCTCTGCTGCCGGGCTCCTCGGGCAGCCTGGTCGTGGTGACCAGCCGCAACCGGCTCACCGGCCTGGTGGTCAACGCCGGGGCCCACCCGGTGACGCTGGACCTGCTTCCGCCGACCGAGGCCCGGGAGCTGCTGGCCGGTCGGCTCGGTCGCGGGCGCGCCGCGCGCGACACGGCGGCGCTGGACGAGATCGCGCGCCGCTGCGCCGGCCTGCCGCTGGCCCTGGCCGTCGTCGCGGCCCGCGCCGTCGGGCAGCCCGACGTGCCGCTGACGGCGCTCGCCGCCGAACTGCGGGACACCGACTCGGAGCGGCTCACCGCGTTGGCCACCGGCGACCCCATGACCGACGTGCGGGCGGTGTTCTCCTGGTCGTACCGGGCGTTGGCCGCCGACTCGGCCCGGCTGTTCCGGCTGCTCGGGCTGCACCCGGGTCCCGACGTCGGACGGGCGGCGGTGGCCAGCCTCGCAGGCCTGCCGCCCGCTCGGGTCGGCCCACTGCTGGCCGACCTCACGCGGGCGAACCTGCTCACCGAGCGCACCTCGGGCCGGTACGCGATGCACGACCTGCTTCGCGCGTACGCCTGGGAGCTGTGTCAGGACGCCGATCCCGAGGTCGAGCGCACGGCCGCCCGACGCCGCCTGTTCGACCACTATCTGCACGCCTCGCACGCAGCGGACCACCTGCTCGACCCGTACCGGTTGGCGCGGCCGGCCGCGCTGCCGCCGCCCGCGCCGGGGGTGACGGTCGGCGACCGCCCGGAGCACGCGTGGGCGACCGCGTGGTTCGCCGCCGAGCACCACGTGCTGCTGGCCTGTGTGGAGCAGGCGGCGGACACCGGCCTGGACCGGCACGCGTGGACGCTGGCGGCGGCCCTCACCACGTACCTCGATCGCAGCGGGCACTGGCCGGAGCTGGCCGGCGCGCAGCGGACCGCCCTGGCGGCGGCGCTGCGCCGCGGTGACCTGGCGGGTCAGGCCCTGGCGCACCGGGGCCTCGCCATCGCCTGCACCTGGTCGGGCGATCACGAGGCGGCGCACCGGCACTACCAACGCGACCTGGAGCTGTACCGCGAGTTGGGCGACGACACCGGACGGGCGCACACGCACCTCGGTGTGAGCTGGGTGCTCGCACGGCAGGGCCGGCTGCGCGCCGCTCTCGACGAGACCAGGCTGGCCCTCGACCTCTACCGGGCGACCGACTACCGGGTCGGGCAGGCCAAGGCGCTCAACAATCTGGGCTGGATGCACGCCCGGCTCGGCGAGCCAGGGCCGGCGCTGCACTGCTGCCAGGCCGCCCTGCGGCTGCACGAGCAGACCGGCGACCGGCACGGCGCGGCGCTGACCTGGGACAGTCTCGGGTACGTCCGGCACGGCCTCGGCGACCACGACCAGGCTGCGGACTGCTACCGGCGGGCGTTGGCGCTACACCGGGAACTCGGCGACCGGTACGACGAGGCGGAGGTGCTGGACAACCTGGGCGACGGCCTGCGGGCCGCCGGTGACCTCGACGCCGCGCGTCGGGCGTGGCGCGAGGCGTTGACGATCTTCGACGAGCTGCGCCATCCGGACGCCGACCGCCCACGGGCCAAACTGTCGGCACCGGCGGTCCCCGCGGCGTCCGCGGGCGGCGAGTTCTAGACGACGAGGTAAGACCGCACGGGCCGGACACTGCGGCTGCGGATCTACGAGTCGGGTCAGCCGGGCATGGCATCCGTACGATCCCGGACATGCCTGATCCTGCCGAGCGGTTCGGCCAGCTTGGCGACGAATACGAGTCCCGGAAGCGGGCGGCAGACGCGCTCGTTGAGGGCTGGGACTGGTACACCTGGCCGGGCCTTGATCTGCGCCCGTTGCACTTCGAGCGGGATCTCCTCAAGCCTGGGCGTCGCCTGGACGACCGTCCGCCGGAGAATCGGGATGTCCTGCGGATCGGGTTCGATGCCCGGGGGCGCCTGACCGTGATCGCGGAGTACAGCGGATTCCTGCACGGAAAGCTGCACGCCGAGAACCCACGCAGTTGTCGATCGGCATCAGCGTGGCTACCGAGGCTGAGCGCGGCGACCTGAGCGCGATCGATGCCCAGGCTGCCTGGGTGGTCGAACTCGCCAACGGGCCGCGACGCTGCCGCCAGCTCCAGCGCGCCATCGACGGGATCTCCCAGCGCATGCTGACCCTCACGGTGCGCCGCCTGGAACGAGACGGCCTCGTCCTTCGGACCGCGTACCCGACCGTGCCCGTCCAGGTCGACTACCGCCTCACCGAGACCGGCACAAGCCTCACCCATCTCGTCAAGGCGCTCGCCGACTGGTCACTGGCACACCGCGCCGTCATCTCCGAAGCCCGTCAGGCCTATGACAGCGACCACCCCGACAACGAGATCCGCTGACGCACGTGCACACCGACCTCGAATTTCTCGACGAGTGAGATCAGGTGCTGTCACGGTGCCGGCGGGCTTCGATGTCGCGCAACACCTCCGGGTCCCATTGGCTGGCATTCCAGTCGGCGCTGGTCGGAGTGGGTGACAGCGGCCACGCCGGGTCCTGCCCGGCGACCGGCGAGTACTGCCCCGCGATGACCCGATCGACCTGGGCGATCAGCCGCAGAACCCGCGTCCGGCTGTGCAGCACGCCGCCGATCAGCGCGGCCGCTCCGAGGGTGCGCAGGGCCGCCTGACCGAACAGGACGGCCGGGACGGTCCGGTCGGTGGCCATACAGGACATGGCGGTGCTCAGGACCAGGCAGGAGGAGAAGACGCGCAGGCCCCAGTGGCGGCTGTAGGAGCGGCCCGGGGAGCCGTTCGCTTCGGCGATCCGACGAGTGGCGCGGCCCCAGATCAGCCCGCTGACAGCCAGGCCGAGGATGGCGACGACAAGGATCAGGCTGGCCACGACGAACCCGATCGCGGCGCCGGTGCTGGCCGAGGACAACCGCAGCGGCCGGGCAGGGTCGCTCGATGCGCTGCCGAAGATGGCTGCGGCGATCGCGGCTAGCGCGTAGAGGATGGCGAACCCGGCCACGAACCAGGTCGCGACGTCCCAACCTGCCGCCCTGGGCGCGGGCGGAGGCGCCGATGACCGACACGTATGACCTTGTTCGGGGCTTTCGAGTTCGGTCCCGCATGTCGTGCAGCGCACAGTGTTCTCCTCAGCGGCGCAACCAAGCCTCTGCCAGCCAGGATGAGCTCGATATCTCACGTCATCACGCGCAGGACGACGGGCCCGTCGGGTGCGGCGCCTTGAGGATCATGCCGGGTCGGGACCGGCCCGGCGACCCCGATACCCACGGCACGAGGTCGGCCGAGCCTCATGCTGCTTTACTATGGCACTAGGAAAGCAGTTAAGGAGCGACCGTGTTCGTCTTCCGGCTCGACACCCACTCCGGTGTGCCGCCGTACCTGCAACTCGTCCAGCAGGTCCGCCAGGCGGTGCTGCTGGGCTTCCTCCAACCCGGCGACCGACTCCCGCTCATCCGCGAGGTGGTCGAGGACCTGGCGATCAATCCGAACACGGTCGCCAAGGCCTACCGGCAGATGGAGCAGGAGGACCTGGTCACCGGCCGGCCCGGCCAGGGCACGTTCGTCAACGAGCAGCAGTCGGCGGTGATGTCGGCATCGACGTACACCTCGCTGCACCGCGGCCTGGCGACCTGGCTGCGCCGCGCCTACGCGGCCGGCCTCGACGAGCAGGCGGTCAACGCGCTCTTTACTTCCGTCCACCGGCAGACGAGGAATGAGGACGTGGCGTGACAGCCGTCGATTTGGCGCTGCGCACCGACGGCGTGGGCAAGCGGTACCGGAAGGGCTGGGCGCTGCGCGACTGCACACTGGCCCTGCCGGCGGGCGGCGTGATCGCGCTGGTCGGGCCGAACGGCGCGGGCAAGACCACGCTGCTGCGCATGGCCGTCGGATTGCTGGCGCCGAGCACCGGCACGGTGGAGGTCCTCGGCCACGACGTCACCGCCAGCACCCCGCAGACTCTGTCCCGGGTCGGGTTCCTGGCCCAGGACCACCCGCTGTACAGGCGCTTCACCGTCGCCGAGATGCTCCGCTTCGGCCGGGCCTGCAACCTGCGGTTCGACCAGGGGCTGGCCGAGCGCCGACTGGCGAAGCTGGGCATCCCGCTCGACCGCAGGGCCGGTACGCTCTCCGGCGGGCAGCAGGCCCAGGTGGCTCTGGCTCTGGCGCTGGCGAAACGGCCGGACCTGCTCGTCCTCGACGAGCCGGTGGCCAGCCTCGACCCGCTGGCCCGGCACGAGTTCCTACAGGTCCTCATGGGCGCGGTGGCCGACGGCGGAGTGACCGTCCTGTTCTCCTCCCACGTCCTGCACGAGCTGGAGCGCGTCTGCGACCACCTGGTCGTGCTCAACCAGGGCCGGGTCACGCTCACCGGCGACATCGACACCCTCCTCGCCGAGCACCGGCTGCTCGTCGGCCCGCGCACGGCCACCGACCTCGACCGGGCCGGCACCGTCGTGGAGGCCGTCCACAGCGACCGGCACACGACCCTGCTGGTACGCGACGGCGCGCTCCCGGCCGCGCCCGGGTGGCAGACCCAGCCGGTCGCACTGGAGGACCTGGTGCTGGCGTACCTGCGCCGGCCGTCCGAGCCGAGCGGCGCGAACACGTCGGGGGTGGCGGCATGACGTGGTTGATCTGGCGCCAGCACCGGACCGAGGTCTTCGTCCTGGGTCTGCTCGTCGGCCTGTTCGGCATCGCCCTGCTCGTGCTCGGGACACAGGCCCACGACCTTTTTCCCGGCGGTCCCGCCCGGTGTGCGGGAGAGGCCGGTGTCAACGAGGGCTGCACGGCCTCCTTCCGCCGGCTCGACGAGGAGTACGGGTACGTCGAGAACCTCCTGGCGGCCTTCTATCTGGTCCCCGTCGTCATCGGTGCGTTCCTCGGTGCGCCACTGCTCGCCCGCGAACTGGAGGACGGCACCTGGCAGCTCGCCTGGACGCAGGCCGTGCCGCGCATGCGTTGGCTGGCGGCCAAGCTCGCGGCACTGGCCGGCGTCACCGTCACGCTCACCGGGGCATTCACCGCCGTGCTCACCTGGTTCCGTCAGCCATTCGACGCCTGGGAAGGACGGTTCCAGTACGACGCCTTCGACCTGGAAGGACTCGTTCCGCTGGCGTACGCGCTGTTCGCGTTCGGCGTCGCCACCGCCGCCGGGGCGATCCTGCGGCGCAGTCTGCCCGCGTTCGGCGTCGCGTTCGGGGCGTTCCTCGCCGCCCGGATGGCGGTGGCGCTGTTGGCCCGTCCCGCGTACGCCACCCCAATCACCACCATGGCGCCGGTCCCCGTCGGCGACGCGACGGACCAGGCGGGGCACCGACCCGTGCCCAGCTTCGCCGGCTGGATGATCGAACGCGGCTACGCAGACGCCACCGGGCGGAGGCTGAGCTCGACCGAGTACCTCGAACTGGAGGACGCCGCCAACCGGACCGGCACCAACCTCAACCAGTTCCTGCACGCGCGGGGCATCCAGCAGTTCGGTGTCTATCACCCGGCCGACCGGTTCTGGACGTTCCAGCTCGTCGAGGCGGCCCTGTTCGTCGCCGTCGCGATGGTCCTGATCGGTGTGGTGGTGTGGCGGGTACGCCGCCGTGTGATCTAGACGAGTAAGTCCGAAGTCTGGTCAGTGGTCGTAGGCGATCAGGGACCTGGTCACGGGTTGGCCGGTGGTCCGGTTATGCCAGATCGCGGCG
>NZ_JBICTE010000057.1:0-15574 GCF_043197485.1 Micromonospora sp. NPDC049102 | reverse complement strand
CGCCGCGATCTGGCACAACAACAAGACCGGAGCACCCGTCACCCGATCACTCATTGCCTACGACCACTGACGGGTTCGGAACTACTCGTCTAGGAGCCACCGCATCATGACCCTGTCGAGCCTTCGCGGCCGGCGCCGCGGTGTGGCGATGATCGCCGCCGCCGTCCTGGTCGCCGGCCTACCCGCCGCGCCGGCCGCCGCCAGCACCACGACGACCGAAACCGCTCTTCAGTGGTACGACGCCACCGCTGCCGCCGTCGCCACCGGCACACGGCCGCAGGTCGCCAACAGCCGCGCGTGGGCGATCAGCTGGCTCGCCGCCGCGCGCGCCACCCGGACCGCGCCCACCGGAAACCCCCGCCACTACCGCGACGCCGCGCTCGCGTCCGCCGTCCACACCGCGCTGAGCACCCTGATCCCCGACAGTGCTGCCGCGCTGGACTCGGCACTGCGGACCACACTGGACCGGGTACCGGACGGGCGGGCCAAGGAACAGGGTGCGGCCACCGGCCGCGCCGAGGCACGCTGGCTGCTGACCCAACGGACGGGCGACGGGCTCGACCCCGCCTCCGTCAACCCGGCGTATCCGAACCCCGAAGCGGGCCCGGGTAGCTGGCAGCCCACCCCACCGGACTTCTCCCCCGCTCAGCAGGCCGGAACCCGCTTCGCCCGGCCGTTCCTGCTCGACCACGCGAACCGGTACCGGCCCGGTCCACCGCCCGCCCTGAACTCGGAGCCCTACCGCGCGGACCTCGCCGAGGTCCGGGCGTACGGGGCTGTGGACAGCGCCGTACGGACACCCCAGCAGACCGACACGGCGACCTTCTGGCTCGGCTCCTCACTGACTCTCTACACCGGGATCCTGCGCGCCGCGCTCGCGCAGTACACCGGGCCGGTCGCCGAGCGGGCGAGCCTCGTGGCCATCTTCCACGTCGCGCTCGTCGACACCCAGATCGCGACCTCCGACGCCAAGTACGCATACCTGCGCTGGCGACCGGTCACCGCCATCCGGGCCGGCGCAGGCGGAGATCCGGCCTGGACGCCCCTGCACGCGACGCCGGCGCATCCGGACTACCCGAGCGGGCACAACACCTACTCCGGCGCCGCCGAGCAGGTGCTCACGGCCCTGCTGGGCCCGCAGGCCCGGGAGCCGTACACCATCACCAGCCCGAGCCAGCCGGCCGCCACCCGGACCTACCGCGACTGGCGGCGACCTACCAGGGAGAACGTCGACGCCCGGGTGTGGTCGGGCATCCACACCCGTAGCGCGGACGAGGCCGGCGTCCGGCTCGGCCGCGACGTGGCCGCGCACACGCTCCGCAACGCACGACAGTTGTTCCGCTGACCGAACCCATCGGGGCGAGGCGGCCGTCGCCGCTCCGCCCCCGAAGCGGGGAGACCCTCCGATGAGCCTCGAGTTCCTCTGGTACATCCCGAACCAGCTGACGACCGTATCCGCGTCCAAGGAGGTGACCGAGAGGCTGACGTGGGCCGGCCAGGTTGAACGGGGAGCTCGATAATTCCCTACTAATCCGGTCTGTGTTATAGGTCTCTAGTCCTGGATTTTCCCGGCGCGGCTCACGGAACATGGTCGCTGCGGCTGCCGAGCCGCGCGGTGTGGCATCGACCGGTAACCGGTCTCCAGCTACCGGAACGAGCACCGAGAGGGGTCAGCGTGGGCAGGAAGTGTTGCCGGGAGCGCTGAGCTCCCCGGCCCACCCACCCCTGGACCCCGTAAGGAACCAACGTGTCCGCCGACACTCATCTCGCGCCGCCGGCTCCGACCCGACCACCAAGCCCGGCCCGCAGCACAGCTGCCCGCCACCTCTGGCGCCGTCTGGCCGCCGACCGTTGGGCGCTGGGCGGAGCCGGCGGCGTGGCCCTCTTCCTCGTCGTCGCGGCCGCCGCCCCACTGTTCAGCGCGATCGCCGGTCAGGACCCCTACACGTACGACCTTGACGCCCTGTCTGACTCCGGAGCGCCGAAGGGCTTCGGCGGCGGAATCAGCGCCCAGCACTGGTTCGGGGTGGAACCGATGACCGGGCGCGACCTGTTCGCGATCGTGGTACACGGCGCCCGGACCTCGATCCTCGTCGGCGCCGGGGCCACCACCGTCTCGGTGCTGCTCGGAGTGGTCGTCGGCCTCACCGCCGGCTTCTACGGCGGCTGGTACGACCGCATCGTCACCCGGACCATCGACGTTCTGCTCGGTTTCCCGTACCTGATCTTCGTGATCGCGCTCGGCGCGATCGCCCCGACCAGCCTCCCGAAGCCGCTGCTCCTCGTCGGCGTGCTCGCGATCTTCGGCTGGCCCTCGATCGCGCGCGTGGTCCGTGGCCAGACGCTGACATTGAAGCGGCGCACCTTCGTGGTCGCATCGACTGCGCTCGGCGCCGGTGGCTGGCACCTGCTCGTGCGGCAACTGCTCCCCAACCTCACCGCCACGATCATCGTCTACGCCACCATCACGATCCCGTCGATGATCGGTGCCGAGGCTGCCCTCTCCTTCCTCGGCGTGGGGGTACCGCCGCCGACCCCGGCGTGGGGTCGCTCGATCGGCGACGCGATCGGCTGGGTCCAGACCGACCCGATGTTCCTGGTATTTCCCGGCGGGGCGCTCTTCCTCGCCACGCTGGCCTTCAACCTGCTCGGCGACGGCCTGCGCGACGCGTTCGACCCGAAGACGCGGGGGCTGCGGCGATGAGACTCCTCCGGCTGGTCTCCGGACGCCTCCTCAGCATGATCGTCACGCTGCTCGTGATCAGTCTGATCACGTACGCGGTGTTCGTCCTGCTGCCCAGTGATCCGGCGCAGCTCTCGTGCGGACGACCCTGCACACCTGAACGGCTCGCCGACGCCCGCGCCTTCATGGGCTACGACCAGCCCTGGGCGCAGCAATATGTGGCGTTCCTCGGCGGGATCGTCACCGGCCGCACCTTCGGCACCGGAGCTGCCGCCGTGCACTGCGCGGCGCCATGCTTCGGGTACTCATTCCAGCTGAACGAGTCGGTCACCCACCTCATCCTGGAACGCATCCCGGTCACCTTCTCCATCGCCGTCGGCGCTGCCGTGCTGTGGCTGATCATCGGCGTCGGCACCGGAGTCGTCGCGGCCGTCCGCAGGGGCACCGCCATCGACCGGGCAGCGATGACGTTCTCCACGATCGGTGTCTCCGCTCCCAGTTACCTGGCCGGCCTGCTCGGCATCCTGCTGTTCGGCTTCACCCTCAACATGGTGCCCGTCAACGGGTACGTGCCGCTGACCGAGGATCCGGTGGGCTGGTTGTGGCACCTGGTGTTGCCCTGGTGCGTGCTTGCCCTGATCTCCGCGGCGGTCTACGCCCGGCTGACCCGGGGTCAGATGCTCGACGTGCTGGGCGAGGACTACATCCGCACGGCTCGCGCCAAAGGGCTGCGGGAACGGCGGGTCGTCGGTCGGCACGCCCTGCGCAACGTCCTCGTCCCGGTGGTCACCGTCTTCGGGCTCGACCTCGGGTCGCTGCTCGGCGGCGCGGTCATCACCGAGCGGGTCTTCAGCATGCCCGGGCTGGGCGCCCTGCTACTGGACGCGGTCGGCAACGTCGACCTTCCGCTGATCATCGGGGTCACCCTGTTCTCCGCGTTCCTCATCATCCTCGCGAACTTCATCGTGGACCTGGTCTACGGCGTCCTCGATCCAAGAGTGGCGTCCTGATGCGCCAATCATCGAAAGGTAAGGCACTGATGACAAGACGCAGCGCACTCGCGCTCGCAGTCGTACTCGCCCTGGCTGGTTGCAACGCGAACCCGGACGTCACGCCGGACGCCGACGGATCGGCCGGGGGCAACGAGAAGGGTGGCACGTTGACCATCCTCAACGCCGCCAGCGACATCAACTTCGACCCCGCCAAGAGCCAGAACCTGGCCATCACCACCCTGGGCCTCGTCCTGCGCCGGCTCACCACCTGGGACGTCCAGCCCGGCAAGACCGCGCAGGTGGTCCCGGATCTGGCCACGGACACCGGCAAGACCACCGACGGCGGCAAGACCTGGACCTTCACGCTGAAGAACGGGCTCAAGTACTCCGACGGGTCCCCGATCACCGCCGGCGACGTCAAGTACGGCATCGAGCGCTCCTTCGCGCCCGAACTCTCCGGCGGCCTCGGCTACCACAAGAGCCTGCTCGTGGGCGGCGCCGAGTACAAGGGGCCGTATTCCGGAGCGGACCTGGCCTCGATCGACACCCCGGACGCGAAGACCCTCGTCTTCCACCTCAAGACGGCGTACGGCGACTGGCCCTGGATCGTCTCCATGCCGGCGTTCGCGCCGGTACCGAAGGCGAAGGACGACCCGCAGAAGTACACCCAGAATCCGGTCGCGTCCGGCCCCTACCAGGTCGAGTCGTACCAGCAGGGTGTCTCGGTGAAACTTTCCCGCAACCCGAACTGGGACGCCACCACCGACCAGGTCCGCACCGCCGGACCCGACAACATCGTCTTCCAACTCGGCCAGGACACCACGGTCCAGTCGCAGCGCCTGATCGCCGACTCCGGTGACGACCGCTCGGCCTTCGGCGCCGGGTTCGTGGCGCCCGCCCAGCTCGCGCAGATCGAGCAGAACGCCAGCGCGAAGCAGCGGCTGGTCACCTCGGAGGCCGGCGCGCTCTCGTACCTGGCACTCAACACCCAGCGCGGGCCGCTGAAGGACGTCAAGGTCCGCCAGGCCATCCAGTACGCCGTGGACAAGCGCGCCTACCAGGTCGCCTCCGGCGGTGCCATCGGCGGCGACCTGGCCAGCACGTTGATCACCCCGGGCATCGCCGGGCGGGTCGACTACAACCTCTACCCGGCCGACCCGTCGGGCGATGTCGCCAAGGCCAAGCAGTTGCTCACCGAGGCGGGGCAGACGTCCCTGAACCTCACGCTCCTGTCCGAGAACGACCAGCCGAACCTCGCCAAGTCCCAGGCCATCCAGCAGGGGCTGCAGCGGGTGGGCATCACGGTGACGATCAAGCCGGTCGACGAGGACGCCTGGACCGCCGAGGTGACCGGCGACAAGGCCGACTACGACCTGACAGTCGCCAGCTGGCAGCCGGACTTCCCCAGCGCCAACGGCAACATCCAGCCGCTGTTCGCGTCCACCGAGATCGGCGGCGGTGGCTACAACAGCGCCCGCTACTCCCAGCCCGAGGTCGACGCGCTCATCGGACAGGCCACGGCCGAGACCGACCCGACGAAGGCACAGGCCCTGTGGGCACAGGCCGACAAGCGCATCCTGCAGGACGCGCCGATCGTGCCGCTGACCTACACGAAGAACTCGTTCCTGCACGGGTCGAAGGTGCAGAACTTCTTCGTGCCCGCCTTCCCGGCCTATCCGAACTACCTGAAGGTATCGCTGAAGCAGGGATGACGGCCTCCCCTCCGGAGCCACACCTCGCGAAGGCCACCCGGTCACCGCTGCTCGCGGTGGCCGGGCTGGCCGTGACGTTCGAGGCCGATGGCGACACGCACGCAGCCGTTCACGACGCGTCCTTCGAGCTGCACCGCGGGCAGGTCCTCGCCCTGGTCGGCGAGTCCGGGTCAGGCAAGAGCGTCACCGCAATGGCCGCCCTGGGCCTGCTCCCCGCCACCGCCCGGGTCAGCGGCAGCATCACCCTCGACGGCGCCGAGCTGATCGGTGCCGAGCCGAGCCTGCTGCGGGAGGTGCGCGGCGGCCGGGTCGGCACGATCTTCCAGGAGCCGATGACCGCGCTCAACCCGGTCTTCACCATCGGTGACCAGGTCGCCGAGGCGATACGGGCACACCGCCCGGTGCGACACTCTGCCGCCAACGCTCGGGTTCTGGAGTTGCTCGCGACCGTCGGTCTGGACGACCCCGTACGAGTGGCGCGGTCGTACCCGCACGAGCTCTCCGGTGGCCAGCTCCAGCGAGCGATGATCGCGATGGCCATCAGCTGTGACCCGCTGCTGCTGATCGCCGACGAGCCGACCACCGCTCTGGACGTGACCGTTCAGGCTGGCATCCTCGACCTGCTCCGTGACCTGCGCACCCGACTCGACATGGCCGTCCTCCTCATCACGCACGACATGGGCGTGGTGGCGGACGTCGCCGACGACGTGGTGGTGCTGCGCGACGGTCAGGTCGTCGAACAGGCGCCCGCCGCTGAACTCTTCGCCGCGCCCCGGCACGAGTACACCCAGGCGTTGCTGCACGCCGTACCCACGTTGCCGGAGCTGCGGCTTGCCCGGCCTGAACCGGCGACGCCATGGGCGAACGAGCCACGACCGCTCGACATGTCGGCCGGCACGAACCCCGTCGTGCTTCTCCGCAACGTCGTCGTCGACTATCCGGGAAAGCGGCGCGGCCGGCCGGTCCGGGCGGTGGATGACGTCTCGTTCCACATCGACCAGGGCGAACTGGTGGCCCTGGTGGGCGAGTCCGGCTCCGGCAAATCGACCCTCGGCCGGGCGATTGCCGGCCTCGTACCGGTGACTGCCGGCACGGTGACCGTCGCTGGCATCGACGTGGGGCGCGCCTCCCGCCGTGAACTGCGCACGTTCCGCTCTCAGCTCGGCATCGTCTTCCAGGATCCTGCGTCGTCCCTGAACCCCCGCCGGACGGTCGGCGCGAGCATCGCCGAACCGTTGTCGCTGCACACCGATCTGCGCTCGGACGCGCAACGCCACCGCGTCGACGAACTGTTGGACGCGGTCGGGCTGCCGTCGCGCCTGCACGACCGCCATCCGTACGAGATGTCGGGTGGGCAACGGCAGCGGGTGGCCATCGCCCGCGCCATCGCCTTGAACCCGGCCTTGTTGATCGCGGACGAGCCCACCAGTGCTTTGGACGTGTCGGTGCAGGCGCGGATCCTGGAACTGCTTCGGTCGCTACAGGGCCACTTCGGTTTCTCCTGCCTGTTCATCAGCCACGACCTGGCAGTGGTCGAGCAGCTCGCGGATCGGGTGGCGGTACTGCATCGCGGCCGGGTCGTGGAGGAGGGTCCGGCCGACGATGTGCTACGCGCCCCCCGGCACCCGTACACGTCACGGCTGTTGGCGGCAGCACCGGTTGCCGATCCGGCGCAGCAGGCGCTGCGTCGCGCGGCGTGGCGGCAGCTCACCGGCGCGTCGAGCTGAGGGGACATCACGGCCCGCAGAAGATCCTCGCCGAGGCGGCTCGAACGCTCGGCTTCGAGCAGCCCGTAGCCGTGAGGTTTCGTGATGGTGCGGGGCCCGACCCGATCAGACCGTGGACCGACGATCTGCCGGGAGCCGATCCGGCACGCGGACAGCGCGGAACGTGGTGTGGCGCCGCAGCGTGAAACCGATCGATTCGTACAGCCGGATCGCCGAGGGGTTGCTGGCGGCCGCGTGCAGGAAGGGCCGCTCACCCCCAGGCGCAGATGCCGGCCGCGACGGCCTGGACCAGCCGGGTTGCCAGGCCCCGACCGCGGACCTCAGGGGCGGTGCAGACCGCGCTGATCTCGGTCCAGCCCGGCGGGTGCAGCCGCTCGCCAGCCATCGCGACGAGTGCCCCGTCCCGTCGAAGGCCCAGATAGGTGCCGAGTTCGACGGTCCGGGGCAGGAACGGCCCCGGTTGGGTGCGTGCGATCAGGGAGAGCATCTCGGGGCGACGTCAGGTTGGTAACGGGCTGCCCGACCGTGTACTTCGGCGAACCCCCGGTGTGGGCCGGTCAGCGCGGCCCAGCGGCATGACCTGCACGAAAAGGCCGGCCAATGCGCGGACCGTCCGCCGTTTTGACCGCTTGACGGCGATTGCCCGCCCGCCTGGAACTTTCCTGCGTAGCGACCGACCAACGAGCAAGAGCAACCATCGGAGGACCGTACTACCGGCCCTTTCGGCTCACCGCGACGCTCGATCGTCGCCCCGGCTGCTGCTGGCGAAGCGTCGACGACCGAACCGCACGCGTGCGGTCGTGTCACTTCATTGATTCAGAGGTCAAGGTCAACACGTGTCCGACACAGATTCCCGGCAGCTCGCCTCCGACGATCCTGATAACACCCGGACCACCTTCGAGGCGCCGGCGACCTCCGCGGCACACTCCCGCAACGCGTACCGCGCGGCACCCGGGGCGTACCCCTGGTTGGGCTCTGCCGCCGTCGGTGCCGGTGGCCTCGCTCTGCTGCTGCCCGGCCTGCGGGTCGGCGGTGCCCTCACCGCCGCGATACCCGGCCTGCCGGACGCGGGACCGGCAACGACATGGGCCCTGCCGGTCATCCGGCTGCTCTCGAACGGCCTCGGCACCCTCACCGTCGGCATGGCGGTGGCCGGCGCGTTTCTGCTGCCCGGCGACGAACGCAGCGTCTCGCCCCACGGCTACCTGCTCCTGCGGCGAGCGAGCCTCGCCGCGCTCGGATGGACGATCGCGGCACTGACGCTGACTGTACTGACGGTCTCCGACCTGCTCGGGCAACCGCTGGGGACGCTCAAGCCCGCGACCGTGGTCAGTTTCGCCACCACGATCTCGCAAGGCCAGTCGCTGATGTTGCAGGCCGGGCTCGCCCTGACCGTGGCGCTGCTGGCACGCGTCGGGGTGTCCCGAGGGCTCGCCGCGACGGTCTCGATCCTGGCGCTGGTCGCCGTGCTTCCGCCGGCTTTCACCGGTCACGCCGCCGGAGCGGGAAATCCCTCATCGCCCCCGACTGGTATGTCGCTGTGCACCCCGCCTGGGCATCGTCGCTGCTGACCGACCAGAAGCTCGGCGCCGGCATCGCCTGGGCGTTCGGCGAACTGCCCGCCGTCGTCGTCATGATCGTTCTGATTCGCCAGTGGATTCGCGCTGACCAGCGTGAACAGGTCCGCCTCCACCGGGCGGCCGACCGGGCGGCCGCCACCGGCGAGGAGGACGACCTCGCCCGCTACAACGCGTTCCTCGCCGCAGCGGGGCGTGCGGAGTCCGACCCACGCAGCACGTCCGGGCCCGACCAGCACTGACCCCCGGCAGCCATCCTGGTCCGCCACATTCCCGGGAACCGCCGGGGCCATCTGGCCGACTACCTCACGAGGCCGGAGCTGACGCGACGAACCACCGGGCGACCATGCCAGCAGGAGGAACACCCCCTGGGTGCTTCTCGCCAATTCCGATCGGATGACCATGTCTCTCACCGAACTGTCCGGCGCGCCGACGCCGGAACCCACCACAGCCGCCAATACGCCAGCCCGACCGGCCCGACGCGCCTCCCCGTTCGGCGCGCTGCTGCTGCGGCTGCACTTCTACGCCGGCATCCTCGTCGCCCCCTTCCTCGTGGTCGCCGCACTGACGGGGCTGGCCTACACCACCACCCCACAACTGGACGCCATCCTCTACGGCGACCAACTGACCGTCGCCCAGGTGGGCGACCGTCCGCTGCCGCTGGCGGAGCAGATCGGAACGGCACGCAACGCGCATCCCGACGGCAGCATCGCCATCGTGCAGTCCGGCGACGGCGACCAGAGCACCCGGGTCACGTTCTCCCTGCCAGAGCTCGGCGAGAAGCAGCACACCGTCTACGTCGACCCGTACACGGCGCAGGTCAAGGGCCAACTGACCACGTGGTTCGGTTCCACCCCGGCCACCACCTGGCTGGACGACCTGCACCGCAACCTGCACCTGGGCGTGGTGGGTCGGCACTACTCCGAACTGGCCGCGAGCTGGCTGTGGGTGATCGCGCTCGGCGGCGTCATCCTCTGGTGGCGCCGCCGCAGCGCCAACCGGGCCACCGCCCGACACCTGCTCGTGCCGGACCTGTCCGCCGGCAAGGGCGTCCGTCGCACCCGGGGTTGGCACGCCACCACCGGCATCTGGCTCACCGTCGGCCTGCTGTTCCTCTCCGCCACCGGACTGACCTGGTCCCGCTACGCCGGGGCGAACTTCGGCGCCGGCCTCGACGCGCTACAGGCCCGCGCTCCGGAAATCTCCACCAGCCTCACCACCGATCCGGCCGTACCAGCCGCGGCCGAAGGCGGCCACGAGCACGGTGCCGCCGCAGCGGGCGGGGTCGTCGTGTCGGCAATCTTCGACCAGGTGTCGACGGCCGCCCGCGCCGCGGGTCTCTCCGGCCCGGTCGAGATCGCCCCGGCGGCGGAGCCGGGCTCCGCCTGGACCGTTACGCAGGTCGACAACACCTGGCCCATCGCCAAGGACCGGGTCGCCGTCGACCCCGCCACGGGTACGATCACCGCCCGTAGCGACTTCGCCGACTGGTCCCTGCTGGCCCAACTCAGCGGCCTCGGCATCCAGGCCCACATGGGCATCCTCTTCGGACCGGTCAACCAGATCCTGCTCGCGGCGCTCGCCCTCGGGCTGCTCTGCGTCATCGTCTGGGGCTACCGCATGTGGTGGCAACGCCGACCCACCCGCACCGACCGACGCTCTCTCGCCGGCACCACGCCGGCCCGCGGCGGTGTCCGGAGCCTGCCCCTCTGGTCACTGCTGATCGGCGTACCAGTGATCGCGGCGATCGGTTGGGCGCTGCCGCTGTTCGGGCTCACCCTGCTGGCGTTCCTCGTCATCGACGTCGTAGTGGGCGCGGTGTCGCGGCGGCGGCGTCCCGCTGCGGTCCCCACCTTCCCCGCGCCGGCCGGCAGCTGACGCACCGGCGGGGTTCGGCCGCTCGTCCGGCGGATGGGCGGCCGAACCCCGCGCGTAGAGTCGCGTATCCGCGCCCATACGAATTGGAGGCCGTTGACCAGGGAGGACATCCCGGTCGACGGCCGCTTTTCGTGCTGTCGGGACGGCCGGATTCGAACCGACGACCCCTTGTTACCATCCGTGACCAAGTCGAGCTTCTCATTGATTGTCAACCAAGGGCGTTAGGCTGCACAGACACGATCAAGCAGTGGTCGCTTCTTGTCACTGGTTGTCAACGGCAGCCGGGGGTTTTCGGGGGGTAAACGGGGGGCAGGCCGAGAGGACAGCACGGGGTCCCACCGCGCCCGCTCCCCCACCATCGGGGACGTGCCGTCACCAGGAAACAGCGTGCGCCTGCTCGGCGCGACTCGCACCACGAGCAAGGGGTTCGTGTCGGTGGGGCGACACGAACCATTGCCCCACCGACGATGGCGCTCAGCGCAACTCTGAAGCTCGCGCAACTCTAGCTGCGGTGATTGCTCTCCGGATTCGCCGAAGGGGCCGTCTGTCAGCGTACGAATTCGTGTCCCCAGATAGATTCGATGATCGTGGCCAGGCTGTCCAGTGAGGCCAACGGGCTGGGTTGGGAGGCGAAACTGCCCCCGGGGCGCGGCGCCGCCGGCCGCGGTCAGAGCGGCGCTGGCAGGGGTGGGTGCAGCTTAGCGCGGTGCGACGCCGTTGGACGCAGTTCAAGGCCGTTCAGGACACCCCGCTGCTCCCAACCTGCTTCCCCCGGGCTCGCCACGGGCCGCCGATCGTCGACCGGTCGTCAGGTGCGGGAGCCATTGCTGTAAATGGCCCCAGCGCTGGCTCCCGCAGCCGCATCGACAGCGGTTGGTCCAGGAGAAGGTGCACTCAACGGCCCTGTGGCGGTGCAGGACGATGAGGGTGGTCTGCCCGGCAGAGTTCGCGACGATCCATACGATCCACGCGAGGTGGGGCGCGCCCAGCCTCGACGAGCCGGCCAGTGTAGCCGCTGTCGATCCAAACGAGGCGGATGGTGCGAAGCAAGACCCACAGCCCGCTCTGCATCCCTGTCAGTCGGAGGTGTTGACGATGCGGCGTCGCCGGCGGATGGCTGCTTCGCCTCGGGTGAGACACCGCGAAGCATGCCGCCGAAGGGCCGCCCCTCGGATCATGGCCTCTGACGCGCTCGGGGTAGGTCCCATAGTCGCGGTCCAGGCGGCGGTGGGCGGTGAGCCGGGCCAGGCTCCGTTGCACGGCCCAGCGACGCGGATGCACAACGATGGATACTTCCCCGATCTGCCCACGCACTCGGAGAAGGCAGCATCGGCTCGATGCTCCCCCACTAGCATCGGGTCAGACGGGTAGCGCCGCACTCGATCCATGCCTGCCTACCGACCGAGTGCGTCCAGCGACCGGACCCACTGTGCGACACAGTCGACCGGCCCACATTCCAAACGCGCGCTCTCAATACAGCGGCGCAGATGCGGCACCAGGCTCTTTGCTGACCTGATGCCGCATCTGCCTCGAATAAGTGGTGCGCATCCGACGCTAGTGTTGGATCATGCGCCGGTTTCAGCCAGCCCAGAAGACGGTACATTGGTTATGGCGGGCGGCTGCATCAAAGAAGGCTACCAAACGGTGATACCTTTCGCCCACGACCTGCGCAGCATCGTGCACTACCTCGTCAGGGATCGTGATGCGGCTCCCCTCCATCAAAGCGATCGATTTCAGGTAGTCGGGGGAGCTTGGGTCAAGGTCGACGTGTTGGCCATCCTCCGCCTCGAGCACGGCCCGCATATGCGGCACCAGGAGATCAAAAGACACTCGATTCAGGCACTCAGCCCCTTGCGCGACCTCGTCTACGTTTAAGTGCCGTGAGCGAATTTCGTCTCCCCATGCCCTGCGCTCGTCTGGAAAGAGCGATCCACCGGTGATGGGATTGATGGGAAAGTCCGCAGCATCCATGAGTGCGGCGAGCCTCCTCCAATCCCGATCCAGGTCCAGGCGGCGTACCGGATCGAAGTCCGCAAGCCGGTCGTATGCATCCGCGACTCTCAAACGACGAATCTCTTCCAACTCGCCTATGCTAAGCCGCGCAAGATCCCCTAGCACGCTCACCGCAACCCCCCAATCACTATCATGGCCGCAATCGGCTTTCGCTTGCCATTATTGCGTCGTACTTTCTCTCAACCATCCAGACCCGGAGGCATGGGGCAATATCCGGTGTATCCGAACTCACACAGATATTCATCCCCCTTCTCTGGATCACTGAAGGCTTCGCCCGCTTTATAAATATCGTAGAGTTCTCCTACCACGCCGAGAGCTCCCATTCCCCGGCCAGCCCCACCACGGCCTCCGCGAACTCGGGTGTCTCCGACCGGCCCTCGGGGCGCCACCGCGCGAGCCCGCGCAGCGGAAATTGCGGCCGCGTGAGTCTTGCTGTGCATCTCGCCGGTGTCGAACCCCGTCGTTGGATTGATAACCCGGGCATTCGGATTTCCGGCCAACCTCTGCCGCATGTCCGCCGCCTGCTTGTCGTCTTTTGCGACGAAGACAACGTATTGCGTCTGCCGCTTCGCCCCCGACCCGTCGTCGGTACGCATCTTGTTGACGACCGTCTTTGCACCAAGCTCTTCTTCACCGATTGCTTGAGTGGTGAAGTCATAGGAATCAACACTGACTATCTTGCCATCAATCCACGACACTTTGATCGCGTCAGCAGTCGTTCCCGCAACAGTTACTTCACCGGAGGGTAGCGTCACGGCACCCTTCAGCCTTTGTGCCTCCGCGTTGTCATCCTGGAGGATGTACCGGGAACCGGTTCCCGTCTTCGGATCGTAGTATTCACCCGAACGCTGCAAATCTTTGTTGAGAAACTCTACCGCCTTGGCCTCCGACTCATGAACCGTCTTCCCCTTCGGCCGCTGGAAGTGTGGATAGCCATTTTGGTCGACGTAGATTGCGCTGGTGCTGCTAACCTGAGTGAGTGCCTTGTATCCAGTGCCACTATTGGCTCCAGGGACATGGTAGTCATCCCACGGGACAAGACCGCTGGGATCAGCGGACGTGATTGGACTGTTTCGCGAGTAAGCGTAACCACCGAGATCGCTTGGATTGTTCGGATCGATCAATGGATCGGCGGAGACGAACCTACCGATTGTTGGGTCGTACTCACGGGCACCGAGGTGGGTAAGGCCCGTACCGTCCTGCACTCCCCCGAGAAACCCGCGCGTGTCCGGCCAGAAAGTCGGAAGTGCGGCTTCTCTTGTAGTGCCGTAAGGCGTGGTTCGTCGCCACGCGATAGCTCCGGTGCTGGCGTTGATAGTACAGGTCGCAGTGTTATGGTGATCCGTCGCCTGGAAGAAGACACCGCTGCCATTGCGGACAGCAACCGTCCGGCCCGCAAAGTCGTAGTAGCGGATAGCGGTCAAGCTTGCACCGGTTTGGGCAACCTCCATGCCCGGCAGGTACAGGGTGGTGCCGCTGGGGCCCTTGCGGACGATACGGCTGCCGTCCGCGTCATAGAGGTAAGTTGTCGCCTGCTCGCCCGCCGGCGCAGTAGCGGCAAGGTGACCCTCAGAGTCCCAAGCCAACACCTGATGAGCCGATTGGCCACCATCAGTGCAGATATTCGCTGCCGTGGTGTTGGGTCGGCATTTGGTGTTGCCGGCGGCGTCGTATGCGTATCGATAAGTACGACTTCCGGTCGGGCCGGTTTCCTCGACCTCACTGAGAGCGTGGGGCTGATTCTGCCCGGCCCCTTGTGCTGGATACGTGTAGTCCCGCTTAATGTCGTCAGCCCCCGCAACGGAGTGAAGAGTCTCGGTGTCGCGGTTGCCAGCTGCGTCGAACGTCCAGGAGTGATGGTAAGGCGCAGGGCCTCCGACGCCGGTCTGGGAGGCACCCTCGGCACAGGTTTTGGTCGTGCTGTCGGTCGACCATGCCTCCGAGAGACGTTGCAAGTGGTCGTAGGCGAAGCATTGGACATCGCGGGTGCCACCAGTGGGCGCGTCCGAGATGGACTTCACGTTACCCGCCGGGTCGTATTGGTAGTTCGCGTTCATGTCACCGCTGGACACGCCCTGCCGATCCACCTTGGAGTTGCTCAACCGGCCGGTTCCGCGCTCGTAGTCGTAGGTCAGCCAGGCTTTCTTACCGGTGCCGCCTGTGTAGAGTTCCGCCTGCAGAAGCTGGCCGGTGTTGCCGTACGAGGTTGCCGTGACATAGCTGCTGGAACCTGTCAAGGTCGTGGGTCGTAGGAGGTTGTCGTAGGTCGTGACCACAGCCTCCGCTGCCATGATGGATCCAACCGCGGGCATTCCCGTAGACTGCAGCGTGCCATCGGTATTGTAGGCGGTCGAGAAGTCGTATGACTTGCCGAGCTGGGTACCTACGCCGCCGGAGGGGAAGCTGTAGCGGGTCTTGGTAGGCCGATACAATTGGTCGCGGCTTTGGATGATGGTGAAGTAGTTCTGGCCGCCGGCGATGCGTTGGCTGTAGTACAGCTGTCCCTTGTTGCCGGTGCTGTCGTAGAACCAGGCGGCCTGCTTGGTCCCGGTGGCGGCGTCACCGCTCCACACCTCTAGTTTGCGGCCGATGGCGTCGTAGACGTAGGACAACTTGTTGCCGCGGCTGTCAGTCGTGGCCTTGAGCTGGCCCAGCGCGTCATATTCGTAGGTACTGTCCCCCGCGTCGGGGTCTTCGACGAGCGACTGCAGGTTCCGTTGGTTGTAGTGGTGGCGCCACACGTTGCCGGCCGGGTCAGTGACAGTCTCCAGCGATCCGGCCGGGGTATAGGTGTACCGGGTGACGTCGGCCGGACCTGTGGGGCTGTCACCTCGGTACTGGTGCAGCTCGCTGGTCCGTCCGCGGCCGTTCACGACTACGGTTGTGGGGATGCCGCCCTCAGAGCGCGTTTGTTTTGTGGGTGGGTCGGGCGTGTCGCACAGTGGGTCCGATCGATGAGCCTGGCTCATTCGATGGACAGGCATGGATCGAG
>NZ_JBICTE010000056.1:0-17010 GCF_043197485.1 Micromonospora sp. NPDC049102 | reverse complement strand
CGGTGAAAGTCGCACGCCGGGTTCGGAGAGCGGCCCGGGGAAACGGAGCAGCGGCAACGCCGCCACCGCGCCCCGGGCCGACTCAACCACATCCGACACTGGGCCGACGGCGGCGCCACGAGCCTCGACAACGCCGTCCTCCTCTGCGGCCACCATCACCGCCACATCCACCACAGCGACTGGAACGTCCGGCTCGGCGGTGATGGCCAGCCGGTCTTCGTTCCACCCGCCTGGCTTGATCCCGAGCAGATTCCCCGACGCAACCACTACCACCGGCGTACATGAGCCAACCCGCGCCAACGGCCGACCCCGGACCGGCAACCATGCCCGCTACCGGAGCGTGGACGGTGGAGATGCGCGGTACGGTCCGCTGACCGGCGGTCGGCGGCAACGCCACGGACCCGCTGGAGAGCCGCAGGAGGCGCGAGATGGAGCTGACCGAACCGACCGTCTGGAACGCGGAGCGGTTGGAGCTGGGCGAGGGGGTACGCTGGGTCGACAACCGGCTGGTCCTCGTCGACCTGCTGGCCGGGCGCCTGCTGGAGACCGGCGGCGACCGGCCCGGCCCACTACGCGAGCTGCGCCGCCTCGACGTTCCGCTCGGCGCGGTCGCCCCGGTGGCCGACCGGCCCGGCGATTGGCTGGCCGCCGCCGGCACGGGCATCGCCGTGCTGCCCGCCGCCGGTGAACCCCGGCCGGTCGCCGACCTGGTGGCCGACGCGCCCGAGCCCACCCGGATGAACGACGCGGTCGCCGACCCGCACGGCCGCTTCTGGGCCGGCAGCATGACGTACGCCGGCGGCCCCGGCGGGGGCACGCTGTACCGGCTCGACCCAGGCACGGCACCGGTGCCCGCGGTGACCGGCCTGTCCATCCCGAACGGGCCGGCCTTCGACGCCACCGGCACCACCATGTACCTGGCGGACACGCCGCGCGGCGCGATCGACCGGTTCGCCGTCGACCCGGCCACCGGCGACCTGCACGGGCGGGCGCCGTTCGTGCGACTCGCAGCGGGCGAGGGCAGCCCGGACGGGATGACCGTCGACGCGGCGGACCACCTCTGGATCGCGCTGTGGGGCGGCTCGGCCGTCCGCCGCTACCGGCCCGACGGCACCCTGGACCGGGAGATCCGGCTACCGGCGGTCCAGCCGACCGGCATCTGCCTGGGCGGCTCCGACCTGCGGCGACTCTTCATCGGCACCGCCTCGATCGGCCTCACGCCGGCCGGTCCCACGGACGGCGCGCTGCTCGCGGTCGACGTCGCCGTGCCCGGCCTGCCGATCTCGTACGCCCGCGCCGCCTGACACAACCCGGCGCGGGTCGCCCCCGAACGGCCCGCACGAGCCGCACGAGCAGCCCGGCGGCACGAGCAGCCTGGCAGCCCGAGCAGCCTGGCAGCCCGAGCAGCGAGCAGCACGGCGGAGGCATATCGGACGCCGGGGCGGGAATAGCCACGCCGGAAGCGGCAGTGGGTCGACCATCAGGGGGGCTGGACGATGAGCACCATGGGACGTGCGGCGTGAACGGGCCGGTCGGTGACGAGCCGCTCGGCGAACTGGAGCTGGTGCACACGTTCACCGGGCCGATGCCGACCGGGGTGAGCGTCTCGCACCAGGGTCGGATCTTCATCAACTTCCCGCAGTGGAGCGACGACCCGCACGTCAGCGTGGTCGAGCTGCGCGACGGCCAGGAGGTGCCCTACCCCGATCAGGCGTGGAACAGCCCATCCGGCGTCGACGACGCGGGCGCGTTCGTGTCCGTGCAGAGCATCGTGGTGGACCCGGCGGACCGGCTGTGGGTGGTGGACACCGGCAGCCCGAAATTCCAGCCGACGAAGCCGGGTGGGCCGAAGCTGGTCCGGATCGACCTGGACACCGACACGGTGGCCCAGGTGATCACTTTTCCGCAGGACGTGGCGCCCTCGACGACGTACCTGAACGACGTGCGGTTCGACCTGCGCAAGGGCGAGGCCGGGGTCGCCTACATCACCGACTCGACGGACTCCGGGCCGAACGGGATCATCGTGGTGGACCTGGCCAGCGGGGCCTCCTGGCGGCGGCTGCACGACCACCCGTCCACGAAGGCGGACCCGGTGACGACCTTCCGTCCGTTCGTCGAGGGCCGTCCGCTGATGAACCAGCCGCCTGACGGGCCGTCGAAGCCGTTGGCGATGGGCTCCGACGGCATCGCCATCTCGGCGGACGGCGCCCGGCTGTACTACTCCCCGCTGATGTCCCGACACCTGCACAGCGTCTCGGCCGACGCGTTGGCGGACCCGTCGGTAACCCAGGAGGCGGTCGCCGCGACGGTCGTCGACGAGGGGGACAAGGGCACCGGGTCGGACGGGTTGGAGTCCGACGACAAGGGGCGGCTCTACTTCACCTCGTACGAGCACAACGCGGTGCTGCGGCGGCTCCCGGACGGCGAGTACGAGACCTTCGTGCACGACCCGCGGCTGCTCTGGCCGGACACGATGTCGGTGGCGACCGACGGGTACCTGTACGTGACGGCGAACCAACTGCACCGGCAGCCGCAGTACCAGCGGGGCCAGGACCTGCGACGCAAGCCGTACGGGCTGTTCCGTGTCCGCGTCGACGCCGGCCCGGTGCTGCTGCGCCCCTGACCGGCAGGGACGCAGCCCGGGCCTCCGGGTAGGCCCGGGTCAGTCCACCGGCAGGGTGCGGTCCAGCAGGTCGAACAGGGCCACCCAGTGCCGTTCGGTGCCCTCCTCGTGGTACATGGGGGTGTCGGCCATCGTGAAGCCGTGGTGGGCGCCCTCGTACACCTCGGAGCGGTAGCGCACGCCCGCGGCGTCGAGCGCCTTCTCCAGCGTGGCGATCTGCTCGGGCGTCATGGACTGGTCCGCGTCGGCGTGCCCGAAGTACAGCTCGCCGGTGATGGCGCCGACGCCCAGGTGCGGGCTGTCCGGCGCGTCGGTGACGACCCGTCCGGCGTGGAAGCTGGCAACGGCGGCGATCCGGTCCGGGTACGCCTCGATGGCCCACAGCGCGTTCGTTCCGCCCATGCAGTAGCCGGTGATCGCCACCGGACCCGGCCGGACGTCGTCGCGGGCGGCCAGGAAGTCCAGGAACGCCCCGGTGTCCCGGCTGATCACCTCCCGGGTCAACGCCCCGATCAGCGGCACGATCTTCTCGAAGAGGGCACCCCGCTGGTCGGCCTCGCCGAGCCGCGACAGGTCGAACAGCGGCGCCCGGCCGGCCCGGTAGAACAGGTGGGGCGTAAGCACCAGGTAGCCGCGTTCGGCGATCCGCTCGGCCATCTCCACCAGACGGGGCCGGGGGCCGAAGGCGTCCATGAAGAGCAGCACGGCCGGGAACGGGCCGTCACCGTCAGGCCGGGTCAGGCTCGCGTCCGCCGTTCCGTCGCTGGTCGGGATGTCCACGGTCGTCGTCTGCACCGAGCCTCCTCGTACGCCGATCTTGGTCGGTTCCGACGTTACTCGCCCCGCCGGCGTGGCCGACACCGCTCCAGCGCGGAGGCGATACGGAGGCGATACGGAGGCGGTGCGGAGGCGGTGCGGCGTCAACGACGCGTCAAGAATCGGCGGGCACCCGTCGAAACGGCGTATCGGCGGCCCCTTCGCCGCCGGTGGACGGTGACGATGGGTCCATGAGCCCTTGGCGGATGACGCGTTGGGAACGCGGGAATGTGTCGCCCGACACCGACGGCGACGGCGACCCGATCGAGCCGGCGGCCGGCGTGGGGACACCCGAACGCCGGCACGAGGCCCTGGTCAGCGTTCAGCTCGGGCCGTCCGCGCCCGGCAGCCACCTGGTGGAGTACCTGCGGCACGAGCCGTGCGCCGTCGACGCGTGGTGGATCGCCGCCGATGTCGACGCCGTGGTGCGGCTCTCCGCGAACAGCATGACCGTGCTGCATCGCGCCGTGGCCGACCTGCGTCTGCGCGCCGGGGTGGAGGTGGTCGAGGCCAACTACATCCTCCGCGCGCTCGACCTGTCCCGGCCGGCCGAGCGGCGCGACGACGCACCGGTGTGGGCGGTGTCCGCCGCATGAGCCCGATCGTCTACGTCGTTCCGGTGCGTGCGCTGCCGGGACGACTGCTGGGGATGCTGCGGACCGGGCGTACGCCCCAGGGCGAGCGGGTGGGTATCGCCTTCACCCGACCCGACCTGCTGGTCACCGCGATGGGCGCCGACCAGGCCTGGGAGGAGCTGTGCGAGTCGGCCCTGCGCGGCATGCTGCGGCCGCTCGGCATCGACCGGATCCAGGTCGACCCGCTGCTGGTGGCGCCACCGGTCGACGAGAGCATCGGCGACAGGGCGCCGAGCACCTCCGCCCCCGTTCAGGCCGGCACGAAGCGCACCGCGTCGGCGACCACGTAGCCGTCGGTGTTCTCGGTGCGGATCAGCACGCTCCCGTCGCTGCCCGCCGTGAACGGGTAGGTGCCCAGCGCCACCCACTGGCCGCCGGACTGCCGCTGGTCGACGGTCCGGGTGGTCACCCCACCGGAGTACGTGATGTCCACCGGCACGTTCGTCGCCCGGTTCGGGTGCCCGGTCCAGCGCAGCTGCACCGTCCACGACCCGGAGGTCGGCAGGGTCGGGCGGAACCGCAGCCGGTTGACGCCCTTGGCGGTGTTGCCGTCGTGTTCGTAGTCGGCGCCGTAGTAGCCGCCGACGTCGACGCTGCGCACCCACGTCCCGGCCCGGGTGATCCCGCTGGCCGCTGCGTTGTCCAGGATCACCTCGCCAGGCGTACCCCAGTCGAGCACCGCGCCGTCCTGACGGAGCCGGGCCTGGAGGGCGGGTACGGAGATGGTCTGCACGGGGAGGTTGCCGGTGAGCGCCAGGGACGCCGCGGTGGCCGCCGCCTGCCCGAGGATCATGAACACGGGTTCCATCCGGATCGAGCCGTACGCGATGTGGCTGGCCGAGAGGCAGACCGGCACGAGCAGGTTGGCGCACTGTGCCTCGTGCGGGACGATCGCGCGGTAGCTCACCGGGTACGGCTGCGGGACGCTGATCTGCACGTCCCCCTCGTTGCGGACCCGGCCGTCGACGACGACCCGCTGACAGTTGTGCGAGTCCATCGTGTAGCTGGCCAGACCCACGGAGTCGGTGGCGCGTACCCGGCCCCGGCAGTCGGCCTCGGTCATGACGTACGCGGAGACCATCCGGCGCGCCTCGCGGATGTAGAGCAGCGGCGGCCAGCCACTCGTGCCGGTGAACTCGTCGACCGGCAGCCCCCACCGGGCGGTCGACTCACGCACCGAGGCCGGCAGCCGGGGATCGTTGGCCAGGAACCACATCAGCCCCTGCTGGTACGTGCGGTGCTCCGCGATGATGCTCTCCCGGGCGGCCCAGCTCGCCGTCGGGTACGCGTAGTTGAAGCCGATGTCGTCGGTGGAGACAGCGCCGTTGTTGTTGGAGTCGGTCTTGCCGCCGCCGATCGAGTTGCTGGTGAAGTACGGCCCGGTGTAGCCGGCCTGGATGTGGCGCAGCAGCAGCTCGTACCGGATCGGGTCGTAGCCGGACGGCCTGCCGAACGGGATGCGGTTCGCCGCCTGGGTCAGGCACATCCGGAAGCAGTACGCCTGGATGCGGTCGTCGCCGCTGCCCTGCGGGGCGAGTGGTGTGGTGGAGATGCCCGGCAGCAGGCCGCTGGCGGGCGAGCCGGCCGTGACGTACGGGTCGACGGGGTAGACGAACTGGTGGGTGCTGCGGGACTGCACCCCGTTGATCGTCTCGCCGTAGGTCTCGTTGGACTCCCGCCCGACGGTGAACCCCACCCCGGCCATGGCCAACAGGTCGCCCTCGTAGGTGGCGTCCACGAACATCGCACCCCGGTAGACCGAGCCGTCCTCGGTGCGCAGCTCGGTGATCCGGTTGCCGGTGCGGCCGAGGCCGGCCAGTCGGGCGTCGACGATCACCGGGACGTCCGCCTCGGCCAGCATCTCCGCGAAGACCTCGGTGGCGACGTGCGGTTCGAAGGTCATCCGCAGCGGGGACGTCGGGGTGCGGGTTCCGCCGTGGTACTTGACGTACACCCGGCGGTAGAACTCGGCCGCCAGCCCGCCGATGGACGCCTGGACGCCGGTGTCGGTGGCGCCGAGCCCGGCGGTGCTCAGCCCGCCGACGTGCCGGGTGGGCTCGACCACCACGGCGGTACGGCCGAGCCGGCGCATGGTGATCGCGGCGGCCAGCCCGCCGGAGGTGGCACCGTAGACGACCAGGTCGGCAGCGGTGACGGCGGCTCGGGCCGGGCCGGCGCGGAACGGGTCGGCCAGGCCGGCCAGGACGAGACCGGCGCCGCCGGCGGTCAACAGCCGGCGACGGGACAGGGGTAGGGACACGGCGAACTCCATCGGGGTAACCGGAGGGGACGGTTACAGAAGCACGCCGCTGCCGCTGCGATACGCAATTCTTCAATCTCTTCGGGCGGGTGTCAACGGGTCAGGGACGGTAGCGGTAACCCATCCCAGGCTCGGTGATGAGGTGGCGGGGACGGGCCGGATCGTCCTCCAACTTGCGCCGGAGCTGGGCCAGGTACTGCCGCAGGTAGTTGGTCTCGTTCTGGTACTCCGGCCCCCACACCTCCTGCAGGAGCTGGCGCTGGCTGACCAGCTTGCCGGGGTGGCGCAGCAGCTTCTCCAGCACGCCCCACTGCGTGGGGGTCAGCTTGACCTCGGTGTCGTCGTCGCGCCACACGCGGTGGTCGGCCAGGTCGACGGTGTGCCGCCCGATCCGTAGCGCCGGCACGGCCTCGCTGGGCGCGCCGAGCCGCCGGGTCACCGCGCGGATGCGGGCCAGCAGCTCCTCCACGCCGAACGGCTTGGTGACGTAGTCGTCGGCACCGGCGTCGAGCGCGGCGACCTTGTCCTCGCTGCCCGCCCGGCCGGAGAGCACGATGATCGGTACGGCGGTCCAGCCGCGCAGGCCCCGGATCACCTCCACACCGTCGATGTCGGGCAGGCCGAGGTCGAGGACCACCAGGTCGGGCGGGTGACTGGCGGCGGCCTTCAACGCGGCGGCCCCGGTTGCGGCGACGTCCACGTCGTACCGGCGGGCGCGCAGGTTGATCCGCAGCGCCCGCAGGATCTGCGGTTCGTCGTCGACGACCAGGATGCGCGTCATTTCTGCGGCTCCTCCGGGCTGGTCTGCGCGGCGGCGGGCAGCCGCAGCACCATGGTGAGCCCACCACCGGGGGTGGTCTCCGGGGTGATGCTGCCACCCATCGCCTCGGCCAACCCTCGGGACAGGGCGAGCCCGAGGCCGACGCCGGTCTGGTTGTCCCGGTCACCGAGTCGCTGGAACGGCAGGAAGACGTGCTCCCACTTGTCTTCCGGGATGCCCGGCCCCCGGTCGATGACCCGCAGCTCCACCTGGCCGGCGTGCGCGCTGGCGGTGATCGTGGGCGGCTGGTCGGGCGGGCTGTAGCGCAACGCGTTCGCGATGACGTTGACCAGCACCCGTTCCAGCAGGCCCGGGTCGGCGGTCGCGGCCGGCAGGTCGGCCGGGATGTCCGTCGCGACGGTCGCGGCCGCGGGGCCAAGTTCGTCCAGAGCCAGGGGTACGGCGTCCTCCAGGCCGATGGCGGTCGACGTGATGCCCAGTGCGCCGGCCTGGAGACGGCTCATGTCCAGCAGGTTCGCGACCAGCCGGGCGAGGCGGTCCAGTGACTCCTCGGCGGTCTCCAGCAACTCCTCGCGGTCGGCCTCGTCGAACTCGATGTCGTGACTGCGCAGGCTGGTCACCGCCGCCTTCGCCGACGCCAGCGGCGTACGCAGATCGTGGCTGACCGCCGCGAGCAGCGCGGTGCGCATCCGGTCGGCCTCGGCGAGCGGCCGGGCGGTGGCGGCCTCCTCGGCGAGCCGTTCCTGGCGTAGCGCGACGGCGGCCTGGGCGGCGAACGCCTCGACGATCCGCCGGTCGGCGGCCTCCAACCGCCGGCCGCTGAGCACGACGGTGATCCGCTCGTCGACGGGTACCGCCGTCTCGCCGTCGTCGGGCGTGCAGGCCGCCTGCTCGCCGACGCTGGCCACGACGCACCAGGCGTGCTCCTCGCGGGCCCGCTCGGGGCGGCCGCTGGCCTCCTCGGCCAGCTCCAGCAGGCTCACCGCGCGCAGTCCGAAGGTCTCCCGGAGCTGGTCCAGCAGCGCGGGCAGCGGGCGTTCGCCGCGCAGCACGCCGCCGGCGACGGCGGCGAGGGTCTGCGCGTCGGCGGCGGCACGCGCGGCCTCGCGGGTACGCCGGGCGGCCACGTCGACGATCCAGCTCACCGCGAGGGCCACCCCGACGAAGACGGCCAGGGCGAGCAGGTTGTCGGCCTCGGCGATGGTGAGAGTCCGGTACGGCGGGGTGAAAAACCAGTTGAGCAGCAGCGAACCGCCGAGCGCGGCGACCAGCGCCGGCCACACCCCGCCGACCAGCGCGACCCCGACCACCCCGGCGAGGAACAGCAGGATGTCGTTGGTGAGGGTCAGGTCGGGCAGCGCCTTGAGCAGCAGCGTGAGCAGGGACATGCCGAGCACCGCCAGGCCGAAGCCGAGCAGTCGACGACGGCGGGACAGCGCCGCCGGCACGGCCGCCGCCCGCCGGCCCTTGCCGGCCTGCTTGTGGGTGACCAGGTGTACGTCGATCGAGCCGGAGAGCGCGGTGGTGGTCACCCCGACGCCCCGGGCGAAGATCTGCGCGAGGCGACCCCGCCGACTCGCGCCGAGCACGAGTTGGGTGGCGTTCACGCCCTGGGCGAAGTCGAGCAGCGCGGCCGGCACGTCGGTGCCGAGCACCTGGTGGTACGTGCCTCCCAGGCTCTCCACGAGCACGCGTTGGCGGGCGAGCTGGGCCGGGTCGGCGCCGGCCAGACCGTCGCTGCGGGCCACGTGTACGGCGAGCAGGTCGGCGCCCTTGCTGCGGGCGGCGATCCGGGCCGCCCGGCGGATCAGCGTCTCGCCCTCCGGGCCGCCGGTCAGCGCGACCACGACGCGTTCCCGGGCCTCCCAGGTGGCGGCGATGCCCTGCTGGCTGCGGTACCTGTCGAGCTGCTCGTCGACCTTGTCGGCCAGCCAGAGCAGCGCCAGTTCGCGCAGCGCGGTGAGGTTGCCGACCCGGAAGTAGTTGCCGAGCGCGGCGTCGATCTTGTCGGGTCGGTAGATGTTGCCGTGCGCCATCCGCCGGCGCAGCGCCTCCGGGGTCATGTCGACAAGCTCGACCTGCTCGGCGGCGCGGACGATCTCGTCCGGCACGGTCTCCCGCTGGGTGGTGCCGGTGATCTGGGCGACGACGTCGTTCACGGATTCCAGGTGCTGCACGTTGACCGTGGACAGCACGTCGATCCCGGCGTCCAGCAGCTCCTGGACGTCCTGCCAGCGCTTGTCGTGCCGGGCGCCGGGCACGTTGCTGTGAGCCAGCTCGTCGACGACCACGATCTCCGGCCGGCGGGCCAGCACCGCGTCCACGTCCATCTCGGTGAACTCGACGCCCCGGTAGGTCATCGCCCGACGGGGCACCTGCTCCAGGTCGCCGACCATCGCGGCGGTGTGCTGGCGGCCGTGGGTCTCCACGAAACCGATCACCACGTCGGTGCCGCGCGCAGCCCGCCGCTGGGCCTCCTCCAACATGGCGTACGTCTTGCCGACGCCGGGAGCAGCCCCGAGATAGATGCGTAGTTCTCCGCGTGACACGGGAACCATCCTCCCTGGTCAGAGTGGCGGGCGGGGCCGCGCCGGTCGGCACGGCCCCGCCCACGGGACGCTCAGCGCGCGGCGAACTGCTTGTCGAGGGCGACGTTGAGTTCCAGCACGTTCACGCCGGGCTCGCCCATGAAGCCGAGCCCCCGCCCATCGGTGTGCTCCTCGATGAGCCTGCGGACCGCCGCCGGGTCCGCGCCACGCTCCCGCGCGACCCGGTTGACCTGCAACTCGGCGTACGCCGGGCTGATCTGCGGGTCGAGGCCGCTGGCGCTGGAGGTGACCGCGTCGCCGGGCACGGCCGGGTCGGCCGGCGCGTCACCCCGGATCGGGGTGACCACCCCGCCGGCCGCCACGTAGTCCTCGCCCGGCTTGGCCAGCTCCACCGCGACCCCCTGGTACGAGGTGACGAACGGTGTCGCCGGGGCGACCTGGTTGACGCTGACCACCCGGGTGACCGGGCCGGTCAGACCGTCGGCGCGGAAGACGGCGAGCACGGCGCCCACCCCGTCGTCGGTGCAGTAGGGCCGCCGCCCGTCGACGCCGTTCAGCTCGCCGACGGCCTTGCTGCGCCCGCAGACCTGGGTGAGCAGGCTCTCGCTGGACTCCTCCGGGTCGGTGGCGATGGTGTCGACCACGCTCTCCGGCCCGAGGTTGCTGGCCGAGGTGGACGTCGGGTCGTAGCCGTCACCGGCGGCCGACGGACGGGACTGGAAGTAGCGCGGGACGGGGTTGCCGTCCGCGTCGGTGAAGGACTGGCCGATCAGCGAGCTGCCGACGGTGGTGCCGCCCGAGGTGATCAGCGAGCCGTCGGCCCTGTGGTCGAGGCCGGGCAGCTGGCCGAGCGCGACCAGGGCCAGTGGGTAGACCAGGCCGAGCAGCACCGTGAAGACGAGCAGTGCGCGCAGGGCGGCGAGGTGTTGGGCGATCCAGGTGGGTAGGCGCATCACGAAATCCCCGGGACGAACTGGATGAGCAGGTCGATGAGCTTGATCCCGATGAACGGCACGATGATGCCGCCCAGGCCGTAGACCAGCAGGTTGCGGCTGAGCAGCTTCGACGCGGCGGCCGGCCGGTACCGCACGCCGCGCAGGGCGAGCGGGATCAGCGCGATGATCACCAGGGCGTTGAAGATGACGGCGGACAGGATCGCCGACTCCGGGCTGGCCAGCCGCATGACGTTCAGCGCGTCCAGGCTCGGATAGAGGCCGGCGAACATGGCCGGGATGATCGCGAAGTACTTCGCGATGTCGTTGGAGATGCTGAACGTGGTCAGCGCTCCCCGGGTGATCAGCAACTGCTTGCCGATCTCCACGATCTCGATGAGCTTGGTCGGGTCGGAGTCGAGGTCGACCATGTTGCCGGCCTCCTTGGCGGCCGACGTACCGGTGTTCATGGCGACCCCGACGTCGGCCTGTGCGAGCGCCGGCGCGTCGTTGGTGCCGTCACCGGTCATCGCGACCAGCCGGCCACCCTCCTGCTCCCGCTTGATCAGCGCGAGCTTGTCCTCCGGCGTCGCCTCGGCCAGGAAGTCGTCCACCCCGGCCTCGTCGGCGATGGCCTTCGCGGTACGCGGGTTGTCACCGGTGATCATCACGGTCCGGATGCCCATCCGGCGCATCTCGTCGAACCGCTCGCGCATACCGGACTTGACCACGTCCTTGAGGTGGATGACGCCCAGGGCGCGGGCGGGCTCACCATCGACGTGCTCCGCGACGACCAGCGGGGTGCCGCCGGTGCCGCTGATCGCGTCCACGATCTCGCCGACCTGCTCGGTCGGGTGGCCGCCGTTCTCGCGTACCCACTTCATGACCGCCGCGGCGGCGCCCTTGCGGACCCGACGGCCGGTGCCCGACGCGCCGCCGTCGACGCTGGCGTCCGGGGTCAGGTCGACGCCGCTCATCCGAGTCTGTGCGGTGAACGGCACGAACGTGGCGTGCGGCATGACGCCGGGCTCGCGTTCGCGCAGTCCGAACTCGTTCTTCGCCAGCACGACGACCGAGCGCCCCTCCGGGGTCTCGTCGGCCAGACTGGAGAGCTGCGCGGCGTCGGCCACTGTCGCGGCGTCGACGCCCTCGACCGGTACGAACTCGGCGGCCTGCCGGTTGCCCAGCGTGATGGTGCCGGTCTTGTCCAGCAGCAGGGTGTTGACGTCGCCGGCCGCTTCGACGGCCCGACCGCTCATCGCCAGCACGTTGCGTTGGACCAGGCGGTCCATGCCGGCGATGCCGATGGCCGACAGCAGCGCGCCGATGGTGGTGGGGATCAGGCAGACCAGCAGCGAGACCAGTACGACGCCGGTCACGCCGGCGCCGGTGATCGCGCCGCTGTCCGGAGCCGCGGCCTGGTACGCCTTCGAGAAGATCGCCAACGGCTGGAGGGTGACCACGGCCAGCAGGAAGATGACCGTGAGCGCGGCGAGCAGGATGTTCAGCGCGATCTCGTTCGGCGTCTTCTGCCGGTTGGCGCCCTCGACCAGGGCGATCATCCGGTCGATGAAGCTCTCCCCCGGCTTCTGGGTGATCTTCACGATGATCCGGTCGGACAGCACCTTCGTGCCACCGGTGACCGCGCTGCGGTCGCCGCCGGACTCCCGGATGACCGGGGCCGACTCGCCGGTGATGGCCGACTCGTCGACGCTGGCGATGCCCTCGACGATGTCGCCGTCGCCCGGGACGATCCCGCCCGCCTCGATGAGCACGATGTCGCCCTGGCGCAGCTCCGGCGCGGGTACCGCCTCGTCGCGGTAGGTGTTGGCCCGTGCGCCGGGCTTCCAGTCGATCAGCCGGGTGGCGATGGTGTCCTTCTTCGCCTGCCGCAGCGTCGCGGCCTGGGCCTTGCCCCGGCCCTCGGCGACCGCCTCGGCCAGGTTGGCGAAGATCACTGTCAACCACAGCCAGACGGTGATCGCCCAGGCGAACACCGACGGGTCGGCCACCGCCAGCACGGTGGTGAAGGCCGCGCCGACCTCGACGATCAACATCACCGGGTTGCGCCACATCGTGGCCGGGTTGAGCTTGCGGACGGCGTCCGGCAGGGACCGGAGCAGTTGCTGGGGGTCGAGCAGGCCTCCGCCGATCCGGTTGCCCTGATCGGTTCCGGTGACGGGTTGCCCGGATGTCACGGACATGTCCTCGTTCCTCATGGTGGTCACAGCCCCTCCGCCAGCGGGCCGAGCGCGAGCGCGGGCAGGAAGGTCAGCGCGACGAGGACCACGGTGACGCCGACGACCATTCCGATGAACAGCGGTTTGTGGGTCGGCAGGGTGCCCTCGGACGCGGGGGTGGGTGCCTGGCGGGCCAGCGAGCCGGCCAGCGCGAGCACGAAGATGAGCGGCAGGAAGCGGCCCAGCAGCATGCACAGCGCCGTCGCGGTGTCCCACCAGGTGGTGTTGACGGTGATGCCGCCGAAGGCGGAGCCGTTGTTGTTGCTGGCCGAGGTGAACGCGTACAGCACCTCGGAGAGGCCGTGCGGGCCGACGTTGAGCGCCGTCGAGTTGTTGCCGGTGGCGAACGCGGCCGCCGTACCGACGAGCACCAGGATCGGCGTGATCAGGAAGTAGAGCGAGGCAAACTTGATCTCCCGCGAGCCGATCTTCTTGCCCAGGTACTCGGGAGTGCGACCGACCATCAGCCCGGCCACGAAGACCGTGATCACCGCGAGGATCAGCAGACCGTAGAGGCCGGAACCGGTCCCGCCGGGCGCGACCTCGCCGAGCATCATGTTGACCATCGTCATCATGCCGCCGAGCGAGGTGAACGAGTCGTGGAACGAGTTGACCGCGCCGGTCGAGGTGAGCGTGGTGGCGGCGGCGAAGGTTGCCGAGTTCGACACGTCGAACCGCACCTCCTTGCCCTCCAGCGCCGCGCCGACGGCCTGCGGGACCGTGCCGTGGCCGGCCAGCTCGAAGACGTTGGTGATGACGACGCTGAGGAACGCGAGGATGCCCATCACCGCGGCGATGGCGTAGCCCTGCCGGTTCTGCCCGACCATCCGGCCGAAGACCCGGGGCAGGCTGAACGGGATCAGGAAGATCAGGAAGATCTGGAGCCAGTTCGTCCAGGTGGTGGGGTTCTCGAACGGGTGGGCGCTGTTGACGTTGTAGAAGCCGCCGCCGTTGGTGCCCAACTCCTTGATCACTTCCTGGCTGGCGACCGGGCCGCCGGTGACGGTCTGGGCGCCGCCGGTCAGGGTGCTCACGTCGGTGCCGGCGGAGAGGTTCTGCACCACCCCGCCGATCATCAGCGCGATCGCGCCGAGCACCGCGATCGGCACCAGGATGCGCAGCGTGATCCGGATCAGGTCGACCCAGAAGTTGCCGAGCTGCCCGGTGCGACTGCGGGCGAAGCCGCGGACCAGCGCGACCGCCACCGCGATGCCGACCGCCGCCGAGACGAAGTTCTGCACGGCCAGGCCGGCCATCTGCACGAGGTGGCCCATCGTCGACTCACCCGAGTACGACTGCCAGTTCGTGTTCGTCACGAACGACACGGCCGTGTTCCACGCGCCGTGCGGCACCACCGGGTCGAAGCCCAGCGACAGCCACAGGTGGTTCTGCACCCGCTGGAACAGGTACAGGAACAGGATCGAGACGGCCGAGAACGCCAGCACGCTGCGGGCGTACACGCCCCAGGTCTGCTCGGCGGTCGGGTTGACCCCGACGAGGCGGTAGATACCCCGCTCGACGCGCGACTGCCTCGTCCCGGAGACCGCCCGGAACATGTAGTCGCCGAACGGCTTGTAGACGGCCACCAGGGCCGCCACCAGCGTCAGCACGAAGATGACGCCCGCTGTTGTCATGGTCATCAGAAGCGCTCCGGAAACAGCAGGGCGAACACCAGGAACGCGCCCAGGACGATCGCGAGCACCAGACCAACCGCGTTTGCCGCGTTCACAGCTTCTCCACCGCCCGGACCACCAGGGCGAGCACTGCGAACAGCGCCACCGTGAGGACCACGAACACCACGTCAGACACGCTGACTCCTCTTACCGGAAAGGTTCGTCGCGACCGCCTTCCGGTCGCGCCGGGCAAGCAAAGCTCGGGTGCCCACCGGGCGACAGGGGTCATAACGCGACCGTGACGGGGGTGCGCGTTTTCTTGACGCGGTTTTCACGCGCGCGCCTGATCAGGTGAAATGCGGCACAGAGCCGAGGGGCCGAGGGGGCCGAGGGGTGGGTGTCCGTCCTTTGCTCTGCTTCAGCCCAGGAGACAGAAAGGCTCCGAAACTGTTGCGCCGGTTGAAGCAGAGCAAAGGGGCCGAAGGGAGGGTGGTCACGGGCGGCCAGGCCCCCGGGGCGCGGCGGGTCAGGCCGGGCGGCGGGCCACCAGCACGTCGCGCATGATCGACTGGTCGACCCGGTGCCGCAACGCGCGGTAGGGCTCGTCGTCGACCACTGTCAGGCCGGCGTCGGCCAGTGCGGCCGCCGCGTCGTCCCGGCTCGCGACATGGGTGTTCCACGAGATGCCGAGCGCGCCGCCGGGGCGCAGCAACCGGGCCCAGACCGGCGCGGCGTCCGCGAGCAGCGCCAGCGGATCACGTGACAAGCCCTTGTCGGCGGTACGACTGCCGTGCTGTACGCCGTACGGCGCGTCGGCGACCACCACGTCGACGGTCTCCGGGCGGAAGAACTCACCGGCCCGGGTGGTGTCGGCGTTCACCACGTCCAGCAACTGCGTGCGGCCCGCCTTGTGCTCCTCGCGCGTCGGGGCCAGCTCGATGCGTACCCGCCGGCCGACCACCTTGCGCTCGCGCCGCACCGGTCCCGACTCCAGCACCCGGTGCTTGACGCGCTTCTGCTTCAGCCAGGTGGTGACGAACGCCCGGTACGCCTCGACGTCCTTCTGATCGCGCTCGATGCCAGCCGCGTCGAAGCCGTACATCAGCGCCTGGTTGAGGGTGGTGCCCCGACCGCAGAGCGGGTCGAGCACGCGGAACCGGCGGTCGGTCAGCTCGCCGGCCCAGTCCGACGCGAGCAGGGTGACGTTGAGCAGCAGCTTGGTGAACTGCTCGTTGGTCTTACCCGCGTACTTCTGGATGGTGAGCAGGTCGTCGTCGTAGCGGTCCAGCCGGCTCCAGTCGACCGGGCGCAGCAGGTCGCCGACGATCTCGAACAGTGCGTACCCGGCGGAGAGATTGCCCAGGACGGCCAGGTCCCGTTCGGTCAGCCCGTCGCCGGCGAACGTGACGTACGTCGCGCCACCGACGACCTCGGTGTCCAGCTCGTCGATCCGGCCGTCGAGCGCCGATCGGCCGAAGATCTCCAGCTCGGCCCGGGTGAGGTCGATGGCGGAGCGGGCGTACACCCGGTTGGTGGCGGGCAGGATCAGCAGGCCGTAGCGCGTCATGATCGGGCGAGTATTCCACAACGGGTGACGGTCGCCGGGAACCGGAGCGGTCTGCGGACCGACTACCCACACATGGGGTGTGAGCAGTGGCGGGAGGTCCTGTCCGCGCAGTTGGACGGGGAAGAGACCGCCGTCGAACGGGCGGCGGCGCAGGGGCACCTGGACGAGTGCGCCCAGTGCCGGGCGTGGTTCGCGACGGCGGCGGCGGTAACGCGCCGCGTTCGTACCCGATTGGTCACTGATGTCCCCGACCGGACCGACGCGATCCTGGCCGCCCTCGGCGGCGCTGCCGCTGCCGGCGGGGTCGCCGACACCGGTGACACGCCTGCGGCCCGACGGTCGCGGTGGCGGCCCCACCTGCCCGGACGCGGCGCCCTCGTGCTCGGGCTGCGCGCGGCGCTCGGGCTGCTCGGCGCGGTTCAACTGGTCCTCGGCCTGGCCCAGGTGGGCCGGGGAGCTACCGCCGAGCACCTGCACGCCTCCGGCCAGCACCTGTGGCACGAGTCGGCCGCCTGGAACGTGGCGGTCGGGGCCGGCTTCCTCTTCGTGGCGGTTCGTCGCAGCCCGCCGGCGGGGCTCCTGCCGATGCTCAGTGCGTTCGTCGGCACCCTGCTGCTGCTCTCGGTCAACGACCTGGCCACCGGGTCGGTCAGCGGGGAACGACTGGTCAGTCACGGTTTCCTGGTGGTCGGCTACCTGGTCACCGTGCTGCTGTCCCGCCCGGGGCTGCGTCCCGGCGGACCCGCCCCGCAGCGGCAACCGGCGCCGTCGCGCTGGCGGTTCGGCGCGGACGAGGCCGAGCGGCCCCTGCGGGTGGTCAACTCCGGGGCGTACCCGGCGCAGGCCGCCGACCGCCACGCCGCCCCGGCGGCGCGGACTGGCGACCGTCGGGCGGCCTGAGACCGTGTGTCAGTTGGGTTTGTTGCTGGTCAACAGGTTGAGTCGGTCGGCGCGGCGGTAGCAGATGAGAGCGCAGGCCAGGCGCAGGAATCCG
>NZ_JBICTE010000055.1:0-17138 GCF_043197485.1 Micromonospora sp. NPDC049102 | reverse complement strand
CCGCCGCGATCTGGCACAACAACAAGACCGGAGCACCCGTCACCCGATCACTCATTGCCTACGACCACTGACGGGTTCGGAACTACTCGTCTAGGACGGGACGGCGGCAAGTTCCGCAGCACCGAACGAGACAGCGAATCGCTTGCACCAGATGCTGACACTGCGGAACGCCGTCGGATCGACTCCAGCGGCCAACCGGTACACCTGATCGCCGTGGTTACCTTTCAGCTTGCCCAATTCCGCGTACTGGCCGTCGTCGAACACCCGCCAGCCGGCGGTGCCTGCACGGACCCGCTGATCGGACAACCACACCCGCAGGTCAGGCCCGTCGCTGGTGTCCAGCCCTTCGATTTCGAGCTGGTGGCTGCCGTCCGGGTTGCGGACCATCCGGACCGTGCCGCTGGTGTCGTGCTCGTGTGTGACGAACGTACCCTCCGCGAGAACAGCCGGCGAGGCCGGAATGTCCGCAGCTGGGGATGGGAATGGGGAACGGGACGGCTGCGGGACGGTGGAGAGGGTGTCCGCCACGACCGTGTCGGTGAACAACCGCCAAGGCTGGAACCAGTAGAAGGCTCCTGCGACACCGATGCCGAACACGGCGACGACGATCCAGGTGACGGGAGTGCGGAGAAGACGGCGAGTCACGGTTCAAGTCAAGCCGCAGGACCTCGCTGTCGCCAGGCAGGACCGGATTACCGTCTGCTTACGGCGGGCGAGGGGCATGACCACGAGGTGGAGCGACCGCTCGGGCCGCCGGCGGTCAGGCGGCGGCCGGCTCCACCGGGGAGCCGGCCGCAGCATCGGGTGTACGCCTCTGGTCAAGCCGCCACCCCTGCGGGCAAGCTCACCCGAACAGGTTGCCGGTGATGTCGGCGTAGAAGAGGGCGGGGTCGCGGGAGAGGGAGGCCTTGACGTTGGCGGTGGGCCTGTCGGCGATGACTTCGATCCTGCCCGCTTCGAGTCCGTCGAGGGCCTGGGTGACCACCTCGTGGGGCGCGAGCTTGGGGATGTCGATGCCGGCCATCATGTCCGTGTCGGCGATCGCCAGCGCCAGGGCGGTGACCAGGGTCTTCTGGTCGGCCAGCTCGAGTCGGAGGCCATTCGTCAGGGACCATTCTGCGGCCTTGGAGGCGGCGTAGCCGTTGCTGCCGGGAGAGAAGGTGTACCAGCTCAGCGCCGAGATGACGTTGAGGATGGCGCCACCGGCCAGCTTCGGCGCGAAGGCGCGGGTGACGTTGAGCGTGCCCCAGAAGTTGGTGTCGAAGTCTTTGCGGATGTTCTCCGTGGAGGGACCGAGCAGCGGGGCTTGCGTGGAGGTGCCGGCGTTGTTGACGAGGATGTCGAGGTCGCCCACCTGGGCCGCCGCTGCCTCGATGGACGCCAGGTCCGTGATGTCCAACTGGAGGGGGACGGCACCGGGGATGTCGATGCTTTCCACGCGACGGGCGGTCGCATAGACGGTGGCGCCACGGGCGAGGAGTGCCTCGACGAAGGCCTTGCCGAGGCCGCGGTTGGCACCGGTCACGAGAGCGGTTGAGCCGTTGATTCGCATACCCAACACGCTAGAACCTCACGTTGACGTTAGAGGCAAATGCTGCGAGGTGGATCACGTCCACCTCATCCGCGGCAAGGCATCGCCCGACGCACTGATGCCCTGACCGCGACGCTCACTCCTTGACACCGATGTCGTCGATCGGAGGGGCGTTGAGCAGCCTTCGGACGGGCCAGACCGTGGCTGTCAACGCCGGCAGTGTCGTGCCCCCGAGCACCGCCACCCAACCGAGCGGCGGGACGTACGGGATCGGGCTGCCGGTGAGTCCGTAGACGATCGCGCTGAGGGTCAACACCGCGATCGTCGCGCCGATCAGCACGGCGGTGCCGAGGAGCCCGGCCTGTTCGGCCTGGACCATCCCGCGAATCTGACCGCGGGTGACTCCGACCAGTTGCAGCAACGCCAACTCGCGGCGGCGGGCCAGCGCGGCCATCACCATCGTGGTGGCCGCCGCCACTGCCGCGTACCCCACCATCACGCCGATCAGCAGCCGGTGCAGCCAGGCGCCCAGCGCCAGGTCGGTGCCGACCAGGCGCGTACGGGTGGCGGCGTCGAGCACCTGGGCGTCCGGTTGCCCGGCCGACCAGGTGGTCAACGCGGTGTCGGCCGCCGGGTCGACCGAACGGGCGCTGATCGGCTCGATGCCGTCGAGCGCCCGCACCACCACCTGGGTACGGTGCACACCGGTGGCCGCCTGCACCCCGGGCCACTCGCGGACCGTCCGCGCCGCGTCGGTCGGCAGCCCGGCCGGAGCGACGATGACCCGCTCGGCGAGGGTTCCCGCGCTGCTCTGCGTGGCGGTCAGCCGTTCCGCGACCGCTCGTACGCCCTCGCCGATGCGGACCATCAGGCCGTCGACGAACGGCATGCTCTCGAACAGCTCGGCCAGGCCGGCCTGGTAGACCGACCACAGTCGAGGGTCGGCCACGTCGAGGCCGCCGACCGTCCGCGTCAGGTACGCCTCCAGTGGAGGCGACACCGCGAGCATGTCGGTCAGCAGGAACACCCGCACGCCCATGTCCTCGGCGTACCGGAAGACGGGGCCGAACGCCGCGACCAGCGCCCGCGCGCGGTCGACGTGCGGGTCGCCGGGCGGATAGACCGCGTGCCCGTCACCAACCTCGGCGAACGTGACGTACTCGAGGAAGCCGGGTACGACGATTCCGTTGAAGCCCTGTGCCACCGAGTGGTCGACGAACTGCCGAAACTGTGCGCCGATGCGGGCCACCGCGCCCGCGTCCACCCATGGCGCGCGAGGCAGCACCGCCGACCCGACCACGTCGGTGTTCAGGCCGTAGTCGTCGCCGGCGGCGAAGACGGCCGGTTCGGGCTCGCGCCCCACCGAACCGGCGTCGGTCAGCCGCAGCTCGAGCCGGGGAGTGACCATCCGACCCGCGTCCGCTGCGGGGATCGCGTCGGCACCGGAGCTGATCCGGTCGGCCAGCCGGTACATCCCGGCTGCCACGCCCGCGACGTCGCCGCCCTGGACGGTCAGCTCGGTGTCGCGCACGTCGAGCCGGTACGACTCGGGCGTCCCGCCGAGGGCGGTCAGCACGCTCGCCCGCAGCGTGCGGACCGCCGACAGGTCCGGGGCCGCGCGGCGTGCCGTGCCGGTGCCCGGCGGGGCCGTCGCGGACCCGGCCGAGTTCGGTGCGGCCGGAACGAGCGCCGGCCGGGGCAGGCCGCGGCGAACGACCGCGTCGGCGACGGCGGCCGCGGCCTTCGTGAGGCGCGGCTCGTCGGGCACGACGAGGGACGCCAACGGCGGGAGCGGCGCGGGCGTCCGCGTCGGCGCGGCGACAGCCTCCTCGCGGGGGACTACGGCGGGGGCGTGGCTCAACCCCAGCGTGTCGCCGACAGCCCAGGCCATTGCCGCGCCGAGGACCAACAGGACCACCGCGGCGACAAGCAGCGGGTACGGCCTGCGGGCCTGGGCAACATGAGCCACGCTCGCATGCTAGTAGCCCGCCCGCGTTCGGCGCAGGGTCGGCGAACCGGTGACGTAGTTGGACGACGATCAGCGCGATCGGCCCGGCCGGGTCGGGCTGACCGCCATGGGCGGCGGCGAGGAAGGCGCGGGCGAGGATAGCGTCCAGCGGTGCCGCTAGGCCGTGTGTCAAAGCCCCTGGCCGGCCTGCGGAGGCCGAGAGGACCGGCCGTTTCGGCCGCTGGTGAACCGTCGCTCGCGGGCCCGTGGTCCGGCCGGATCGGAGCCGCCCCCTCCATTGAGCGTGATGCCTGTGGGTCATCAAGATGACTCACAGGCATCACCCTCATCGTGGTGTCCGCCGTCCGCCGTCCGCCGTCCGCCCGACCGAGGACCGGACAGCACACCTAGCGGGCGAGCGGACCGAGTGCGCCGAACGCGTACGCGACCCCCTGGGTGAAGCCGCTCAGCGCGACGGTGCCGACCTGCGTCCGGGTACGGACGTTGATGAGCACGAGGCAGGCCGGGAACAGGATCGACCCCGAGCCGATGAGCAGCACCCAGAGCAGCGTGAGTGTCGCGGGCGCGAGCAGCAGGCCGAGGTAGCCGAGCACGAAGCTCGCGATACCGGCGGCGAACAGCCAGCCGACATTGCGCAGTCGCGCGACGAGGAGGGGCGCGACGAGTGCGCCGGGCACGCTGACGATGCCGGTGACGGCGAGCAGCACACCGGCCTCGGTCGGCGTCGAGCCGGCGATGTCGCCGAGGATCTCGGGGAGCCAGGCGAAGGCCGCGTAGGTGCAGATCGTGCTGGTCGAGAACACGACGGTGATCGCCAGGGCCACGCGTGACCGCCACAGTCGCGTGACGAGGGCGGCAGGCGAGGAGTCGACAGCGACGGCATCCCCAAGTCGCTGGCGGCGCTCCCGCGCGATGATGACGAGCCACGGAGCGAGCGCGACCACCGAGGTGACCGACCAGATGCCGAGCGAGAACCGCCAGCCGATCTGCTCGGCGACCGGAGCGGCGGCCGCGGCGGGCACGGCCGTGCTCACGCCCACGATGCGGACGTAGACGGCGGTCAGCAGCGCTACCCGGTCGGGGAAGTATCGCCGCACGGTCGGCGGCAGCAGCACGTTGCCGATGCCCGTACCGGCGAGCGCGACGACACTGCCGACGAGCAGCACCGCGAAGCCCGGGGCGAACGCGCGCACGAGATGGCCGAGGGTCATGAGCAGCAGCGCGAGCACGATGCCGCCGTCGAGGCCGAAGCCGCGGGCGACGCGCGGCGCGATGAACCCGGACGCCGCCAACAGGATCGGAGGCAACGTGCCGAGCAGCCCGACGCCGATGTCCGATGTAGTCTAGTTCCCCACGCGCGGATCGTGATCATGGCGTGCTGGCTGGTCATCGCTCGGGGCGGTGGCGGCAGGCGACGCCGATGCAATCGAGGCGACCCTGGCCGGACACCGTGCTGTTTCGGAGCCCGGTGGCGTTCAAGCCCTATCCGGGCAAGGCAATCACCGCAGCGATCCTGCGGGGTGTGCTTCGACCTCGCCGACGTGAGCCGACCGAGCATGGGCATGGTCGGACGAACGATCATTCGGGGCGGATCCCCGCTCGGAGTCAGGACAGTCGTGTCCGGTCCCCGGTCCAGGCCGCTTCCAGGATCGCGGTCAGGCTGGCGGTGTCGGTCGGGCCCGGGTGATTCTGGATCAGGCGGGTGACGCCACCGGCCATCTCCGCGAAGCGCGGCAGATCGTCGCGAGCCACGCCGATGTCCGCCAGAGTGGGAGGGATGCCGATGTCGGCCAGGAGCCCGTCGAGCCAGCTGAGGAACGCGTCCGCGGCCTCGGCATCGGACGCGCCGGTCACGTCGAGCCCGCACACCCCGGCGAGGATGGCCAACCGGTCGCTGATGGCATCCCTGGCCGCGTCGAGAGCGTAGGGGAGTAGCAGCCCGACGCCCAGACCGTGCGGTGTGTGCGTGGCTGCGCCGATGGGGTACTGGAGAGCGTGTGGGGCCGCGTTGCCCGCGTGGGAGAAGGCGAGTCCGGCGAGCATCGACCCGTAGGACATGTCGGCACGGGCGTCCGTGTCGTCTCCGTCCCGGACCGCGCGACGCAGGCTGCGGGCGATCCGCTCCGCGGCCAGGAGCGCGTAGTGGTCGGTGATCGGGTTGCGGCCGAGGAACACCTGCTCCACCGGGTCGCGCGGCCCGTGGGGCCGGGGCCGCGCGGTGTAGCTCTCCACGGCGTGACAGAACGCGTCGATGCCGGAGTGGGCGGTGACGGTCGCCGGGCAGGTGTAGGTGAGTTCGGGGTCCACGATGGCGAAGTCGGGCACGATGTGGACGCTGGAGACCCCCACCTTCAGCTCGCGGTCCGGGTCGGTCAACACCGCGACGGGCGTGAGCTCGGAACCGGTGCCCGACGTCGTCGGGACCGCCACGAGCGGAAGCGTCGGCCCCGGCACCTTCGACTCGCCGTAGAAGTCGCGCGGCGTCCCACCGTGCCGTCGGATGACGCCAACGATCTTGGCGAGGTCGATCACCGTGCCACCCCCGATGGCGAGGATGACGTCGGCGTCCACCTCGGCGGCGACCGAGACGGCACGGGCGACATCGGAGAGCGGCACGTCCGAGGTCGCCTCGGAGAACACCTCGACGACCGCGACCTTCTCCCGCACGGCGGCCACGATGTCGGCCACGCCCGGCTGCCCCAGGAGAACCTGGTCGGTCACGATGAGGACTCGCGAGCCACTCTCGGCGACCACCCGTGGGATGTTCTGTGCGACCCCTTCGCCCACTATCAGCTGGCGTGGCCCGCGGACGGTCTCAAGCATGTCGGTGCCTCTCCAGAACGTCGACGGCGATGTACGGGGCGCAAGCCCGGGACGGCAGGCCGGTCACGGCAGGTCGATCGCCGCGTAGGTGAGGTCGAGGTATTCGAGGATGCCCTCGTGCGACCCCTCCTTGCCGATCCCGGACTGCTTGACCCCTCCGAACGGAGCTGACGGGTCCGATATCAGGCCACGGTTGATGCCGAGCATCCCGGTCTGCAGGCCCTCGGCGAACCGGAGGGCTCGTTGCAGGTCGCGGGTGAAGACGTACCCGACCAGGCCGTGCTCGGTGTCGTTGGCCTTCGCCAGCACCTCGTCGTCGGACGTGAACGACATGATCGGCGCCACCGGACCGAAGATCTCGGTCTTGAGCATCCGCGCGTCGTCGGGTACGTCGACGAGGACCGTGGGCGGGTAGAAGTGACCCGGCCCGTCCGGACGCTCGCCGCCCACCAGGACGCGGGCGCCGCGGTCGACCGCGTCGGCGACGAGCTCGTCGATCGTGGTGACCGAGGCGTCGTCGATCAACGCCCCGACGTCGACGCCGTCGTCGAGACCGTGGCCCACGGCAAGCGCACCCATCCGCTCGGCGAAACGCGCCGTGAACTCCTCGCGCACCGACTCCTCGACGTAGATCCGGTTGGCCGCGATGCAGGACTCGCCGATGTTGCGCATCTTGGCCACCATCGCGCCGTCGAGCGCGACGTCCAGGTCGGCGTCCGCGCACACGATCAGGGCCGCGTTGCCACCCAGTTCCATCGAGGTACGCAGTACGTTGTCCGCGGCCTGCCGGAGCAGCACGCGTCCGACCTCGGTCGACCCGGTGAACGAGAGCTTGCGGGTCCGACTGTCGGCCAACAGCGCGGAGACGACCCTGCCGGAACGCTTGGTGGTCACCACGTTGACGACGCCCGGGGGGACGCCCACCTCCTCCATGATGCGGGCCAGGAGCAGCATGGTGAGTGGCGTCTGGCCTGCTGGCTTGGTGATCGTCGTGCAGCCTGCGGCCAGCGCGGGAGCGATCTTGCGGGCGCCCATGGCCAACGGAAAGTTCCAGGGCGTCACGAAGACGCACGGTCCGACCGGCTTCGGCACGGTGAGGATGCGGTATCCACCTCCGGGAGCGATGTTGTACCGGCCCTCGACGCGCACCGCCTCCTCCGCGAACCAACGGAAGAACTCGGCGCCGTAGGCCACCTCGGCCCGAGCCTCGGCGAGCGGCTTGCCCATCTCGAGCGTTATCAGCCGGGCGACCTCCTCGGATCGCTCGGTCAACGCCCGGTACGTCGCGGTCAACAACTCCGACCGTTTCCGTGGCGGGGTCGCGGCCCACGCCGTCATGGCCGTGCTCGCCGCGTCCAGGGCGGCGAGTCCGTCGACGACGTCGGCGTCCGCCACCTCGGCGATGGTCTTGCCGGTGGCCGGGTCCTCGACGGCGAAGGTGGCTCCGCTCGCGGCGTCGCGCCAGGCGTCGCCGATCCGGAGCCGCCGGTGTTCGGGGGCCAGGACGTTCATCGGGTCGTTCATTGCGTCGCCTCCTGTGCTCTTCTTGGCGATGCGGCGACTACCGCCCGGCCGCGGACAGCGACAGTCCGGTGTCCGCGTCGAACAGGTGCGCACGGTCCAGGTCGACCGTGACACGCAGGCGTTCGCCCGGCGTACCCGTGACGGTGGGCCGTGCCTTGACCTTGAGGATCGCCGTCCCCACCCGGACGTCGACAACCGTTCGGTCGCCGAGCGGCTCGAGCCCGTAGAGCTCTCCCGACAACGACGCGTCCCCGCGCTGCTCGACCGACAGATCCTCGGCACGCAGGCCCAGCAGCAGCGGGCGACCGTCCTCGGCCGTGGTCCACTGGGGTCGCGGCAGCGTCCAGCCCTCGGTACCGATCAGACGGTCTCCCTCGGCCTTACAGGCGAGCAGGCTGATCGGCGGGCTCCCGACGAATCCCGCGACCCACTGGTTGGCGGGACGCTCGTACACCTCGGTAGGCGTGCCGACCTGCTGCACCTTCCCCTCCTTGAGGACCGCCACCTGGTCGGCCATGGACAGGGCCTCGACCTGGTCGTTTGTCACGTAGACGAAGGTTGCTCCGAGGCTGCGGTGAATGCGGGTGAGTTCGGTGCGCATCTCGACGCGGAGCTTGAGGTCGAGGTTCGTCAGCGGCTCGTCCATGAGGAACGCGCGCGGGCGACGGACCAGCGCCCGGGCCAGGGCGACACGCTGCATCTCACCGCCCGACAACTGCGCCGGGCGACGCTGCAGCAGACGTTCGATGTGCAGCAGGCTCGACATCTGCTCGACGGCAGCGGCGATCTCGCTCGACGAACAGCGGCGTGCCCGCAGCGGCGATGCGATGTTCTCGTACGCGGTGTGTCGCGGGTAGAGGGCGTAGCTCTGGAAGACCATGGCCAGGTCGCGTGCGGCCGGGGCGTCGCCGGTCGCGTCCCTGCCGTCCAGGTGCACCGACCCGGCGTCGAGCTTCTCCAGGCCCGCTATCGCTCGCAGGGTCGTCGTCTTGCCCGCCCCGGAGGGCCCGAGTACGACGAAGAACGAGCCGTCCGGCACGTCCAACGTCACCCCGTCGAGGGCTTGGACCTTCCCGAAGGACTTGCGTAGCCCTTGCGCTGCCACGGTTCCCATCAGCCCACCAGCTCTTCCGTGCTCACGTCGTAGACAGCGGGGGTTCCACCGGTGTGCCGCAGTCCGACCTTCGCGTCGGCGGCGAAACGGACAGTCGGTGGCATCCGAACCCGTACGTCGCGCTGGCCGCCGTGGTCGACCACGTAGATGATCTCGTCGCCCAGCCACTCCACCGAGACCACCCGGGCCGGGATCGAGCCCTCCGCCCCTGGCGCGCCGACCTCCAGGGCCTCTGGCCGGACGCCGGCGACCAGGCGGCGGTCACGCGGCAGGCCCGGCGGCGGCGTGAGGACCAGTCCGCCCTGACTGTGCAGCGTGCCGTCGGCCACCTCCACGTCGATCAGGTTCATCGGCGGGGAGCCGATGAACGCGGCGCAGAAGAGACTCGCCGGGCGGTCGTAGACCTCCAGTGGCGTGCCGATCTGCTCCACGCGGCCCTTGTTGAGGATGGCGATCCGGTGACCGAGTGACATGGCCTCGACCTGGTCGTGGGTGACGTAGACCATCGTCGCCCCGAGTTCCCCTTGCAGGTGCTTGATCTCGGTGCGCATGTCGGCTCTCAGCTCGGCGTCCAGATTGGTGAGGGGCTCGTCCATGAGGAACGCGCGCGGTCGCCGCACCAGGGCACGAGCAAGCGCGACGCGCTGCTGCTCGCCGCCGGACAGTTGGCGCGGTCGCCGGTCCAGAAGCGGACCTAGCCGCATCAGCCGGGCGGCCTCGTCGACCCGCTTCTGCACCTCCGACTTGGGTAGCCCCTCGGCCCGCAGTGGGAACGCCAGGTTGTCGCGCGTCCGGAGGTGCGGATAGAGAGCGTAGAACTGGAACACCATGGCGATGTCGCGCTCGGCGGGTGGCAGGTCGTTGACCAGCGTGTCGCCGATCCGGATGTCGCCGGTCGTCTGCCTCTCCAGGCCGGCGATGGCCCGCAGCGTGGTCGTCTTGCCGCAGCCCGAGGGGCCGAGCATCACGAACAGCTCGCCGTCCTCGATGGACAGGTCCACGTGGTCGACCGCGACCGTCCCGTCCGGGTAGCGCTTGTGCAGGGCCGTCACCTCGATGCCCGCCATCAGCGTCGCACCGCCCCGAGCGTCACGCCGGCGACGAGGTGCTTGCGCACCAGGTACGCGAAGACGAGCACCGGCAGGGCGAACACCACCGAGGCGGCCGCGACGAGCCCCCAGTCCGTCGTCGTGCCGCCGATGAGGCCGGCGATGGCGGGCGGAGCCGTCCGCACGTCGTCGCTGGAGGTGAGGAAGGTGGCGAACACGAACTCGTTCCACGAGAAGATGAGCGCGAAGACCGCCGTCGCGGCTATGCCGGGTACGAGCAGGGGAAGGGTGAATCGCCAGAACGACTGCAAGCGGGTGTAGCCGTCGAGCATGGCGGCATCCTCGTACTCCGCGGGCACCTCGTCGACGAACCCCTTCATCATCCAGATCGTGAACGGAACGTTGAACGCGGTGTAGATGAGGATCAGACCGATCTTGTTGTCGATGAGCCCGACCTGGCGGTACATGAGGAAGATCGGGATCACGACCACGACCGGCGGCATGAAGCGGGTCGACAGGATGAAGAACAGCTGGTCCTTCTTGGCCTTCACGGCGAAGCGCGAGTAGGCCCAGGCCGCTGGCACACCCAGCACGGTGGCCAGCACCGTGGAGACCCCGGCGACCACGACGGAGTTGAGGAACGAGACGGACAGGGCCGAGCGACCGCCGTTCGGGTCGACGAACACGTCCCGGTAGTGATCCAGGGTGACCGTGAAGTCGAAGAACTTGGCCGGGATGGCGTAGACGTCCCGGTTCTCCTTGATGGACGTCTCGATCATCCAGAGCACCGGGAAGAGCATCACGACGGCCAGCGCGGTCAACAGCGCGACCTCCAGCACGGAGCGACCCCGGCTACCAAGGCGCCGCGCGGGCGGAGTGTGACCCCGGGCGGGGCCTGTCGATACGGCCTCGTCGACGGAGACGGCCATCAGCCCTCCTTGAGCTTGTTCAGGTAGCGCAGGTAGAACTGCGTGAGGACGATGACGACGAGGACCATGAGGATTCCGTACGCCGAGGCGGTTCCGGTGTTGAAGCCGAGGAACGCGACCTTGTAGATGTGGAACGACAATGTCTCGGTGGAGACGCCCGGCCCTCCATTGGTCAGGATGTAGACGAGGTCGAACAGCCGGAACGCCTCGATGGCCCGGAACATCACGGCGATGAGCAGCAGCGGCCACACCAGCGGAAGAGTGATGGTGCGGAACCGGAACCACTCGGAAGCCCGGTCGATCGAGGCGGCCTCGTACAGGTACTTGGGCACGGCGGTAAGGCCCGCGAGCGCGATGAGCATGATGAACGGCGTCCATTGCCAGGTGTCGACGACGATCAGGGAGAGCAGTGCCGTTCGCTGTCGGGTGAGCCACTCCACCTGCCCCAGGCCGAGCGAGCCGAGCATGCTGTTGGTCACGCCGAACTGCGCGTCGAGCATGAATCGCCAGAACAGCCCGACCACGACCGGCGACAGCATCATCGGCACCAGGAACAGCGTGGTCAGCACTCCCCGCCCATGCGTACGCCGCGAGATCAGGAAGGCGATGCCGAATCCGAGGACGGTCTGCAGGCCGACCGCGCCGACCACGTAGATCAAGGTCGTCAAGGCCCTCGTGTGGACCTGCGCCGACGTCAGGATGGCGGTGTAGTTGCCGAACCCGATGAAGTCGGCGGGCCCCCCGCGGGTGGCCGAGTAGTCGGTGAAGGACAGGTACAACGCCCACAGCAACGGGAACACCGACATGGCCAGCAGCAGCAGCATCGCGGGGGATATGAACGTCACGGCGAGCCAACGGTCGCTCAGCCGGCGGGACCGACCCCGCGCAGGTGGCGTCGTGGACGCCACCTGCGCGGGGCGATCGGTCGTCGAAGGGACGACGTCACTCACAGTCCGCCGCCGCCCTTGCGGCCGCTCGAGTCGAGGACGCCCTGCTGCTCCTTGGCGATGTCGTCGAGCGCATCCTTCGGCTTCTTCGCGCCGTTGAGGGCCGCGTTCACGTTGGTGTTCTCGATGTCGACGAGGCGCGCGTACTCGGGCACGTTCCACATGTCCCGCATCCGCGGCACCGAGTCGGCGTACACCTGGTTGAACGGCCCGGCGTTGAGGAACTCGGGCGACTGCAGGGCGTCCGTACGCGACGGCACACCGCCGGCCGCGGCCCACTTCTTCTGGATGTCGGCCCGCTCGAACCATTTCATGAAGTTCAGGGCCTCGGCCTGGTTGGCGGAGGACGAGTAGGCCGACACGTGCATCCCCATGCCGCCGAGCGGGACCAGGTTCGTCTTCTGGGTGGGCAGGGTGGCAAAGCCCAGCTTGTCGAGAATCTGCGCCCGCGTGGTGCCGAGCGTCGACTGCTTCGGATCGAGCAGCCCGCCGCTCGCGGCGATCCAGTTGAACGCGATGCACGCCTTGCCCTGGGCGACGGCCGCGTTCACCTCGTCGATGAACCAGTTGCCGGAGCCCTTGGCGGTCAGCGGCTTCATCTTGTTGACCAGGACGTCCATCGCCTCCTGGCCCGCCGCGTCGTTGAGGATGCCCTCGATCTTGCGGTTCTTGGCGTCCCAGAGGTTGCCGCCGTAGACGCCGTTGACCGTGTTGTAGGTGACGGCCGCGGCGTCGGAGCCGTTGGCCTGGTGGAAAGCCAGTCCGCTGACGCCGGGGTTGTCCGCCTGGCACTTCGCGGCGGCCGCGATCATCTGGTCCCAGGTCTGCGGCGGCTTGTCGCCGATCAGGTCCTTGCGGTAGATCATCGTCCAGGTGTCGCCGAGCAGCGGCAGGCCGTACAGGCTGGCGTTCTCGTCGCGTTTGCCGGTCTCCGCCTGGGGGAACTGGCCGTAGGCCGCCAGAAGGTACGGGTTGTAGGCGTTGACCTCGATGTTGTTCTTGACGAAGTCGGTGATGTCGAGGATGTTGCCGTTCGTCACGGCCTCGCCGATGTGCTGCGAGTCCAGGATCGCGATGTCGAAGTCGGTCTTGCGGGCGGCGAACTGGGTGAACATCGCGTCGTGCCAGTTCGCGTTCGGTACGGTGTTGACCTTGATGGTCGCGTTCGGCCGCTCCTTCTTGTACTCCGCGTTCGCGAAGTCCTCCAGTGCGTGGGCGGGCGGCCAGTCGAACCAGATGAAGCTGAGGGTCAGCGGGTCCTTGGTGAGTTCCGGGATGGTCGCCGGTGCCTTGGGAGCGCTCGCCTTCTCGTCGTCGTCCTTGCTGTCGCCGCAGGCCGCCATGGTCGTGGCCACGAGCAGCAGGGCAGCCGTCGCCAGCCGCACCTTCCGGCCGGGAGTGGGTGTTCGTCCTGCTCGCTTCGGAATCCGCATCGTCTCGCCTGCTCTCTGGGTGGGGACTTCTAGGCCTCGCTATGTGCGTCGCCGAGCAGTTGCTGGGTTGTCCAGGCGCGTTGCCGGGCCGTCGCGGAAGCCGGATGACCGACGTGGCGATGGCGGCGATCCGCGATGGTGGAGGATGAAGATCATCCGCCACTTTTCCTATACGATCCTGTGGGGGCGTCAGAATGCCGCAGCGTTGTGACTGATGTCAACAGGTTCCCGCAGGCGCAAGAGAGGACGTCAGGTCACGATGGACGACGATGCGATGATCGCGCGGGGCCGTAGGGCCATGCCGGGTGCGATGCCGCCGGGAAGGTCGCGCGGCCGGCTTGCCGACGAGGTGTACGACACGCTGCTCGGACAGCTCATGTCACTACGGATCGAGCCCGGTTCGCGCGTCACGATCGACGTCCTGGCGCGGGAGCTGGGAGTGTCGCAGACGCCGATCCGAGACGCCCTCAACCGGATGGAGGCCGAGGGTCTGGTCGTGCGCGTGCCGCATGCCGGCTACCGCATCCCTCCCCAGATCACCCGCCAGCGATTCGAGGACATGCTCGAGGTGCGCCTGCTCCTCGAGCCGGCGGCGGCGCGCAGATCCGCCGAGCGCGCAACCTCCGAGCAGGTGGCCGGTCTGCGGCGGATGCTGGAGGAGATGGCGGAGCTGGAAGGGGGCAACGGGCTGCTGGCCTATGGCGCCTTCGGGCTCCGCGACGCCGCCTTCCACGATCTCGTCGCCCTGAGCGCGGAGAACCAGGTCATCCGTGAAGCGCTCGCTCGACTGCACAGCCACGTGCACCTCTTCCGGCTCCACCACGACACCCAGGTCACCCATCTGGCCATGGCCGAGCACGAGGAGGTCGTGGCCGCGATCGCCGCACGCGACCCCGACGGCGCCGCCTACGCGATGCGTCGGCACATCCTGCGGTCCGGCGAGCGTTTCCGACGGATCTTCGACGAGGTCAGGAACGCGGACGGAGTCAATGTGGAGGGTTGACGGGCGGGCTGGGTCGAGGAATGCTAACTCGATCAGATCGGATTGGATCTGATCCACCACATCCGTCCCCACACGCGAGGAGAAGCAGGTGCCCAGAGCGCTGCTCCTGACCGGCGACGCCGCCGAGGAACTCGACACCATGTATCCCTACTACCGCGTGCAGGAGGGCGGCTGGGACGTCGACGTCTCGTCACGGACGACGCGCGACGTGCAACTGGTCATCCACGAGTTCGACCCCAACTCCGACGCCTACGTGGAGAAGAACGGCCGGAAGTTGCCGGTCGACGTGCCCTGGGCCGAGGTCGACGTCGAGCGCTATGACGCCCTCATCATCCCCGGGGGACGTGCCCCCGAGTGGATCCGGGTCGACGCCGACGTCAGGCGCATCACCGAGCACTTCTTCGCGCGCAACCTCCCCATCGCGCTGGTGTGCCACGGCGCGCAGGTGCCAGCGGTGTACGGGCTGCTGAAGGGTCGGAGGACGGCCTGCTTCCCGCCCATCACCGGTGACATGGAGAACGCGGGCGCGACGGTCATCGACGCACCCGACGTCGTGGACGGCAACCTCGTCTCCTGCCGGGGGTGGCCCGACATGCCGCAGTTCGGCAGGGCGATGATGGAGGTCTTCACGAAGTCCGTCAGCTCCGCATCGGCTTGAGTGCACCTGGCCTGCCCCGGTGACAGCGCTTCGGACCGTCACGGTCGACGGTTCTCCCGTACACGTCCTGGAGAGCGGCGCCGGGCCCACGGTGCTGATGCTGCACGGCTCCGGACCCGGCACGACCGGGTCCGGCGCCTGGGCGACGACGGCGCAGGCGCTGGGCACGTCCTGGCACCTGGTGGCTCCTGACCAGGCGGGCTTCGGCCGTACGCCTGTCCCGGCGGGCTCCAGGGGTGGGTTGCGGCTGTGGACGGAGCAGGCCGCGCGCTTGATGGATGGACTCGGCAGCGAGTCCTACGCGGTGGTGGGTCACTCCATGGGCGGTGCGGTGGCGCTGGCGTTGGCGGCCGCGCGCCCCGAGCAGGTCACCCGTGTCGTGGCGGTCTCGACGATGGGTGCCCCCGGAGCGCCGTTGTCCGCCGATCTCGACGCGGTCTGGGCCGCCCCCGCCGGCCCGCTCGGGGCACGAGACATGCTCAGTCGCCTCGTCCGCGACCAGGCGCTCGTGACCGACGCGGCCGTCGAGGCCCGTGCGGCCGCGATGCGAGCGGGGGAGGCCGCGTTCGCCGCACTGTTCCCTCCACCCAGGGCACGCTGGGTCGACGATCTCACCCTCTCGGCGCAGACGCTGGCGGCGATCCGCGCCCCCGTGCTGCTCGTGCATGGCGCCGAGGACCGCGTCACGCCGCTCGGTACGGCGACTCAGCCTCTGCTCGAACACCTGGCCGACGTCCGGCTGCACGTGTTCGGCCGATGTGGACACGTACCGGCGATCGAGCACCCGCACGAGTTCCGGCACCTGCTGTCGTGCTTCCTCCACCCGGTCCAGAGCCACTGATCGCCGTGTCAGGTTGCGCCTCCACTCCGGCTGGGACGTCCCCGACGACCAGGCAGCGCTGCGGTGGGCTGCGCAGCAGGTCTGCCGCACGGCGACCCGGCCGCCGAGGCGGGAGCCCGGGATGACCGGAAGCATCGGCCACGACGTGACGATCGTCGACGCCTGCACTCGCCGAGGGCGAGGTGGCAGCCCTACCGCCGTGCTGATCGACGACGGTGCGCTCAGCGACCGCGCCCGGTGCGAGATCGTCCGGCGAGCCGGCACCTCGCACGCGGCGTTCGTCGACACCGAGGCGGAAACCACGCCCACGGTGCGGTTCTTCACCGCCGGCGGTGAGCTCACCAACTGCGGCCACGGCACCATCGCCGCGCAGGCGGTCCTGTTGCACCGCCACCGGGCCGTAGAACGCCACGTCCGTCAGCGGACCGGTGGCCGCACCTTCGACATCACCGCGATCCACCGCGACAACGGTATCGAGGTCTGGTTCGACCAGGGCGAGGTGCAGCTGCGGGACTGCTCTGCCGCAGGGCTCGGCCGCATCCTCGCCGCCCTCGGCATCAGATCGAACGACGTATCCACCGACGACTTCCCGTGCGTCGCCTCACCGGGAACACCACGCCTGCTCGTGCCGGTCACGACACTGCCGACCCTGCTCTCGATGCGGCCCGACCCAGGTCGACTCGCCGCCGATTGCCGTCGCCTCGGCTACCTCGGCTGCTTCGTCTACACGCTCTCCCCGGCCGGCGACGCTGCGGCCGCGCGCATGTTCGCGCCAGCGATCGGAGTCGGCGAGGACGTCGTCAACGCCAACAGCACCGGATGCCTTGCCGCACACCTGGTCGCGACCAACCGCCCCAGCAGCATCGAAGTCGTGCAGGGGCACAACGCCGGTCGTCCCTCGTCGGTATTCGCCACGGCCGCCGCCACCACGGACGGCATCTCCGCCAGAGTCGGCGGAATGGCCACCATCCGATCCAGTACCGACGGCGCAGCACACTGAGAAGCCATCGGCGGCATCTTTCCTGGGAATACCACTACTGACGTTTTCGGACGCTCTATCGCCGTGAAGCGCGTGGCCCTCGTTGGTCGAGATCAGTCGCCTATCAGACTTCTCGCTGGGATAACCGACCTCGTTTGTCAAAATCCGGTCATGCGCGAATTCACTCGCCGTGCCGGGGCTGTCACTGACCGACACGTCCCATGGAACGCACGCCATTCGCTCAGAGCGCGTTTGTTTTGTGGGTGGGTCGGGCGTGTCGCACAGTGGGTCCGATCGATGAGCCTGGCTCATTCGATGGACAGGCATGGATCGAGTGC
>NZ_JBICTE010000054.1:0-19912 GCF_043197485.1 Micromonospora sp. NPDC049102 | reverse complement strand
GCCCGTCTTCCCACGACTCAACCAACCCAACGCTAACCACAATGAACCAACGAGCCGCATCCACCCGAAGTTGCGAACCACCGTTGCAGTACTAGCCCAACCTCCCCAGCTGCCGGAGGCGGCCGGTGGTTGCACCGGCCGTCCACCGTTCACGGCGGGCGCGCTGCGCGGACGGCCAGTAACATCGGCGAAGCGCAATATCTAGCGGCTCACTTCCGACTGGATCGAGCACTCGACATGACGACCGAGCCGACCCCGCACACCTCCCCGACGGCGCTACCGGGGTATGCCGCCACCGGCCGGATCGACGAGCTACGCGCCACCGAGTACCGACATCTGGACACCGACGGACAGGTGTACCTCGACTACGCCGGGGCCGGGGTGGTGGCCCAGGCCCAGGTTCGCGAGCATCACGACCGGCTGCTCGCCGGCCTGTACAGCAACCCGCACTCGGAGAACCCCACCAGCGCGGCGGCGGGTTCGCTGGTGCAGACCGCGCGACGCGCGGTGCTCGACTTCTTCCGCGCCGACCCGGCCGAGTACGCGGTCGTCTTCACCCCCAACGCCAGCGGCGCCTGCCGGCTGGTCGGCGAGGCGTACGACTTCGGCCGGGCCGCGCCGCTGGTGCTGACCTGGGACAACCACAACTCGGTGAACGGCATCCGCGAGTACGCCCGCTCAGCCGGCGCGTCGGTGCGCTACGTGCCGCTGAGCGGGCCGGAGCTGCGGGTCGCCGAGTCCGACCTGGTCACAGCACTCGACGCCGGCCTGGTTCGTCGGTGGGGTCGGCCGGGCCGCCGCGGGCTGTTGGCCTACCCGGCGCAGAGCAACTTCTCCGGGGTGCAGCACCCACTGAGCTGGGTGGAACTGGCCCACCAGCACGGCTACGACGTGCTACTCGACGCTGCCGCGTTCGCACCGACGAACCGCCTGGACCTCAGCGTCGTCCGGCCGGATTTCGTGTGCCTGAGCTGGTACAAGCTCTTCGGCTACCCCACCGGGGTCGGCGCTCTGCTGGCCCGCCGGGACGCGTTGGCCCGGCTGCGCCGACCCTGGTTCGCCGGCGGCACGATCCGCGCGGTCAGCGTGCAGGGTGACTGGCACCGGCCGATGGACGACGAGTCGGCGTTCGAGGACGGCACGCTCAACTTCCTGAGCATCCCGGACGTGGAGTTCGGGTTGCGCTGGCTCGACTCGATCGGCGTGGACCTCGTCCACGCCCGGGTCGGCCTGCTCACCGAATGGCTGTTGGAACGGCTGGCCATGCTGCGGCACAACACCGGCGGCCCACTGGTCCAGGTGTACGGGCCGACGACGCAGACGGGGCGCGGCGGCACGGTGACGTTCAACCTCCGTCACCCGGATGGCACGCTCGTCGACGAACGGCTCGTCGCGCGGGAGGCCGCAGCGGCGGGTTTCTCCCTGCGTACCGGCTGTTTCTGCAACCCGGGCGCGGGCGAGGGCGCGTTCGGGATCAGCCGGACGTCGACGCGGCGGCGACTGTTGGCGGGGGTGGACACGATCGACAAGTACCTCGCCGCGCTGCGTCTGCCGACGGGCGGCGCGGTCCGTGTCTCGTTCGGACTGGCCTCCACGGCCACCGACGCCCAACGCTTCGTCGCGTTCGCCCAGTCGACCTACCTCAACCGGGCGGTCGGCACCGAGTCACCACTGCCACCTCGGCTGCGCTGCTGACCTACCCGGCCGCGCCTAGCTGACCTGGGCGACCGGTGCCGGGCGGTGCTTGATCTCCTCCATGAACGGGAACCGGGCGGTCAGCTCGGCGACCGTCAGGCCGGCCCGCCAGGCTGCGGCCACCTGAGCGACCTGCATCAGGTCCATGACGTCACCGCGAGCGAGGACCTCTCCCGAGACGCGAAGGTCGATCATGAAGTATCGAGCCTGCGACCCCAGCCCCACGCAGATGACGCCCTCAGCGGAGTGCAGCTCGGCGCAGGTGTACCGAGCCCGCCCCTGCTCCGGCGCGGTCACCCGGCCGACGTCGAGCCCGTGGCGGGCAGCGGTTTCGATAAGCGCGGGGGCCAGACCGCCCCGCTCGACCAGATCCGGGTAGAGGCGCACACCCAGCGCCGTCGACGCCTCGCTCATGACTGACTCCCACTTCCTTGTGACCGAGACCAGCAGCGCGCAAGTTACGGGAACGTTTCCGGCACGCCTCGTCATCCTGTCCCGCGTGGACGCCCACGGCAATAGGAAGGGTCGATTCGACCGCTATCGAGTAATGCTCGGCCACGCCAAAGACCGTCGATGGGTCAGCGCCACCCCCACGCTGAGGAGCCTCCCGTGTTCACAGCCCGACCGAGCCTCCGCTTTCGCCCCCTCGCACTCCTGGCAGTCGCCCTCGTCGCGACCACGATGGCGCTCGTCGTCCCGACGCACCCCGACCGGGCCGAGGCCGACATCGGCCCGCTCACCTGGCAGGACGAGTTCAACGCCCCGGCCGGCACGCCCGTCGATGCGAACAAGTGGCGCTTCGACATCGGCGGCGGTGGCTGGGGCAACAACGAGCGGCAGTACTACACCAACAGCACCAGCAACGCCGTACACGACGGCCAGGGCAACCTCGTCATCACGGCCCGCCGGGAAAACCCCGCCAACTACCAGTGTCACTACGGCCGCTGCGAGTACACCTCCGCCCGACTGCTGACCGCGGCGACCTTCACCCAGACGTACGGTCGCTTCGAGGCCCGCATCAAGATCCCGCGCGGCCAGGGCATCTGGCCGGCGTTCTGGATGCTCGGCACCGGCGGCGGGTGGCCCGACTCCGGCGAGATCGACGTCATGGAGAACATCGGCCGGGAGCCCAACACCGTCTACGGCACCGTCCACGGCCCCGGCTACTCCGGCAGCGGCGGCATCACCGGCAGCCGCAGCATCGGCGGTCCGCTCGCCGACGGGTTCCACGACTACCGGGTGGACTGGGAGCCGGGCGCGATCACCTGGTACCTCGACGGGGTGCAGTACCACCGCGTCGACCCGGCCCGCCTCGGCGGCAACCGGTGGGTGTTCGACCACCCGTTCTTCATGATCCTCAACGTGGCGGTCGGCGGGAACTGGCCCGGCTACCCGGACGGCTCCACGCAGTTCCCCCAGCAGATGCTCGTCGACTACGTCCGGGTGTCGAGCTACACCTCCGACGGCGGCAACCCGACGCCTGGCACCACGCGAATCCGGGGCGCGCAGAGCGGGCGCTGCATCGACATCCCGAGCGCCAACCCGGTAGAGGGCGCCAAGCTCCAGATCTGGGACTGCAACACGACCGCTGCGCAGTCATGGACCTTCGCCTCCGACGGCACCGTCCGGGCGATGGGCAAGTGCATGGACCCGGCCTGGGCCGGCACGGCCAACGGCACCGAGGTAACCTGGTCAACTGCAACGGCAACCCGGCCCAGCGCTTCACGCTCAACAGCGCGGGCAACCTGGTCAACCTCAGCGCCAACAAGTGCGTGGACGTGCGGGAGGCCAATCCCAACAACGGTGGCAAGCTGCACCTGTGGGACTGCCTCGGCGCGTCCAACCAGAAGTGGTCCCGCTTCTGACGGGACCGGCGTGATCGGGTGGGCCGCCCGTCGGACGACCCACCCCACTCGTGCGGCATCCCGCCCCGCGGTGGTGGACCTCGATTCGGTCGGGCAACCACACCGTGACCGCTATGTTCGGCTTAATCCGAAATAGCCGTTACGGGAGTGAGCTCATGTCGCACCACCTTGACACCCCCCTCGCCGCCCAGGGCGGCCAGCTCTACATCGACGACCTGTACGTCTTCGACGGTGACCGCACCACCGTGTTCGTCATGGACGTCAACAGCTCCGTGACCAGGGCCGACATCAAGCGCGGCTTCCACGCCGAGGCCCGCTACGAGTTCAAGGTCCACTTCAACGGCTCGGACATGGAGGAGCTGACCTACCGGTTCGCGTTCGGCGAGCCGGACGGCAACGCCACGCAGGCCCTCCAACTGTACGAACTCACCGGTGCCGACGCCCGCGACGACGCCGCCATGGGGACTCCCATCGCCGAGGGCAGGACCGGCGAGGTGACGACCGGGCAGCGCGTCCGGGTCTGGGCGGGCCGGATCACCGACCCCTTCTACATCGACCTCGGCGAACTCGCCACGATCAACGGCGCGGTCAAGAAGGGCGCGAAGGTGGACCGCTCGACGTGGCGGGCCGAGCAGGCCACGAACAGCTTCGCCGGCACGACCGTCGAGTCGATCGTCCTGGAGGTCTCCCACGACGAACCGCTGCTGCGCGAGGGCACCGAGATCGCGGTCTGGTGTCGAACCCTGCTCGCCACCGACGCGGGCGGGTGGCGGCAGATCAACCGCGCCGGCCACCCCATGATGTGGCCCGTCTTCTGGCCGCACGACACCGACTTCTCGGACCCGGCGAACTTCCGGCACCCCAGCCAGGACCTGCCCGAGGACGGGGAGGAGATCGCCAAGGCGGTCGCCGCGGTCGTCGCGGCGAACGGCACCGCGCCGGACCCGCAGGCGTACGGCTGGAGCGTCGCCCGGGTGCTCTACCCCGACGTGCTGTCATACACGGTGGGCACGGCCGCGAACTACGGCTTCGCGGTTCACAACGGCCGCACCATGGCCGACAACGCGCCCGAGGTGATGTTCTCCCTGGTCCTCAACACCGGCACCACCTCGGGCCTCACCCCCGACGTCACGAAGGCCGCCCGCGCCGACGCGTTCCCGTACGTGGTGCCGGCCTGACCACTTCCCGACCTGGCCGAACCCCGGCCGAGTGACAGTGGTTCTTTTTGACCGTTTAATACGGTTTAGCGCAGTTAGTCTCTGACTCGCATCCGTTGGGCGATTCAGATAGGAGACTTGATGCGTAGGAAACTTCTCGCGGGCGTGGCCGGCATCGCCGCCACCCTCGCTCTCGCCGGACCGGCCGTCGCCGACACGACGGGCGACACGATCGTGACCCTCACCGTCGACGCCGCCGGTGGTCTCTCGATCACGGTACCGGCGACAGCGAACATCGGACACGGCGTGGAGGGGTCGACCGTCACCGGTCAACTCGGCCCGGTCACCGTGCTGGACCAGCGCGGGTCGCTCACCCCGAACTGGACCGCCACCGTCATCTCCACCGACTTCATCACCGGCGGCGGCACGTCCGGGGAGACGATCCCGAACATCAACGTCCTGTACTGGTCCGGTCCCCCCACGGCGACCGCCGGTAGCGGCACCTTCACGCCGGGACAGCCCACCGCGGCTCAGCAGGTGATCATCAACGTTCCGCGGACGGCGATGAGCCACACCGGCGGAACGGGCAACAACTTCGCCACCTGGAACCCCACGCTGTCGGTGAACATCCCGGTCGGCACCGTCCAGGGTGTCTACACGGGGACGGTGACACATTCGGTGTTCTAAGCCGCTCGGCCGGCTGGTGCTGCTGGCCTCCGTCGCCCTCGTGGCGCTCGGGGTCTCGGCGGCGCCAGCCGTCGCCGTGCGGGAACAGCGACAGGACCCCGCCGACGACGCCGCGATCAGCATCCGCATGCTGGACATCCCGGCGAGCCGGGTGCAGGACCCGCGTGCCCAGGTCTACATCGTGGACCACCTGAATCCGGGTACGACGATCCACCGCCGGGTCGAGGTGCAGAACACCTCGGACGAGACGCAGAAGATCGACTTCTACTCCGGGGCGGCCTCGGTGGAGAACAACGCCTTCGCCGTGCCCGAGGGGCGTACGGGCAACGAACTCAGCGGGTGGATCCGGTTGAAGACCGCCACGCTGGAACTGGATCCGGGCGAGCGCAGGCCGGTCGAGGTCGAGATCGCCGTCCCGAGAAAGGCGTCCAAGGGCGAGCGGTACGCCGCGATCTGGGCACAGGTCACCAGCTCGAAGGAACGCACCGGCAACGTCACGCAGATCCACCGGGTGGGCATCCGGGTCTATCTCGACGTCGGCCCGGGCGGTGAGCCACCGACGGACTTCCGCATCGACGGGCTGGCCGCCGAGCCCGGAACGGGTGAGTTTCCCGTGGTGACCGCCAAGATCACGAACACCGGCCAGCGCGCCCTGGACATGACCGGCACCGTGTCACTGCGCAAGGCGGCGGTGCAGGCCGGACCGTTCAAGGTGACCAACGGCGTGACGATCCTGCCCGGTCAGAGCGGCCAGGTCCGCGTCGAGGTCAACCAGTCGCTGCCCGCGGGCACCTGGGAGGTCCACGCGAAACTCGCCAGCGGCACCGTCGAGCGCACCGCGACCGGCACGATCGCCCTGCCCATCGCCGCGCCGATGGCGGTCGCGCGGGCCACCGGGCCGGGTTGGCTGGTCTACGCGGTCGGCGTGGTCGCCATGCTTGTCGTGGTCACGCTCTGCGGCTGGTACCTCGTCCGTCGGCAACGGACCCGACTGGCCTGACCGGCGACCGGCGACGACCCTCGGTCACCTCCGCGGGGGCGACTGTGGTCGAGAGCGGTATACCTCAGAGTCATATTCACACCTCGGAGGTATACCGCTCAACAGCACATCGACATGCGGTCCGCCAACAGGGATGGCCAGACCTACTCGTCTAGGCCGTGTGTCAAAGCCCCTGACCGGCCTGCGGAGGCCGAGAGGACCGGCCGTTTCGGCCGCTGGTGAACCGTCGCTCGCGGGCCCGTGGTCCGGCCGGATCGGAGCCGCCCCCTCCATTGAGCGTGATGCCTGTGAGTCATCAAGATGACTCACAGGCATCACCCTCATCGTGGTGTGTCCGCCGTCCGCCGTCCGCCCCTCTGCTCGACCGAGGACCTTGACACACGGCCTAGATGACCGAGTGCGTCACGACCGCCACGTAGTTGCCGACCACCAGGCCGTTCGGAAGCCGCACCACCAGGGTCGGGTTCCAGGTGACCGAGTTCGCGCCGCCGGTCTGGCCGGACCAGCCGGCGGCCGTACGCGGTGTGTCCAACACCGCGCCGGGCTGCGGGAGGAACGTCCCGTCGCCGGTGGTGGCGATGGCCGCCCCGGAGGCGTACGTGATGTTGCTGTTCGGAATGGTCTCGCCCGACGTGCCGGAACCCGTGACGAAGTTCGTCGTCGAGACGACGCTCACCCACCGTCCCGAGAAGGGGCCACGATCGTCGGTCACGGTCACCGGGCCGAGTTGGCCCGAGACGCCTGTCGCGTCCGAGGTGACGGTGCCGAGTGAGGAGATCGTCGGAACGCTGATGGAGAGCCCGCCGAGCGGACTGATGACCAGTTGCACAGCCCTCGTGTCGGACTGGTTGAACGAGTCGGTCACCCGCACGGTGAACGGGAACGTGCCGGACGCGGTGGGTGTGCCGGAGAGCAGTCCGGTGGCCGGGTCGAGGCTCAGACCGGCGGGCAGGCTCCCGGCGCTGACCGACCAGACGAAGGGGCTCGTGCCGCCCGCCACCGTGAGCTGGTACTGGTACGCCACGTACGCCTTGCCCGGCGGTGGCGGCGCGAAGTTCAACGTCGGCGGCGGGTTGACCGTCACCGAGGCGGAGGGGGCGGACTGGGGGCCGGTACCGGCGGCGTTGATCGCGGCCACCCGGAAGGTGTACGTGGTGCCGCCGGTCAGCCCGGTGACGAGCTGGGTCGTGGCGGTCCCAGTGAAGGTCTGGGGGGTCTGCGCGACCCCGTTGACGTAGGGCGTCACGGTGTAACCGGTGATGGGTGAACTCCCGTTGGCCGGGGTCGTCCAGCTCAGCCTGGCGGCGGTGGTCCCCCCGGTTACCGAGGTGATCGTCGGAGCGCCCGGCAGGGTGTACGGGACCACCGCCGCCGAGGCCGGGCTGGCCGCCCCGGTGCCGAACGCGTTCACCGCAGCCACCCGGAAGGCGTACGAGGAGCCGGCGGTCAACCCGGTAAGCGTGCGGCTGGTGGTGGAGGCGTCGAACGTGAGCGTCGGCTGGGTGACACCGTCCCGGATCGGGGTGATCAGATAGCTGGTGATCGGACTGCCGTTGCTCGCCGGCGCGGTCCAGCTCACGGTGGCGCTGGTGACGCCGGCGACGGCGGTGGGTGCGGCGGGAGTGCCGGGCAGGGAGGCGTAGGTGTAGTTCGCCGAGCCGGCGGATCCTCTGGTTACCACGGTGACCGTGACCGGCGTCGCGCCGGACCGGGCGGGCATCGACGAGATGCCGAGGGTGCCGTCCGTGTTCACGGTGAAGCAGCCAACCGCCGGGCCGGAGGTGCAGGGCAGCAGTACCACCGAGGTGCCGGCCTGCTGTTCGGCGGTCGTACCGATGGTGATGGCGGTGGCGCCGGACAGGTTGCTGCCGCCGACGGTGACCGCGCCACCCCCGGAGATCGAGCCCTGGGCGGGGGTGACCGTGACGCCGCTGGGCGCGGCGGCGGGCACGACGGGTGTGGTGGAGGTGGACAGGCCCGGATTCGCGTCGATGGACGACGAGGTCGCCACCGTCGCGGTCTGGATCAGCGTCGGCGTCACGCCGGAGGCGGTGACGGTCGCGACGACAGTGATCGGTGGCAGGGTGCTGCCACCCGGGAACGGGCCGTTGCTGTTGGTGCAGGTGATGGTCTGCCCCGATGGTGCGCCGCAGACCCAGCCGGTGCCGAACGCGCCACGCGGCGTGACACCGGTCGGCACCGTCTGGGTGACCGAGATCGGCGACGTCTCGGTGGCCCCGGCGTCGACTCCCGCGGTGATCGAGTAGCTGACCGGGTCACCGGGCTGTGGGGTGGCACCGACCGAGCTGGTCTGCGACACGAACAGATCCGGCACCTGGTTGAAGGTGACCGCGCGGGCCTCGTCGACCTCGTGGAAGTCGGTGACCGAGCCGGTCGAGCCCACCCATCCGAACGCGAGTTGCCGAGGGTAGCCGCTGGCGTTCAGCCAGGTCGGCGACGGGTACAGGCTCGGCGACACGACCGGGAGCGGGCCCTCCAGGGTCCGCGCGGACCCGCCGACCGGGGTGAACCTGACCCGGTACTGGCCGGCGGGAGTGGTGATCCCGGTGTCGGTGGTGTACGGCGAGGCGGTGGTGTTGATGACGACCTCGACCGGCACCACCGACGCGGCCCGGGTACTGGCCCGCAACGCCAGGGCGGGCGCCGAGGTGCTGCCGGCGCTGCTGTTGATCGCGCAGTAGCCGACACTGTTCCGGCCCGGCCCACGGATCACGACCTGGCCGGGCACCCGCCCGCCGGTGGTCGAGATGTACGGCGGGTTCGTGCAGCCGGTGCCCTGGTAGGTGCTGTTGCTGAAGTTGCCGAAGACGTCCAGGCCAATGCCCAGGTAGCCGTTGGACAGGCCCGCCGACACCCCGTTGAACGCCGCCGAGTAACCCAGCGAGCCGCCGGACTGGCCGAGGGTCGACGGGGATCGTGGGTTGGCCGGGTCGACTGCCGCCAGCGCGAAGGCGAGGCCGTCCGCACCCGGGGTGGAGCCGCCGTACTGGTAGGTGTTGAAGGTGAGGTGCAGGCCCTGCGAGGTGGGCACGCTGACCGCGCTGAACACCCCACCCTGTCGGTTGATGGTGGCGGGGGTGAGGCGCAGCTTGCCCGCGCCCTGCGGGTCGGTGGAGGTGGTGCAGCTCAGCAGCGGGCCGGTGGTGGAGTTGCCGGCGGCGCTCAGGCACGCGGCGTTGGTGGCGAGGACGCCGGGCACGGCGGGCACCGCAACCGCGCCGATGCCGTTCGCGGTGTTGTTGTGGAACGGCTGGTTGAACAGGACAGACCCGACCGCCGCCGCGGACAGTGGTGTGAGCGTCAGGACGCTCACGGTAACGGCGGCCACCAGGGCCACGGTGCTCATCGGACGACGCCGCCGCCGAAACGCCATGCCCACTCCCAGCTGTCACTTCAATCCCGAATGGGACTATATCCCCCCAAAACTCCGTCGCATCGGCGTACTCGAAAGCTGGCCCGGCCCCTGCGGACACGGACCGGCCCCCTCGGTCACACCGAGAGGGCCGGTCCGGAGGCAGCGGGGCGGCCAGCCCGCGATGTCGCGCGGGTCGCGGCTGCGCGGGTACGTGTTCTTCTCCCCGATCGCGCCGTCCTGCTTCTTGATCACGTGCTCGACGCCCCGGTCGGCCGCCATCTCGCCCAGTGCCCCCGGAAGTGGCGCGCAAACCGTCGTCCTCAGGAGACGGCCGGACAGTTGTTGCTCACCCGGCGGAGGATCTGTTCGCGCTCGTCGGTCGTTATGCCCGAGGGCGTGCCGTCGAAGTGGGTCTCCACCTTGTCCCGGCTGCGGCGCTGCTCGTAGTGCAGGTGCGGCGCGCCGGAGTTGCCGGTGCTGCCGAGCCGCCCGATCTGCTCACCCTGAACGACCCTCTGACCGACCTTGACCAGCGGCGGTTCGAGCATGTGCAGGTACTGCGTCTCCCACCTGCCGCCGTGATCGATCTTCACCCAGTAGCCGCCGCCGCGACCGCGCGGACCTTCCGGGTTGTCCGGCGTCCGGCCGCCCAGCGACCCGTTGATGCCGGCCACCGTGACCGTGCCGGCGTAGGACGCGAGGACGGGCCGCCCCCACGAGTCGCCCTCGATGGGGAAGAAGTCGACGTCGTAGTCGTCGTGGCCGGGATAGGTGCTGAGCTGCCAGGCCTCCCCGCAGGCGACCGGCATCTGGAAGATCGGCCGTGGACCGGCGGGTCGCAGCATCGGCACGACGACCACGGCGACGCCGACGACGGCCGCCGCCGCCGCGACGAGCGCGAGCAGGACGACGAGGGTACGTCGGCGGGGGCGGCGATGGGTGCGGACTCTGGTGGGGCGGCCGGTCGTCACCGGTCCGAGCATGGCAGACGCGAGCGAGCCGCACCACTTTCACATTGCAGTCGCATCGTCATGACGCTACGGTGGATTACGGTGCACTCGTATTGCAAACTGGGAGGCCGGCGTGTACGTGCTCGCGTTGTCCGAGTTGACCACCGACATGGGTGACCTGGTCGGCGGCAAGGCCGCCGGGCTGGGCGCGCCGATCCGGCACGACGAACACGAAACCCGAGGACGACGCGGATGACCGACACGAGTACGCCGACCAGGGCGAGGGTGGGACCGCTGCTGCGCCGGGCGGTCGTGACCGAGGCCGCGATGTGGCGCAGCCTCTACGTCTGGGCGCGTCGCCGTCCCCTGCCGCTCGGCCCGGGCGACGAGCCGTTCGGCTACCTCGGCGTGGTCAGACCGATCCTCGGGATCTTCATCGCCCTGTCGGCCGTCGAGATTCCGATCTTCGACCTGATCGTCACCCACGTGGTCCCCTGGCGGCCGGCCCGCTGGATCGTGCTCGGCCTCGGCATCTGGGGTCTGCTCTGGATGGTCGGCCTCTGGGCCAGCATGACCATCCACCCCCACGTCGTCGCCGACGCCGGGCTGCGGGTACGCCTCAACTCGGGCATCGACATCTGGCTCCCCTGGGCGGACGTCGCCGCGCTGCGCAAACGCCACCGTTCCCTGCCGTCGAGCAGATCCGTCCAGGTCGAGCAGGAGGATGAGCGCCGCGTCCTGCACCTCTCGGTCGGCAGTCAGACGAGCATCGACGTCCTGCTGCGCCGGCCGACGGCCTTCGACCTGCCCACGGGCCGGTCCGCGCCGATGGACGAGCTGCGGCTGTACGCCGACGACCCCGACGGTCTGCTGCGCAGTGCCCGGGGCACGCCCGCGCCGGAGGCTGACCGCCGCGCGACGGCGGCTCCCGGTCGCCCACTGTGAAACGATCGAGGCCATGCCCAAGAAGGTCGACCACCAGCAGCGACGCACCCTCATCGCGGACGCGTTGATGCGGGTCGCCGCGGACCAGGGCCTGGAGGCCGTCAGCCTCCGCCACGTCGCCACCGAGGCGGGCGTCTCCGCCGGAATGGTCCAGCACTACTTCGGCACCAAGGACGAGATGATGGCGTTCGCGTTGATCGTGGTCCGCGAACGCAGCCAGATCCGGGTCACCGAGGCGGTGGCGGGCCTGGGCGAGAACCCTCCGCCACGGTTGCTGCTGCGCACGATGATCGCCGCGCTCCTGCCGCTCGACGAGCACACCCGCGACGACGGTCGGGTGGCACTCGCGTTCCTCGCGTACACGGCGGTGCGACCGTCGGCCGCGCCCAGCCTGCGCGAGGACACCGCGCAGTTCACCGCGTTCATCGCCAGCATCCTGCCCACCAACGACGCGGCATCCGCGGCCGGCCTGCTGGCGCTGATGGAGGGGCTGGGCGTCTACCTGCTGGGTGGGCAGTACACCGCCGAGCAGGCGCTGGACGCCCTGGACGCCCAGCTGGACCTGCTCTTCGGCGGAACCCGCACGACCGACGGGCCGTGACCGTTGCCGCTCGGCGCGGAGGCCGGCCGCAGCGGCATGTTCTCGTAGTAGGCGCGGTACGCGGCGGTGCGCCGTGCCGTCCACTGGGCGGCGGTCAGGGTCGGGCTGCTGTCGGCGCGGACCATGTTCGCGTACTTGTTCTCCACCTCGTGGTCGTCCGGCACCACCAGCCAGGGTGCCGCCGCGTGGGCCGCCTGGAGGTCGGGGTCGGACTTGTAGAGGGCGTACCGGCGGCGGTAGTCGGCCAGCGACACGATCTCCGCGCCGACGTGCTGGCGTACCGCCGCGGTGTTGACGCCGCCGTCGTAGATGTAGTCGCCGAGGTGCAGGATCAGCCCCGGGTTCTCCTCGGCCATCCGCCGGTACGCCGTGTAGTAGCCGGCCTCGTAGTGCGCGCAGGAGGCGAACGCCATGACCAGGTCGCGGCCGAACGTGCCCGGGGCCGGCGCGGTCCGCGTCCGCCCCACCGGGAGATCTGCCCCTGGGCCCGGAAGCGGTAGTAGTAGTCGGAGTCGGCCCGTCGATGAACGGCGAAGGCTGCGGCGCGGAAGCCGACATGACGGGACGTTGGCCGCGTGAAGGCGGTCAGGTGTCCTGGCTCGATGGCCGAGCCGTCAGGTCAGCGGCGACGGCGACTCGGCACCCGGGATCAACAGCTTCGGCGTGCCGGACCCGTCGGCGGAGACGGCGAAGACGTCCGGCCGACCGTCGCTCTGCCGCAGCGTGTAGGCGAGCGTCGCATCGTCGAGCCAGGCAGCCTGGTCGTCGACGCTTGCCTGCTCCGCCGTCGCGGTGATCCGCCCCGACGACAGGTCGAGAACCGACAGCCGCCAGCCCTTCTTCGGGTCGGCGTCGATCGCCTGCTTGAAGGCGATCCGGGTGCCGTCGGGCGCCAGCGACGGGCACTCGACGTTCTCCCGCAGCGTCTCGACGGTCCGGGCCGCCACGTCGCCGCGTACCAGGTAACGCTTGCCACCGGTCGACATGGTCGCGTAGAAGCGGTTGTCGTCGGCGGTGAAGGTGACGCCCCAGTAGTTGACGTCCGGGCTGCGGTGGGCGCGGCCGTCCAGCGTGACGGCGAACTCCTCCAGCGACGTCACGGTGGCACCGGTGACCGTGTCGAGGATGCCGGTGCGGGTGGAGAAGCCGCTCGCCGTGTAGGAGTCGCCCCCGACGAACGTCGTCCAGGAGACCATCCGGCCCGACGCCGAGACCCGGGCCCGGTTGGGCAGGCCGGGCAGGCTGAGTGTCCGCTTCTCGCGCAGCGCCGCGTCGAGCACCACCACCTGGTACGACCACGCCGTCTCCGGCTTCAGGCAGACACCGGTGCCGGCCGCCGCGTACACCCGTAGGCATTCCAGACCCGAGACGGTACGCGGCCCGGCGGGGTCGGCGATGCTGACGCTGGAGACGTACCTGTCGGTGACGGCCAGCAGGCGCGGACCCGGCGTCAGCGTGACCGCCTGGTCCCCAGCGGCGGCCGGCGGCGGGGTCCGGGGCGGCTCGGCGGCGACGGCCGCGTAGCCCACCGCCCCACTGCCCAACAGCACCACCGAGGCGGCCACCACACCGAGCTTCGCCCGGGTCGACATCGCGGTCACGGGGACACCCTCCGGGGGATCAGACGGGACGGAAAGGCCAGCAGGAACACGGTGGGCACCAGCACGCCGACGACGGCCACGGCCGCCACCCGGACCGCCGTCTGCGGCCCCCACGCCTGCCAGGCGAGACCGAACAGAATCGACGAGACGAGGTACGCGAGCGCCTGCCCGGTCTGCACCAGCGCGATCCCGGTGGTGCGCAGTCGCGGTGGCAGGACCGGGCCGGCGAGCGCGATGAGCACGCCGTCGGTGGCCGCGTAGAACGTGCCGTACAGGGTGAGCGTCAGCACGAGCGCCGGCCAGCCGTGCAACGGCCCGGACAGCAGCAGGTACGTCACGCCGAGGGCGACGTAACCACCCACCACCACCGGCAGCCTCCCGATCCGGTCGGCGAGCACACCGAGTGGGGCGGCGAGCAGCAGGTACGCGAGGCTGGTACCCACCGCCAGCAGCGGGAACCACCGCAGCCCCAGGTCCTCGCGGCGTTGCAGCACCAGGTAGACGAAGCCGTCGCCGATGGTGGCCAGGCCGAGCATCGTCGCGGCCAGCAACAGCCGACGTACGGATCGGCTGCGCAGCAGGCCCCACGCCTCGCCGACGGAGACCCGGGGCTCGCCCGGAGCATCGGCAGCCTCGCTGCTCGGACGCTCCCGCACGAACAGCACGAGCACGACCACGGCCAGGGCGGCGATGCAGAAACTGGTGACGAAGACCGCGTCGTACGACTGCCCGACGGCCAGCAGGACGGCGAACGCGGCGAGCGGCCCGAGGAACGCGCCGACGCTGTCCATGGCCCGGTGCACCCCGAACGCCCTGCCCAGAGCCTCGGGTGGGGTGGAGAGCGTGATCAGGGCGTCGCGGGGCGCGCTGCGGATGCCCTTGCCCACCCGGTCCACGGCGATGACCGCGCCGATGGCGGTGACCGACCGGCCGGCGAGCAACAGGCCGAGTTTGGCGACCGCGGAGAGCGCGTAGCCGACGCCGGCGACCAGCTTGCGCCGTCGGAACCGGTCGGCGACGAAACCGCCGACGACCCGCAGCAGCGCGGTCGCGCCCGTGTGGACGCCGTCGAGCACACCGAAGGCCACCGGGCTGAGGTGCAGGCCCAGCACCAGGTAGAGCGGCAGGACGGCGGCCACCATCTCGGCCGAGACGTCGGTGATCAGGCTGACCGTGCCGAGCGCGACCACGTTGCCGCTGACCATCGCGAGCCGTCGGCGTCGTGGGCCGGGTGGGTCGGCGACCGGGCCGGAGACGGTCGACAGGTACACGCGCATCTCCTCTGCGACGGCGGGTGACGGTCAGTCATCGTGACGACCCGGTGCGCGGGGCCACAAGGGAGCGTCGGCAGCGGGCAGGCGTGCGATGGATGAACATCACGCGAACATCGAAGTGTTTCGCTGTTTGAGCGTACTGTTCATCTGGCGGCAGTGCGCCGGTTCATCGGCCTTCCTACGTTCCTTGCGCTCTCCACCCGCAACGAAGGGGTCCTGGATGGACATTCGAATCGCCCGCCCACCGGTGACGATCGGAACGGTCGCGGTACTGGTCACCGCCACCGCCGCCGTCATCCTGACCGGCTCGGGCACGGCCTCCGCGGCGAGCGTGACGTTCACGCCGGTCGCCGACACCTACGTCCAGAGCGACACCGCATCCACCAACTACGGCACGTCCACGCAGGTCGTGGTCGACAACTCACCGTCGCGGCGCATCTTCCTGCGCTTCACGGTGAGCGGCGTCAGCGGCCCGGTGACCAGCGCGAAGCTGCGGCTGCGCACGATCAGCGGCAACAGCGGCAGCGACGCCGGTGGCACGTTCCGGAGGATGTCCAGCACCGCCTGGTCGGAGACCGGCACCACCTGGAACAACCAGCCGGCCATCGACGGGGCCACGCTCGGGTCGCTGGGCGCGGTGTCCGGCAACACCTGGTACGAGGTCGACGTCACCTCGGCGGTCACCGGCAACGGCACGTACAGCTTCGGCGCCACCTCGACCAGCGGCGACGGCGCGTACTACGACACCCGCGAGAGTGGCGGCGACGCCCCACAACTGGTGGTCACGGCCGGCACCACGACGCCGCCGTCCGGTGACCCGGTCCTCGTCGGCGCCGGCGACATCGCCACCTCCGGCTCCGGCGACACGGCCACCGCCGCGTTGCTCGACACCATCTCCGGCACCGTCTTCACGACCGGCGACAACGTCTACGACAGCGGCACCGCGGCACAGTTCGCCAGCTACTACGAACCCACCTGGGGCCGGCACAAGAGCCGCACCCGCCCGTCGCCGGGCAACCACGACTACAACACGTCCGGCGCGACCGGCTACTACAACTACTTCGGTACGACCGCCGGCCCGAGCGGCCGGGGCTACTACTCCTACGACCTCGGCAACTGGCACGTCGTGTCGCTGAACTCGAACATCAGCATGTCGGCCGGCTCCACCCAGGAGCAGTGGCTGCGCGCCGACCTCGCGGCCAGCAGCAAGCCGTGCACGATCGCCTACTGGCACCACCCGCTGTTCACGTCCAGCTCCGACCACTCGCCGTCCACGTCGACGCGCCCGCTGTACCAGGCGCTCTACGACTACAACGCCGACGTCGTGGTGTGGGGCCACAACCACGTGTACGAGCGGTTCGGCCCGATGAACCCGTCCGGGAGCTACGACGCCAGCCGGGGCATGCGCAGCTTCGTCGCCGGGATGGGCGGTGCGGACCACTACGGCTTCGGCACCATCCAGCCCAACAGCGAGGCACGCAACAGCTCCGCCTGGGGGGTCCTGAAGTTCACCCTGCACTCCGGCAGCTACGACTGGCAGTTCGTGCCCGTCGCCGGCCAGACGTACGCCGACACCGGCACCGGCACCTGCCACTGACCCACTGACGACGTGTGCCCCTGCCCGTACCTCGGGCAGGGGCACACGTACGTGCCGTCCTGGTGTCAGCGGGTGCCGGCCGCGCGGCGCTTGTTGTAGACGTCGAACGCGACGGCGACGAGCAGGACGAGGCCCTTCACCACCGACTGCGTCGACTGGTCGACGCCCATCAGCTGCATGCCGTTGCTCATCACCGCCATGATCAGACCACCGACCATCGCGCCGACCACGGTGCCCACGCCACCGGTGACCGCCGCGCCACCGATGAAGGCGGCCGCGATCGCGTCCAGCTCGAACATGTTGCCGGCCGCCGGCTGCGCGCCGTTGGACCGCGACGAGTAGATGACACCCGCCACCGCCGCCAGGAAGCCCATGTTGACGAACATCCAGAAGTTGACGGTGCGGACCTTCACGCCCGACAGCGCCGCCGCCGAGAGGTTGCCGCCGATCGCGTAGACCTGACGGCCGAAGACCGTCCGCCGGGTGAGCAGACCGTAGACGAGCACCAGGACCGCCAGGATGATCAGCACGATCGGCAGCCCTCGGGCGTGCGCCAACTGCCAGGCGAAGTACATGATGACCGCGCCCACCAGGACGACCCGGGCGACGAACAGCGGGAACGACTCGACCGGCTGCTGGTAGCGGATACGCGCCAGGCGGGTACGGAAGCCGCTCACCGCGTACCCGGCCACGGCGATCGCGCCGATCAGCAACGTGAAGGCGTCGAACCCGTTTCCACCGAGCAGGCCGTTGAGGAAGCCCGCCGCGACCTTCTGGTACTCGGCCGGGAACGGCGACAGCGAGATGTTGTCGAGCACCCGCAGGGTGAGGCCGCGGAACAGCAGCATGCCGGCCAGGGTCACGATGAACGCGGGGATGCCGGCGTACGCCACCCAGAAGCCGTGCCAGGCGCCGACCGCGATGCCGACGGCCAGGGCCGCGAGCACGCCCAGCCACCACGGGTGGCCCTGCTGGATCACCAGGACTGCGGACACCGCGCCGGTGAGCGCGACCACCGAGCCCACCGACAGGTCGATGTGACCGCCGATGATCAGGATGACCATGCCGATCGCGAGGACCAGGATGTACGAGTACTGAAGGACGATGTTGGTGATGTTGCCGGGGCTCAGCGACACGCCGTCGGTCAGGACCGCGAAGAGCCCCACGATGACGACCAGGGCGACGTAGATCCCGCTCTGCCGGAGGTTGTTCAGCACCAGGGCGCGCAGGTCGCTCGTCCCCGTGTGCAGAGCGGCCGCCGGCGCGGGGTCCGACGGTGTCGGGCGCTCCGTCGAAGGGGTTTTGATGCTGGTCATCCGACGAGCTCCTTGTCCTTTGTCATCAGCTCCATGAGGCTCTCCTGGGTCGCCTCGCCTACCGGCTTCTCACCGGTGATCCGGCCCGCGGCGAGGGCGTAGATGCGATCGCACATCCCCAGCAGCTCCGGCAGCTCGGAGGAGATGACGATCACCGCCTTGCCCTCGGCCACCAGCCGGTTGATGATCGTGTAGATCTCGAACTTGGCGCCGACGTCGATCCCCCGCGTCGGCTCGTCGAGGATCAGCACGTCCGGGTCGGTGAAGAGCCACTTCGACAGCACGACCTTCTGCTGGTTACCGCCGGAGAGCTTGCCGACGACCGCCATCACGCTTGTCGTCTTGATGTTCATGTCCCGCCGGCTCGTCTCGGCGACCTTGATCTCCTCGTTGCCGTTCACCCAGCCGAGCCGGGCCAGCCGGTCCAGGGCGGCGGCGGAGACGTTGCGCCGGACGTCGTCGATGAGGTTGAGGCCGTACCGCTTGCGGTCCTCGGTGACGTACGCGATGCCGTGGTGGATGGCCTCCGCGACGTTACGGGCGTTGACCTCCCGCCCGTGCATGTAGAGCTTGCCGGTGATGTCTCGGCCGTAGGAGCGGCCGAAGACGCTCATCGCCAGCTCGGTCCGGCCCGCGCCCATCAGACCCGCGATGCCGACCACCTCGCCGGCACGCACCGACAGGTTGACGCCCTCGACGACCATCCGCTCCTGGGTGGGGTGCCGCACCGACCAGTCCTCGATCCGCAGCACCTCCTCGCCGGGCGACGATTCGCGGTCGGGGTAGAAGCTCTCGATGTCGCGACCGACCATGCCCCGGATGATGCGCTGCTGGTTCACGTCGTCGGCGCGCATGTCGAGGGTTTCCACCGTGTGACCGTCCCGGATGACGGTGGTCGAGTCGGCGATCGCGGTGATCTCGTTGAGCTTGTGCGAGATCATGATGCAGGTGATGCCCCGCTCCTTGAGCTGTCGGAGCAGGCCGAGCAGGTGTGCCGAGTCGACGTCGTTGAGGGCGGCCGTCGGCTCGTCCAGGATGAGCAGGCGCACCTTCTTGGACAGCGCCTTGGCGATCTCCACGAGCTGCTGCTTGCCCACGCCGAGCTGGATGACCGGGGTGACCGGGTTCTCGTGCAGCCCGACGGACGCCAGCAGCTTCGCCGCTTCGGCGTTGGCCCGGTTCCAGTCGATCAGACCGCTGCGGCCCCGCCGCTCGTTGCCCAGGAAGAGGTTCTCGGCGATCGACAGGTAGGGCACCAGTGCGAGTTCCTGGTGGATGATGACGATGCCATTGGCCTCGCTGTCCCGGATGCCCCGGAACTGCATCGGCTTGCCGCCGAAGAGGATCTCGCCGTCGTACGAGCCGGATGGGTGGACGCCGGAGAGCACCTTCATCAGGGTGGACTTGCCGGCGCCGTTCTCGCCGCAGATGGCATGGATCTCGCCCCGGCGTACCGCGAGGTTGACGTCCTCCAGCGCGGTCACTCCGGGGAAGGTCTTCGTGATACGACGCATCTCGAGGATGGTGTCGTCCATGGTCACTGTCCTCTGTCAGTCTGGACGTTGCTCCGTCACGGCGTGGGGGGGGGGGGGGGGGGCCCCCCCCCCCCCCCCCGGGGCGGCGGGGGGGGGGGGGGGCGGGCGGCCCCCCCCCCCCCCCCCCCGCCCCCCGGGGCCCCCCCCCCCCGGCCCGGGCCGGGGGCGGGGGGCCCCCCCGGCCGGGGGTCACCCGGCCCGGGGCGGGGCGGGGGGGGGGGGCGCGCGGGGGGGGGGGGGCGGGGGGGGGGGGGGGGGTGGCCCCCCCCCCCCCCCCCGCCCCCCCCCCCGCGGCCCGGGTACTGGCCCGCAA
>NZ_JBICTE010000053.1:0-20163 GCF_043197485.1 Micromonospora sp. NPDC049102 | reverse complement strand
CGGTCACATTCCGAACCCGGAAGCTAAGCCCTCCAGCGCCGATGGTACTGCACTCGTGAGGGTGTGGGAGAGTAGGACACCGCCGGACAATCTTCCAGATAGGGCCACCCCTGAACAGGGGTGGCCCTATCTGCATATCCATATCTACCCCCCCCCACACACCACCCCACCCCCACCCCACCCCCGCTGATCATGAAGTTATTGCCGCGACACGCCGACAGCAATGGCAATAACTTCATGATCAACCCTGAGGGGGTGGGGGTGGGGTGGGGGTGGGTGGGGATTCGTGGCCGCCGTCGCGGTGTCGGGGGGCGAGGTCGTGGGGCCGTTCGAGGAGATGTGGCATCCCGCGGCGACCCGGTACCGGACCGAGATCCGTGTGCAGGAGGAGCGAATGACGCCCAGGCCGTCGGCCGACGACACCGACGAGCGCGCTCAGGGCAGCTCGGGACCGCAGACGAAGCGGGGCTCAGCGTCATAGCGCCAGGTGAACTTCTCCCGCTTGACCACCGCGCCGCCCTTCTTGATGACCCGGAAGGCGTCCTGGGTGAAGCCGTTGATGCCGTTGCTGGGTATGCACTTCGGACCGGGTTCGAGGTGGATGCGCTTCGGTGTGGTGGTGTTGCGGCGCGGGCCGTACTCCGTCTTCACGCTGTCGTAGATCTTCGTGCTCCAGATGGCGACGGTCACCGAACTCGACGTGTACGACGTGTCGATGAGCAGGCCGTACTCGGTGTTGTTGCGGAACTTCAAGTCCAGGCTCGGCCAGAAGATGGTCGCCTCGATGACGGCCGGGTACCTGTCGAACCAGTACGAGTGCGGCTTGTGCTCGACGTCCTCCAGGCCCGCGTAGTAGGCGGCGTTGAAGAGCGTCGTCGTGAACTGTGAGGTGCCGCCCCCGACGCCCGGCACCAGCTTGCCGTCCAGGATGACCGGCGCGTCCCGGTAGCCCTGCGCGTAGCCGCGCTCGCCGGTGTGCCCGTTCAACGAGAACGTCCTGCCCGGCAGCACGACCGTACCGTCCACCTTCTTGGCGACGGTGGCGATGTTCTGGCTGCGCGGTGACGCCATCCCGCCGGTGAACCGTGTGGTGAAGGTGGAGACCCGCTCCTTGATGCCCAGACCTGCCAGCTTCTCCGCGGTCACCTCCGGCGGCGTCGTCTCCAGGCCTCCGGCCACCTCTCGTCTGTCGGTCCTGGGCAGCACCGCCAACAGTTCCCGTTCCAGGGTGGCCGTGTCGAGCTGCTGGCCGGGCCGCCCGTCGACGACCCTGGGACGGCCGCCGGCGATCGTCATCGTCGCGTCCTTAGGCGGCACCTCGATCGCGTTCAGATCGCCACCGAGGACTGCCCGGAGGCGCTTGACGTCGACGGCCGGGGTGAGCTTGCCGGCCTTGTCGGCGTTGAACCGGAGGCTCTTCGCGATGGCGGCCGGCGGCACCTGCACCGAGCCCCGGTCGGTGCGCAGGGTCACCGGTGCGGACACGGCGGGCTTGGCCAGTTCGGCGACCAGCCGGTCCAGCTCTTCGACGGTGGTCGCCGGCGCGCTCGCCACCAGCGGCACGGTGACCGGAGTACCGGCGAGCCAGCCGGTCCGGACGGCGTCGGCCGAACGCTCCGGGTCGAACGCGAGGCCCGGCTTGGGGCGTACCACCTTGGGGGTAATGCCCTTGTAGGTGATGGCCGGCATCGTCATCGGACGGACCTGGTCGCCGAGTACCGTGCGCAGCGCCGCGTCCAGACGGTCCGCGTCGATGGTGACCACCGGATCGACGGTGCGGGAGCCGACCAGCCGACTGACCGGATGCGCCTCGGCCTCGGCTGCTGCCGCCACGGTGGCCGCCACGTCGACCGCGAGCCCCACGTCGGCGGGTTCGATCTCGGCGGTGCGCTCCCCGACCGTGATCCGCAGGGGCGCGGCGAGGGCCGCCGCCCGCCGATCCAGCTCCGCTCGCAACTCCCGGTCGGCCGCGCTGCGGCTTCTGCCACCCAGCTCGGCGCCGAGTACGTTGGTGCCCCGGGGCACGTCCCCGGCGTACGCCCAGGCGCCAGCGCCCGCCACGGCGGCGAGCACGCCGCCGGTGATGCTCGCGCCGATCAGCATCCGTGCGCGGTGCGGACGGCGGCCGCCGTTGTCCGGCTCGCTCGTGGCCGTGGCCGGTGTGACCGCCTCCGGCTCGTCGTCCGGCCAGGTGACCGCCGTGACCTGCACGGTGGGTCGGTCGTCGGCGGGTGGACGTTTGTCGCCGTACAGCGTCACTGCAACCTCGATCGCCAGGTGCCGCGGGGGTCCCTACTCCCGAAGACACCACGGTAACCAATGCCCGGCCGTCAACCGGTCTGCGCTCGCCCGGTGTCGCCACCGCGTGTCGCCCGGCGAGTCACGGGAGAGCGGGGTCGGTGCCGGCGTTGGGCGGCGAGCGTGGCACGGTGGCGGGGTGGACGCTGCGGAGCGGGTGTTGGCGTACGGCGGCGGTTCGTTGGACCGGGCGGCCGGGCTGCGTACCGACCCGGCCCGACTGGACGAGTTGCTGGCCGACCCGACGACGGTGGTGCTGCCCCTGTGGCGGGACCGCTGCCTCGTCGACGGCGACGGTCCGGTCCGGTTGACGGCCGACCGCGCGTCTCTGGTGCGGTCGGCCGCTGGCGAGACCGTCTTCCTGGGGCTCGACGGAGACGTCGCGGTGTTCGCCGTGGACCTGTCCGGGCTCGGTGAGCCCACCGCTGTCGAGATGTCGGGGGCAGCGCGGGCCGTCGACGTGCGGGCGCTGGTCGGGCGACTCGACCCGGCCGGCGCGGCGACCCAGGCGTACGCGCGAGGGTTGTTGCACTGGCACCGGCAGCAGCGTTACTGCGGCACCTGCGGTGCGGTGGCCGTCGCCGGCGGTGGCGGCCACGTGCGGACGTGTTCCGGCGCGGAGTGTGGTCGCCTGCTGTTCCCCCGCATCGAACCGGCGATCATCGTGCTGGTCGAGGCACCCGGGTCGCCGGAGCGCTGCCTGCTGGCTCGGCACGCGGGCGCGGCCGAGGACTCGTACTCGACGTTGGCGGGCTTCGTCGAGGTCGGCGAGAGTCTGGAGGACGCGGTCCGCCGGGAGATGGCCGAGGAGGCCGGGATCGCCGTCACCGACGTGGCCTACCAGGGGTCGCAGGCGTGGCCGTTCCCCGCCGGGATGATGGTGGGCTTCCGGGCCACTGCGACCTCCGACGAGGTTCGCGTGGACGGCGTGGAGCTGCTGGAGGCGCGCTGGTTCACCCGCGAGGAATTGCGGGAGCGGGTCGCGGCAGGTCGCCGGCTCGGTCGGGTGGACTCGATAGATCACCGCCTGCTGGACGATTGGCTTGCCGAGGCGCGGTGACGTTGCCGGCTCAGCCGTACGGATGAGTAACGCATCATCTTCAGTGGCTTTTCAGCCCGGCGTTACGTAAATGTAACAACGCTGTGCCGCCACTACGTGCGGTGAAAATCTTGCGGGCATTCTTCCCGATTTCGATGGCTTGTGGCCCGGGTCGGAGCGGTCCAGGTCTGACTGACGGTGACGTTCGAAGATCTTGACCTGGAGCGGGAGTTACCGGCCAGTAGCAGTGCCCTTGTGAGGTACGTCGCTTCGCGAGAGCATCCAATCCGCACACTGCGCGATCCGCCGACCATCCCCCGGAGCGGGCCGCAGCGGCCACGTGCTTCCCGTAGTCCCGAGTCGCGACTGCGATCGGTGACCCCCGGTTCGAGGAGGACCCGTGAAGGATTCGGAAACCCGTCAGGCGCAGGGTGGCACCCGCTGGCGTCGCTTCGCCGCCATGATGGTTCCCGCTGCGGTCGCTGCCGGCGGCATCGTCTTCGGTATGGCCAACGGTGCCATCGCCGCCAACATCACCGTCGCCGGCAAGCCGTTCAAGATCTCCGCCTCCGAGCTCGACGGAGACGGCTTCAAGCAGTACGGCGGCGTGGTGACCACCAAGGACGGCAAGATCGTCCCGGTTGCCATGTCGGAGATCGGCGAGGCTCACCTGACCAAGCTGTGCCAGTCGGTGGATGCCTCCGTGCCCGGTCTGCCCAAGATCGTGCTGACCATCAACGCCGGCGACGCTCCCGGCAAGGAGGCCGTCGCCAAGAACCTGCTGATCGCGATGGAGTCGCTCGAGGGTGACGCCGAGTTCACCAACATCAACATTGGTAAGGACGCCAGTGACCTCGGCCCGGCTCCGGCCGGCTCGTTCGGTCAGGACGCCACGCACGTGAACATCAAGGGCCTTGAGCAGGTTGCCCGCTACACCACCGCCGGCACCTTCACGCTTACCGGCCTCAAGTTGAAGGTCAACGTCGGCGCCGAGGCGAAGGAATGCTTCTGAGCTGACGCCGCCGAGGCTCGCGAGGGGCGCCTCTCGCGAGCCTCGGTCCTGCCCACCCCTTTCACCCCAGGAGGACGTACGTGTCGACCGCCACTCATCGCGCGCAGTCCGGCCGTCTCGGTCAGGCCTGGCGTGGTTTCCGCCGCTGGCGGCGGTCCCGGCCATTCTGGGGCGGACTCTTCACCATCCTGGCCGGAGTGGAGATCCTCGGCACCACCAAGGTCAGCCTGGCCGGGCTGACCCTGCAGATGGGACCGACCGGCTTCCTGTCCTGGTTGATCCCCACCATCCTGGTCACCTGCGGCGTCCTGATGTGGCTCAGCCCCGCGCAGCGGATCTTCTATGCCATCGTCGGCGCGGTGACCGCGGTCTACTCGCTGATCGGAGTCAACCTCGGCGGGTTCTTCATCGGCATGGTGCTGGGCATGGTCGGCAGCGCGCTCGGCTTCGCCTGGGTGCCGGTCAAGAAGTCCGCGGCGGTGCCACCTGTCGACGAGGAGCCGGGCGACCAACTGACGGGAGATGGCGAGACCGTCGACGAACCGCCGCTCGCCGACGAACTCCTGCCGCCCCGGCAGGCGAGCGCGAGCGACACCACGGAGATGCCGCCCGTCGTCGAGCCGGAGGCGTCGCAGACCAGGTCGACGGTCGTCCGCGATCCGAAGACGTACGTGGTGACGCTGCTGCTCATGAGCCTCGCCAGCGCAGGCCTGACGACTGTCGACGAGGCGTCGCCGGTGCGAGCGGCCGGGATTTCCTGCCCGACCCCCACCTCGTCTGCCGGGCCCAGCACGCCCGCCACCTCGCCGGCCAGCCCGAGCCCGAGTCCGAGCCCCACCGCCACGTCGGAGAAGTCGGACGGAAATCTGCTGACCACAATTGTCGACGGCATCGGTGACCTGCTCACCGGCGGCGACGACGAGTCGGAATCCGCCGCCCCGCCCGAGCCCGCCAGCAGCGCCGCGCGAGCCGGCCAGTCGGCCAGCCCGAGCGCCGGTCCCACCCGTAGCGGCGGCGCCACTCCCGGCTCCACCCGAACCGCGACACCCGACGCCCCCTGTGCCAGCCCGAAGCCCACCAAGCCGACCAAGCCGGCGCCCGTCGAGCCCGGTAAGCCGCTGCCGAAGCTGGCGGCGGACCCGGACATGCCCAAGGTCGCCGCCACTCCGGCGAAGCTGACCGGCTCCAAGGTGGTGATGACGAACCTGCGGTTTCGCGGGGCCGAGCCGTTGCGTACTGCCAACGGCGAGATGCGGGCGCTGAAGTTCACCATGAGCAAGGCCGTGACAAGCGACTTCGCGTTGCTGGTCGCGGGGCCTTCGGGCGGCTCGCTGTTGAGCGAGACCGACCAGCTCACCATCGACGGTGACGTGACCTTCTACGCGACCCGGTTCGTCGGCCGGCTCCTGGGCATCAAGGTCACCCTGACCCCGGACCTGCCTCTCCCGGACGGCATCCCGGTCACCTCGCCGCTGCCGCTCACCTTCACCGATCCGCAGATCGACCTGGCCTTCATCTCCTGCGACAGGTTGACCGGTCGACCCAGCCTCAAGCAGACGCTGCAGTGATCGCACCGTGGGGCGACGTCCGGACCCGGACGCCGCCCACGGGCTGAATACCGACGCGACGCGTACCGGTCAGAGCCGGGCCAGCGCCTTGCGCAGCGGGTCGAGGCCCAGCGCGCCCAGGTCCAACGCCTGCCGGTGGAACTCCCGCAGGTCGAAGTCGGCGCCCTTGCGCGCCATGGCGTCCTCGCGGGCCTGCAACCAGATCCGCTCACCCACCTTGTACGACGGTGCCTGCCCCGGCCAGCCCAGGTAGCGGTTCAGCTCGAAGCGCAGGTTCTCGTCCGGCACCCGGCAGTGCGCCCGCATGAACTCCCAGCCCAGCTCTGGCGTCCATCGCTCGCCCGGGTGGAAGCCGAACGGATTGTCCGTGGGGATCTGCAGCTCCAGGTGCATGCCGATGTCGACGATCACCCGTGCGGCGCGCATCGCCTGACCGTCGAGCATGCCCAGCTTGTCGCCCGGGTCCTGGAGGTAACCCAGCTCGTCCATCAGCCGCTCCGCGTAGAGGGCCCAGCCCTCGCCGTGCCCGGAGACCCAGCAGAGCAGCCGCTGCCAGCGGTTGAGCAGGTCGGCCCGGACGGCCGTCTGCGCCACCTGGAGGTGGTGACCCGGCACGCCCTCGTGGTAGACCGTCGTCACCTCCCGCCAGGTGGAGAAGTCGGTGATGCCCTGCGGCACCGCCCACCACATCCGACCCGGCCGCGAGAAGTCCTCGCTCGGCCCGGTGTAGTAGATGGCGCCGTCGCTGGTCGGCGCGAGGCAGCACTCGATCCGGCGGACCTGCTCGGGGATGTCGAAGTGGGTGCCGTGCAACTCGGCGATGGCCTTGTCGGCGAGCGCCTGCATCCAGTCGCGGAACGCCTCCTTGCCCTGGATGGTCCGCGCCGGGTCGGCGTCGAGCGTGGCCACCGCCTCGTCGACCGTCGCGCCCGAGCCCGCGATGCGCCCGGCCACGACCCGCATCTCCGACTCCAGGCGGGCCAGCTCCGCGAAACCCCAGGCGTACGTCTCGTCCAGGTCGATCTTCGCGCCGAGGAAGTACTGCGAGGCGAGTTCGTAGCGTTCCCGGCCGGCGGCCTGCTTGTCCCGCCCGTGCGGGGCCAACTCGGTCCGGAGGAACTGGCCGAACTCCGCGGTCGCCGCGGTCGCCGCCGACGCGCCCCGGCGCAGCTCGGCGCCGAGGGTTCCGTCCGCGCCCAGCCGCTCGACCAGGCCGTGGAAGAAGTTGTCCCCGGTCGGGTCGGTCCAGATGTCGCACTGCTTGGCCACCTCGACGAGCTGCACCTTCGAGCTGACCTGCCCGTCGGCGAGCGCCTCGCGCAATGTGGTCTTGTAGCCCTCCAGCGCGCCGGCCAGGCCGTTGAGCCGGGTGGCGATGTTGGCCTGCTCGTCGGCGGTCGCGGTCGGCATCAGGTCGAACACCATGCGGATCTCGTGCAGCCCGCTGGTTATCACGCTGACTTCGCTCGTCGTCTCGCCGGCCTCGTAGCGGGCAAGGTCCAGACCGAGCCGTTCCTGCATGGCCTCCTTGGCGGTCCGCTCCGCCTCGGTGTCCGACTTGGCCGCCTCCAGCTCGGTGAGCGTCCGGCGGGTCAGGTCGGCGCGCGCCTCGTACCCGGCGGGTGAGAGGTCGTCGAGCTGGTCGTCGTGGCCGGCGATGCCGACGTAGGTAGCGCCGGTCGGGCTCAGCGGAGCCCACTCGGCCACGTAGCGGTTGGCGATTTCATCAATTCGTCCCACGCTGCGACACTACGTGATCACCCGGCCCGGATGTCGACGTCGTTTGTCGTGTCCAAGCAGCGGAAAGTCCCGCGACTTCGTCGCACCCCTCGGGCAATGTGTCAGGGGTGACAACCGATATCGCTCCTGACAGGGCCCCGCTGCGTGCCTGGCTGCCGGGTTTCTTCGCACTCGCCGCCATCTGGGGTTCGAGCTTCCTGTTCATCAAGATCGGCGTGGCCGAGCTACACCCCGTGCAGCTGACCTTCTACCGCGTCGCGGCCGGCGCGCTGACCCTGCTGGTCGTCCTCGCGGTGCTGCGCGACCGGCTGCCCCGCGAGCCTCGGGTGTGGGCGCACCTGGCCGTCGTCGCCGCGTACGGCGTGGCCGTGCCGTTCACCCTCTTCGGTTACGGCGAGCAGCGGGTCGAGTCGATGCTTGCCGGCATCTGGAACGCCACGACGCCGTTGATCGTGCTGCCGCTCGCGGTGCTGGTGTTCCGGACCGAACGGTTGACCGTGCGCCGCGCGATCGGTCTCGGACTGGGATTCGTCGGGGTGCTCGTCGTGCTGGGTGTCTGGGAGGGCATCGGCGGAGCACACTTCGTCGGGCAGCTGATGTGTTTCGGCGCGGCCGCCTGCTACGGCGTCGCCATCCCGTACCAGAAGCGGTTCGTCGCGGGGAGCACGCACTCCGGCCTGTCCCTCTCCACCGCGCAGTTGCTGCTCGCGGCCGCGCAGCTCGCCATCGTCACCCCGTTCGTCGCGGGCGCGCCGCCGCTGCCCACCGAGCTGTCGGCGAAGGTCGTGTTCAGCGTCCTGGCCCTCGGGGCGCTCGGCACCGGGCTCGCCTTCGTCATCAACATGCGCAACATCAGGTTGGCCGGCGCGAGCACCGCGTCCACCGTCACGTACCTGATTCCGATCTTCGCGGTGTTGATCGGCGCTGTGGTGCTCGACGAGCGGCTCAACTGGCACCAGCCGGTCGGCGCGCTGATCGTGCTGCTGGGCGTCGCTGTCGCACAGGGTGTGTTCGGCCGCCGGACGTCCCGTCCGGTCGTCGGTGTCGGCGCGCCCGCGGCACCGGCCGCCGAGCCCGTCCGTCACTGACCCGCCCCACGCCCCTGACCAGCCCGGGCGTCGGTCAGGCTCGGTCGCGCGTCCACTCCAGCAGTTGCTCGGCCGACCAGGTGTTGACCACCCGTTCGGCCGGGACGCCGCAGAGCGCCGCCCGCTCGCAGCCGAACCGCTGCCAGTCGAGCTGGCCGGGGGCGTGCGCGTCCGTGTCGATCGCGAAGCGGCAACCCGCCTCCAGGGCGCGGCGGATCAGCCGCTTCGGCGGGTCCTGCCGCTCCGGCCGTGAGTTGATCTCGACGGCGGTGTCGTGCTCCGCGCAGGCGGCGAAGACGGCGTCCGCGTCGAAGTCGCTCTCCGCGCGGGTACGCGCCCGGTGCCCCTTGTCACCCGGGCCGGTCACCCCCGCCGGGCGGGACGACACCATCCGGCCGGTGACGTGCCCGAGGATGTCCAGGTGCGGGTTGGCGACCGCCGTGAGCATCCGACGGGTCATCTTCGCCCGATCGTCCTTCAGGCCGCTGTGCACCGAGCCCACCACCACGTCCAGCCGCGCCAGCAACTCCTCGTCCTGGTCGAGCGAGCCGTCGGCGAGGATGTCCACCTCGATGCCGGTGAGGATGCGGAAACCCTCCGGCAGTGCCGCGTTGACCTGCGCCACGTGGTCGAGCTGACGCCGCAGCCGCGCCGCGGTCAGCCCCCGTGCCACCGTGAGACGGGGCGAGTGGTCGGTCAGCACCATGTACTCGTGACCCAACTCCACAGCGGCCAGCGCCATCTCCTCGATGGGCGACCCGCCGTCGGACCAGTCCGAGTGGGTGTGGCAGTCGCCCTTGAGGGCGGCGCGCAGCGCCGTGGCCTCGGCATCCAGATCGCTGCCCTCGGTCGCCACCAGCCGGCGCAGATAGACCGGTTCCTCGCCGGCGAGAGACTCCGCCACGCAGCGGGCCGTCACGTCCCCCACGCCAGCGAGGTCGGTCAGCGTGCCGTTGCCGGCCCGTTCGGCCACCTCGGCCGCCGGTAGGCCCGCCAGCGCCGTGGCCGCCGAACGGAAGGCCCGCACCCGGTAGGTGGCCTCGTTCGCCCGCTCCAGCAGGAACGCGATCCGGCGCAGGTCGGCGATGGGGTCCCGGGCGCCCACGTCAGGGCGCCTTCGGGCAGCCGTGTTCGCGCTGCCACGTGGTCACCTCGGCGGCCGGTTCCCGGTTGCCGTCGCGCCGCCACGAGTCGAGGTAGCGCGCCGGCCAGATCACCCCGCGCCGGATCCACCACCCGTCCTTGCCCGCGCACGGCGGCGAGATTCCGAAGTGCACGTGACAGACGTTGTTGGCGTTGCCGGTCCGGCCCACCTTGCCGAGCTGCTGGCCGGCTCGCACCCGGACCCCCGCGTCGACCCCGGATGAGACGACGCTCAGGTGCGAGCCGTAGTAGCGCACCCCGTCGTCGCCGAGCAGCGACACCGACAGTCCACCGTTGTCCGGGCCCTGCGGCCCGCTCTTGGAGTATCTGTCGACGCGACTCACCTCAAGCACCTTGCCGTCGGTCACCGCCACGAAGGGCTCACCGCAGTTGGCGAACACGTCCGTCGCCGGGTACGCCCCGTGCGTCGTGTGGTAGTCCACGTTGCCGGCGCGTACCGGGAAGACATGCCGGACCCCGGCGCGGGGCGCGCTCGACGACGGCTTGGCCGGCGACGGCGTCGGGCTGGCCGGGCGGGTCGTGGTCGGCGCGACCGTCGGGGCCGCCGGCTGCTCACCGGTCGCCCAGACCGCCGACGGCGACGGCGCGGCGACGCCGTCCGGCGGCACCCCGGGCCGGGTCGTCGCGCAGCCGGCGGCCAGCATCGGGGCGAGCAGCAACAGGATCGGGTACGCCGGACGCACGCGGCGGCCGATCGTCGGCGAGGGCATTCGGTCATCCTGACAGACCGGTACCGTGGGTACGAGCGACGCGCGTGAGGGAGGGCAGCCGGTGAGCATCGCCCAACCCGACCCCTTCCCGGAGCCGGGCGCCACGCGGCCGGTGTCGCGTACCCCGTCGGGGCTCTTCCCGGCCGGACCACCGACCAGACCCACCTACCGCGAACCGCACCCGATCACCGGCGGCGGTGTCGCCTCCGGCGGCGGAGCGGCGGCCGCCTGGCTTCTGCTGTTCGGACTCCTCGGCACCGACGTGGTCAGCTACGGGTGGTGGACGGCGGTGGCCGGCCTGCTGGCCTGGCTGACCGCACTGGTGCTGGTCCGTTACGGCGATCGTGGAGTGGCCACCGGAGTCGCCATCGTCACCGCCGGTGGCTGGAGCATCGCCGCCGCCGTGGTGGCGGTGCGCTGGGCGACGAGCGGCGACTGGCCGCTCTGGTGAGCGGGCTCCGATCGGCCCGGATCGGCCGCCGACGACTGCGCCGCGTGCCCGGTTGACTGCGGTGCGAACGCCGTCTTGACGTGGCCGCCGAGAGTCGGCACTCTCGGCACTATGGCCTGGACCACCCCGCGGCAGGACCCGGATCGCAACCGCCGCCGCCTCCAACTGCTCGCCGAGTTGGCGGGCGCACGGGCGGTACGCCAGCGCAGCCGGCCGCAGCGACAGCGCACCGAGCGTCTACGCCAACTCATCGCCACCCGCCGTCGAGTGGTCGGCTGATTCGACTTTGTCATGTTTGGCCGGCGTCTCGGGGCGTTGACCGGTCGCCTGCCGACCCGACCGGCTAACGTGCACCCTTGACGAGTCGGCGCTGTGCCGAGGGCTTTTGGGGGAACCGTGTCGTACTTCGCTGCGGCCGTGGTGCGTGACGACAGTGGCTGGACTGCCGCCGAGGTCAACCTGCGGGGCGCCACCGACATCGACGAGGTCGCCGACCGGCTGCGCGACGTGGACCAGGAAGCCGCCGTGTCGCTGCTGTTCGTCGAGGCCGACGACGCGTACCTGGTGATCCTGCGTCTCGACGAGGGTGAGGACCTGCGGGTCTTCGGGTCGGACTCGGCGTACGCCGAGGAGTCCCGGCTTGGGCAACTGCTGGTCGGTGACCTGAAGACGTCCGTGACCGGGCTCGATGGCGACGACGAACCGCGCCCCGCCACGAGCGGCGACGAGGAGAGCGAGCAGCCGGCCGTCGACCCGGAGGCCGACCCGGTGGGCGATGCCGACCTGCTCGCCAACCTGGGCATCTCCGCGCAGAAGCTGCTGACGCGCTGCGGCCACGACGGAATGCTGCCGGCGGACGTCACCGCCGAGATCTGCGAGGTGCTCGGCTGCGCCGACGAGGTCGAGGAGTTGCGTGAGGTCTGAGCCCGCCGATGCCACCGACCCCGCGCTGGAGATGATCCGGCCGGGGCAGCCGACGCCCGGAGCGGTGCGGCGTGCCGGACCGGGGGCCCACGAGGGCTTGGCCGACCCCGGCGAGATCGGGCGACGGCAACGGCACGAGCTGTGGATGCGCCGGGCCTTGGAGGTCGCCGTCACCGATCCGGCGATTCCCAGCGGCGGCGTCGACGACATTCCCGTGGGCGCGGTCCTCTACGGCCCGGCCGGCACCGAGTTGGCGATCGGTCGCAACGAGCGGGAGCTGACCGGCGACCCCACCGCCCACGCCGAGGTGCTGGCCCTGCGTCGGGGAGCCGAGCGGACCGGCGAGTGGCGGCTGGACGGCTGCACCCTGGTGGTCACGCTGGAACCGTGCACGATGTGCGCGGGCGCGCTGGTGCTGGCCCGGGTCTCCACCGTCGTCTTCGGCGCGTGGGAACCCAAGACGGGCGCGGCCGGCTCGCTCTGGGACGTGCTGCGCGACCGTCGGCTCAACCACCGTCCCGAGGTGTACGGCGGTGTGCTGGAGGCCGAGACCGCCGCCGTCCTGCGCGCCTTCTTCCGCTGAGGCCGCGCGGCTCGTGCCTTGGGCCGCGCGGCTCGTGCCTCGGGCCGCGCGCTTCGTGCCTGACGTGATGCGGAGAAGCGGTATGACTCAGTGCCGTATTTATGCCTCTGAGTCATACCGCTCTCGGCGGTGACACCGCCCCGCCGGGACGGATCAGGCGATGATCGTGTCGAGGGCGATCTCGACCATCTGGCTGAAGGTCTGCTCCCGCTCCTCCGACGTGGTCTTCTCGCCGGTCTTGATGTGGTCGCTGACGGTCAGCACGGTCAGCGCCCGTGCCTTGAACCGGGCCGCGATCGTGTAAAGCGCCGCCGACTCCATCTCCACCGCCAGCACCCCGTAGTCGGCGAGCCTGTCGTAGAGGTCCGGCCGGTCGGTGTAGAAGGCGTCCGCCGCCAGGATCGGTCCGACGTGCATCGTGATGCCGCGCCGCTCGGCCACCTCGACCGAGGTACGCAGCAGCCCGAAGTCGGCCACCGGTGCGTAGTCGATCAGCCCGTCGAAGCGCATCCGGTTCATGTTCGAATCGGTCGACGACCCGATCGCCGCGACCACGTCGCGCAGTTGCAGGTCCGTGCTGAGGGCGCCGCAGGAACCGACCCGGATCAGCGTCTTCACGCCGTACTCGTTGATCAGTTCGTGGGCGTAGATGGAGGCCGACGGCATGCCCATGCCGGAGCCCTGGACGGAAACCTCGACACCGTTCCAACGGCCGGTGAAGCCCAGCATGCCCCGAACCGTCGAGTAGCAGGTCGCGCCCTCGAGGTAGGTCTCCGCGATCCACTTGGCCCGCAGGGGGTCGCCCGGCATCAGGACCCGCTCGGCGATCTCGCCCGGCTTCGCGCCGATGTGCGTACTCATGGCAAAGATCCTGCCAGGCCGGCTCGGGCGGTACCGGTTCGGCGTCCGAACCGGTGGTCCTGTAACCTCGTCGGCGGTGGCGTGTCCGAGTGGCCTAAGGAGCACGCCTCGAAAGCGTGTGAGGGTTTACGCCCTCCGCGGGTTCAAATCCCGCCGCCACCGCTCGTGAGATGCGAGAACGCCCGGTCGATCCTTGCGGATCGGCCGGGCGTTCCTGCGTCAGAGCTGCGTTTCGCCGCGGCAGCCGGCGCACGTCGATCCCGCCTGACCTTCACCGTGGACGCGAACCGCCTCAGCAGGGGCCGGCGCCCTCGTTGAAGAGGCGGCGCGCCCAGTCGGCGTACCCCGCGATCGTTTTTCGGACCGTGCGCCCGTCGTGCAGGAACAGGTACGCGCGGTCGTCGCTGCGGGCGAGGAGCCCGTCGAGCCGATGCGTCCCCTGTGGTGCGGGCAGTCGGGTCACCGATGGGTAGCGGGCCCAGACGTCCTCGACGGGCGAGCCGACCGTTATCCCCTCCGGTGTCCGCATCGGGTCACCGACCCACAGCAGCACCAGTTTGTCCTCGACGAAGACGGGGCTGACCGTGTCGTGGCCGGCGAGCACCGGTCCGCAGGCGTCCAGGTCGGTACGCAGGATGCCCCGGCGGGTCAGCTCGGCCTCGGTGTCGCCGAACTCGATGTTGCGCAGACCGTTGAGGTCGATGACCTCGACGTTGCCGACGGGCCGGTGCGCCGGCATCGGGCCGGGCGACGGCGCGCCGCTGCCCGCGATCGAGGCAGCAGTCAGCAGCATGGCAATGAACGCGAATTGTCGCAATTTCATGGAATCCCCCAGTCCCCAACGGAACGGGGCCGCTCAGGTTGCTGCCCGACGACGGATTACTGCTTTTCCCACTGTTCGACCAGCTCGTCCCAGTAGTCGGCGCTGAGTCGACGCCGCCCGTGGGCCAGCCAGCCCTCGGTGTTGCGCTCCAGATGCAACCCGACCTCGGCGAACGGATCGATCCACGCGCCCCGCTCGACGCCGAGTCGAAGCAGCGCCTCGTTGATCGGCCACTCCGTGCGAGGCGCGTCGAGGACATCGTCGAAGCGCGGACCCCAGGACAGCGCGCCGCCCAGCCACACCGCCGCCGCCTGGCGGCCGACGCCTGCGCCGAACTCCGCCTCCAGGTACGCCAGAGGCCCCGACCGCGACCAGTGGGCCAGCAGGTCGGCCAGCGGCGGCGACAACACCAGCCCGAACGGTTGCTCGGCGCTGGGATCGTCCGCCGCGAAGTCCGGCAGCGACCCGGTCAGTTCCACCACCAACTGCGGGGTGACCGGCAGTAGCGCGAAGTCCTGGCGGAGTTCGCCGAGGACCGCGTGGTCCAGCCCGGCGGTCTGCTCGCGGAGCAGGTCGGCATCCGCGACGACGGCGCTGAGCTGGTAACCCATCGGACCCTCCGCCGTCCACAACCTGTGGATAGGACATGTGTACGACGGTTCTGGCTGCGCCGACGTCGATCTTCGAAGCGTACCCGCCAGGCGGCCGGCCCTTGACGAGAGATCGACACATGCGGAAGTATCGCTGGAACACGGGGATGTACTTATAGTGCTGGCACCCTTGCCGTCCGTATCCCCGTGCAGCTGCACCGATGTTTCGGGGGCGCTCCATGAGTGAAGCGGCGGTCTTAGGCGTTCGAATTCTGGTGGCAGCGCTCTTTCTGCACGCGGGCGGTGCCAAATTGTTTGCCCCGCAGCAGTTCTCACGTACGCTGCGCGCCACTCTTCGCATCGACGACAGCCACAGTATTTGGACGGACCACTCCGCCCGGGCGATTGCCTTCGGCGAGATCGTGACGGCCTTACTCCTCGTCGGTCTGCCGGACGACGCGTACGGCCTGGTCCTCTCCGCGCTCCTCGGTGCCGGGATCGCCGCCTTCGCGTTGATGGCCCGCCTGCGCCGCGTCACCATGGCCTGTGGGTGCTTCGGCGGCAGTCAGGGTCGCCCGCTCGGAATGCGGCAGTTGTTGTTCGGCACGGTGCTGCTCGCGGTATCGGTGCTGCTGGCGTACGGGCAGACCGACACCCGTGCCGACAACGCGGCCCTGATCGTGGCGGCCTGTATCGGTGCCCTGGTGGCGAACCTGATCCGCTGGCGGGCCAACCTCGTCCAGCCGCTGCGACGGCACCTTCAGCCCTTCCCCCAGTAGGAGAGCCGATGTTCGAGCTGACCTTGTCGATTGCCCTGTTCGTTCTCACTGTTGCGGTCGTCGGGCTGTTCGCGATGATGGGCGAGCTGTCCTCCAGGGTCCCGCAGGAAGACGTGGTCGACGTGGCCACACCCATCGACAACGCCGCTCTCGGCACGGCACCGCAGATCTGGCCAGACGACATCACCCATCTCGCCACCCGCGAATTCGCGGCGTTGGTGGTGCTGAGCACCAGTTGCAGCAGTTGCCGACGCATCGCCGCCGGCGCCACCGGACAACTCTCCCTTCCGCCCGATGTCGCGGTCATCGTCCCGGCACCGTCGTTGGCCGACGGGCAGCAGTTCGTCGCGGAGAGCTCGGTGATCAGCGAATTTCCGCATTCGATCGACGTGGGCGGCGAATGGCTGACCAAGAACTTCGGGGTCGACATCAGTCCCAGCGTTCTGGTCTTCAACCGTGGCGCGCTGGTCACCGCGCACACGTTCAGCTCCGCCGCCGCGTTGAACGAGCTTCTCGACCGTCCGGTCGAGCGAGACAGAGAGGATTCACATGCGTAAGCACAGTGGTCACGAACAGCACGATCCGAAACGGGCGAGTGGGCCCAGGAGGCGTTTCCTGGGCACCATCGGGGCCAGCGCCCTCGCTACCTCGGCGGTCCTCTTCGGCTCACCGGAGCGGGCGAGCGCGACCTACAACATCGGGTGTTGCCACCTGTCCTTCGTTCCGTCCGTCTCGTACAGCACCTGCATCAACAGCCCCCGGTACTACACGTGGTACTGCTCGACCTCGACCCGGACCTGCGGATGCTGCGAGGTCAAGAACTCCAGCGGCACCGCCAATGTCAAGTCGGCGTACTACTGCGACAGCTCCCGGTCGGCCTGAGGCCGGGATTCGACGATGGCCATCTGGGTGTTGCTCGCGGGGGCGGGTGCCCTGTTGCAACTGCTCAGCCCTTGAGGCCGCTCCATGGTTGGGGTCTCCAACCCGATGATGAACAGCGATCGGAGGAGCGGACGCAGATTCCTCTGGGGTTTCGCCGTGGGGATGATCGCCTCCGCTGTGACTGTCGCTCTCGCCCTGGCGGCGCTGTCATTTCTCAGCCTCCTGTTGCCGGAGGCGGTTCGGCTGGTGGCGCTGCTCGTCCTGCTGGTGTTCTTCGGCGTCGCTGACTTCCTCAACCGGACTCCCCACGTCTGGCGGCAGGTGCCGCAGCGGTTCGCCGGTCAGTTGGGGCCCCGTCAGTTGGGTCTCGTCTGGGCGTACGACCTGGGGTTGTACGTCACCACCCAGAAGACGACGTCCCTTATCTGGATCGGGCTGGCGGGAGTCGTCCTCACCCAGCCCCCGGCAGCGGTGGCGGTGGCGGTGTTCGTGACGAACGCCCTCTTCGGTATCGGCGTCGCCCTTCTGACGCTCCACCGCCGCGGACTGGTGCTGACCCATCCGCGGTTCTTCGATCGCATCAACGGCAACCTGATCCGGCCGGCGCGGTTCACGTCCGGCCTGGTCGCGGTCGGACTGGCTCTCTACCTGGCGATGGGGTGGCAGTGACTGATCGAACTCATGGAAGGTATCGCCCTCCGGAAAAGCCGGGCGGGGCTGTGGTCGTCACGGCCTTCGCCTGCCGCACCTTTCCCAACATGCTGCTGATCTGGAGGCTCCACCGCCAGTTGAAGCGCAACGTGTACGCCAAGGCCGACGGCTTTCTCGGCGTACACCTGATTCTCAACTGGCGTGATCGCGTAGTGCAGAGCATCTCTCTCTGGTCGGACCTGCACGCCTTGTACGACATGGGAGAGGTCAAGGAGCACGTCCGGGCGGTCCGGGTGCCGGGAACCCGAGGTATCCAAACCTCCTGCGGAGTCTTCGGCTTCGACGGCGACTGGCTCAGCGTGCTGTTCGGTTCGGCGAAGGGAAGGCCTTCGCCACTATCGGATTGGCAGGACGGGCAGCGTCCGGCTGCCAACGGTGACAAGGAGAAGCATCGTGTCCCAACCGCCCACTGATCGAGGCTATGTCAAGATCACAGACAGTCCTGCTGGTGGCAAGCGAGTGGAGATCTACGCTCGCATGTCCCGCTCCGGGCTCCCCACCCACCTCTTCGCCGTCCACGACAGCGCCGACGTCGTCGTGGATTCGAAGGCGGTGTTCGAGCGCGCGGGCGCGGACATTCTCTCCGCCGAGCCCATGGAGGTCAGCGTGGACACGGACGGCAAGCTGTACGTCCGCGAGCCGCTGCGGATGGAGTCCCTGCCGCAGTTCGGCATGCAGCGACGCTGATCCCCGTCTTTCGTCGCTTCCCCTGCCCGGCGCAGGGGAAGCGACGACGAGGAGCGCCCAGGGGCAGCGACGTGTGCCGGAAATCCGAGATCTTGGACAGTTTCCGTTCGCCGCTAACGGAAACTTTCCAAGATCTCGTCTGTGTGCAGTCCGGTCAGGCGTGTCGGGCGAGCTGGGTCACGAACGCCCGCCAGGCCGCCGGCGCGAAGGCGAGCGCCGGACCGGTGGGGTCCTTCGAATCCCGTACGCCAATCACGCCGGGCAGGTTGTCGGCGACCTCGACACAGTTGCCGCCATCATGGCCGCGATGTCGTCCGGGTCGCTAGCCACTTGTCCCTGGAGTTGGTTGTCCAGATAGCCGGCGACGCGAGGCGGTCGTCAGGGTCGCCAGATCACGATGTCGATGTCGCGTGGCCGCTCGGCGAAGAGACCGCGCCGTGCCGCTGCCGACAACAACCCGCGCAGGTCCGCCTCGAACGCCGGGAGTCGATCGCCGAACAGGTGTGGCGCCGAGCTGGACAGGGAGAACACCGCCGCGACGACCTCGTCCACCGACCGTTCCAGGACCGTGCCCTGCTCGACGGTCAGTCGGGTGGGGCCGGAGAAGCCCGCCGCGAGCATGATCTCTCCCTCGCCACTGGGGGTGCCGGAGGGCAGCGTCCCCTGACCGGCCCGGCGAACCGGCCCCAGATAGCGCGCGACCAGCTCGTCGATCCCCGCCCAGGGCGGTCGCGGGTACGGCGAATCGTCGTTACCGGCCACGCCCTGGTGCGTGTTCGCGCCGACGTGGACCCACGCCCCGTCGGGCGCGAGCATGTCGCGGACCCGCCGGGCCACCAACGGTCGATCCATCCAGTGGTACGACTGCGCGAAGGTGACCACCCGGAACGTACCCAGGTCGGCCGGCAGTTCCTCGGCCCGCAGGTGCCGCCACTCGACGTTCGTGACCCCGACCTCGCCGGCCCGGCGCTGTGCCTCGGTGAGCATGTCCCGGTCGGCGTCGACCCCGACCGCCGTCTCGAACAGGGGCGCGAGCAGCAACGTCAACGACCCGGGACCGCAGCCCACGTCGAGGAGTCGGCCGGTGCCGTCCAGGTCGAGTGCGGTGCCGATGACCTCTGCGGTTGCGGGTGGGTACGGCCACCGGCCGACGCTGTAGTGCCGGGCGCTGCCGGCGTACAAGGTCTCGTCCCACTGCCAGGTCGAATCGGCCACGGCATCGATGACACCACAACGACGACGCCCGGCCGACCTGTTATCGGTCTGCCGGGCGTCGATCATGCTCCGCGAGCGGAGGATACGAGATTCGAACTCGTGAGGGTGTAAACCCGACACGCTTTCCAGCCTGCCCGCTCCGGTCCTGGGTGCGAGAGTACGAGCGCGAAGTCGCGGAAGGCGCCACGCAGGGCAGGCCTTCATCTCGCCGGAGCGAGCCGCTGCACCGTGATTCGCGGGCTGGATAGCTATTGATGTTTGCTGCCAGCCACTCCCTCGAAGCGGGCCTCCCACAGCATGCGAACTGTCGAGGTTCGGCGGCTCAGGCTCCATCGCTGCCAGAATGTTGGCGGTAGCCCTCGTCTATATGACCGCCTAATCACCTTATGAACGTAATCCGCCAAATCTGAGAATGCCTTTAACAGCTCGTCAACATTGGTGCCGGGAACATTGCGATAAGTGGCTACCCATTCAGGCGCTCGAGACAACGTGCGAAGCGGTTCGTCCAAGCCATGCAGCACGTATCGCAACTTGGGCCGCGCCGCCTTTATCTTCTTTGCTCCTTCGGCACCGCGCTCTATCCATGTCTGCCGCGTTCCGCCCTCAACCGCGCGCCTGCGAAGGATATTCGCAGTCGCGACGCACGAGTGGATTCCCTCGCCGAGGTCGGGCAGCAGCGGCGTCAGATACGACCGATGTACAGCTCTCATTTCGGCGCGTCTCGCTCCCAGGAGATTCGAGACGAGCGTCAGCGCTGCGGCAGCCGCTGCGATGCACGCCGCCAGAAGGGTTGCAGTGTTCTGCGTCATCGTTGCGTCCTGTCGACGATCTGAGCTCTTGCTCGTTGATACCGCCATAGCGACAACCTTGATTGTCGGTCGGTCGCCGAGCTCACGCAGCCTAGGCCGTGTGTCAAGGTCCTCGGTCGAGCCGAGGGGCGGACGGCGGACGGCGGACACCACGATGAGAGTGATGCCTGTGAGTCATCTTGATGACCCACAGGCATCACGCTCAATGGAGGGGGCGGCTCCGATCCGG
>NZ_JBICTE010000052.1:0-23085 GCF_043197485.1 Micromonospora sp. NPDC049102 | reverse complement strand
GCGCCGTCACCGGCAAGCCCAAGCGAAAGCCAGCCACTACCGCAAACGACTCGAAGCCGCCAAAAGTAACGAACCTCCGTAGCAGTACTAGGTGGATCTGCCAGTGCGCTCAGTTCTACGGACGGCCGTCGTTGTCCGGGTATCGCGACGGACAACCAGCCGCGGACGGCAGCGTGGTGACCGCCGATGGACCAGAACGGCCCGACGACGGAGGTCGTGTGCACGTGTTGTGGGAACCGGACGGAACCGGACGGGGCACGGTGGTGTTGCTGCACGGGGCGATGGCTACCGCGGCGACCTGGTGGCGGATCGGGCCGGCGCTGGCCGGTCAGGGCTGGCGGGTGTACGCGATCGACCTGCCCGGCCACGGCGACACTCCCCGGCTGGACGGCCCGTTCAGCCTGCAGCGGTTCGCGACGCTGACCGCCGAGCGTCTACCGGAGCGAGTCGACCTGCTCGCCGGGCACAGCCTGGGCGCGGTCGTGGCACTTCTGCTCGCGGCGGGACGGCTGCGGAGGGTCCGGGCTCTGGTACTCGAAGACCCGCCGGACCGGATGCCCGACGCCTGGGAGGTACCACCCGCAGACCGGGATGCGGCCCTGCGGCGGGTCCGACGGCTGCATCCGCGGTGGGCCGACGAGGACGTCGCCAATGCCGTGGACGGGGCCAGCGCGGCCGACCTGGCCGGCATCGGGGCCGCAGTCGCCAGCCGGCCGCGCTGGAACCTTGGCCGGCTGGTCACGGACGCCGCCGTGCCAATCGCAGTACTCACCCCACCCGCCGGCACCGGCGGCGCGCTGTCGGCGTCGCGCACCCGGCTCCGGCAGCTGGTCGGAGCGAACCGGTTCATCGAGATTGACGGCGGGCACTGCGCCCACCGGGCCTGCCCCGACCTCTGGCTGGCGTCAGTGACCAGGTTCGCCGACGCCGTGTTGGACGAGTAGACCGCCGGCACCGGCGGATAAGGCCGTCACGGGCGGATGCTGGTCCCGTCACCGGCGCACACCGTGGCATGTCGGGCGTAGGGACGCCAGACCGTTCCGCGTTCGTCGATCCTCCCAGGGTGGCGGCGGCCTTACCAACCGTTACCATCTCGTCACGGCAGTCGACCGGTCGAGTACTTGGAGCGCCGCATGCCCCGCCCCGAGCGCGCCCTGTTTCCGGAGCTCAGTCCTCTGCACGCCTTCGCCGCAACCCTACGCGCGCTGCGCGGGCGGGCAGGAAATCCGACCTACCAGGCGATGGCCCGGCACACCGGACGCTCCCGGACCGCTCTGTCCGAGGCGGCTGGTGGCGACGTGCTGCCGACGTGGGACACCGTGATCGCCTACGTGTCGTACTGCGGCCAGGACCCGAACGACTTCCTCCTCGCCTGGGAAGCGTTGCAGGAGCACCGGGAGCAGGACAGCCTGCATGGCGCTCACCCGCCAATCGCCGCCAGCGCAGGGCCAGCACCGGCCGACGTGTCGAACCTGCCCCGCCGCCCCGCCGGCCTGTTCCTGGGTCGCGACGACGCGCTGGGGCATCTGGATGAGATCCTCGGCGGTGCCGACCGGGGACTGGTGATCGGCCCGGCCGTGCACGGTCTCGGCGGGGTGGGCAAGACAGAGCTGGCCCTGCAGTTCACCGACGCACACCGGCAGCGATACAACCCCGTGTGGTGGATCAGCGCCGACTCGGAGGAGAACATCGCCACCGGGCTGGCCGCGCTGACCCGTACCCTCGCCCCGCAGTGGTCTGCGGCGACGAGCGTCGACGACACGGCCGCCTGGGCACGTCGGTGGCTCGCCACGCACGACGGCTGGTTGCTGGTCCTCGACAACGTGGTCGATCTCGCCGCGATCGAACCGGTCCTGGCGACCGGGTCCAACGGACGGGTCATCGTCACGAGCCGCCGCTACCTGGACTGGAGCACGTTGAGCCTCGCGCCGCTGGCGCTCCCGGTGTTGACCGCCGGCATCGGCCTCGATCTGCTGCTGCGCCGCACCGGCCGGCAAGCTGAGCGGACCGAGGCCGAACTGCTCGTCGACGAGCTGGGCGGCCTGCCGCTCGCCTTGGCGCACGCCGCCGCGTACCTCGTCGAGCGGCCGCACGTGAGCATCGCGCGATACCGCCGTTGGCTCGCCGAACAGCCGAGCCGCATCCTGGGCGCGCCAGCGATGGCTTACCCGAGCGACGATCTGGTGGCCCGCACCTGGCAGGTGTCTCTCGACGCGGTGACCGCCGACGATCCGCTCGCCGCCCGCCTGCTCGGCGTCGCGGCCTATCTCGGTGCCGATCACATCCCGGTAGATCTGTTCAATCCGCTGGCCGACGCGCTGTCGGTCGAGGAGGCCCTGACCACCGCGGCGTCCTACAGCCTGATCAGTCGGTCGGGCCCGGCCATCGGTATGCATCGGCTGGTGCAGACGGTGATCCGCCTCAGCCAGCCCGGCGAGCGGTCGCTGGCGGACGCCGTCGCGCTGCTGCAGGGGGCCCAGCCCGTCGGCGACCCGGAGACCACCGTCGCCCAGTGGCCTCGGTGGGCGCAGCTGGCCCCGCACATCGACGCCCTGGCGGCGCGCCTGCGAGGCGAGCACGCAGAAACGCTGAGCGCCGAGACAGCCGACCGCACCGCCGAGGTGCTCATGCGCGGCGCCTCGTATCACCGCGGGCAGGGCCGATACGAGGCGTCCCTGGCGCTGTACCGTCACTCGTTGCAGCTACGTGAGAGCAGCCTCGGCCTGGACCACCCCGACACCATCACGTCGCTCTACGGTGTCGCCGGCGGGTGTTGGTCCACCGGCCGTTTCGTGGAGGCGATCGCCACCGCCCGCGCCGTTCTGCAGGCCCGCGAGCAGCGCCTCGGCCCCAGCCACCCGGAAACTCTCGATGTCGCGAGCAACATCGCGGTCGGTCTGCGAGAACTCGGACACCACGACGAGGCGATCGCCTTGGCTGAGCAGACTCTGACACACCGCGCACAGATCCTCGGTGTCGAACACCCCGAAACCCTGCGCTCGCGGAACAACCTCGCCGGCTGCTATCGCGCGGTCGGCCGCTTGTCCGAGGCGATCGACCTCTACGAACGCAATCTCGAGGCCCGAGTGAGGGTGCTCGGCCCGGACCACCCCGACACCCTGCAGTCGCAGCACAACCTGGCCGGCGGGTACGAGCACGCCGATCGACCGGCCGAGGCGATTGAGCTCTACGAGGCGACCCTCGCGAGCCGGCTGGCGCTGCTCGGCCCGGACCATCCCGACACTTCGCACTCGCGGTTCAAGCTGGCCGGCGCGTATCTCACCGTTGGTCGTTCAACAGAAGCCGTCGCCCTGCTGACGCAGGCCTTCGCTGCGCAGCGCTGGCTGTTGGGCCCCGATCACCCCGACACCCTCAAGACGTACGCTGCCCTGCGGCAGGCGACGGCGGCCGCCGACCCGCCCTAACCCGACGACGGGTCACGCCGCAGTGACTCCGGCGCAGCCGCTCGATGCGTTCCGGCCTCGGCCAGTGCACGTCGGATGCCAGCCCGAGACGCTCCAGCAACAGGTCACTCGCGCCGCGATGCCGAGCGGCCGGGTTGAGCGCACTATCCAGGGTAGGGCCAGCGGCGCTCCCACCCCTCGATCTCTCCCTTGCTCATTTCCTATCTACGCGATAGGGAAAGTAGGTGACTACGCGCTGACCCGGGAGCGCCTCCAGGAGGACCTGCGTGCGGTCAGCACCGTAACCGGTCGGACCTCGGTGTTCGTCACCCACAGTGTGGACGAGGCCGTCTTCCTGGGCAGCCGGGTCGTGGTACTCAGCCCGCGCCCCGGCCGGATCGTCCTGGACCTGCCCGTCGACCTGCCGCGCACCGGCGTCACACCGGACGACCTGCGGGGCCTGCCCGAGTACGCCGCACTGCGAGCCGAGATCGGGCACGCCGTCCGAAGCGAAGGAGCATCCAGATGACCACCGTGCTCGTGCAACTCGACCTCGAACCGCTGGGGCCACACTTCGGCGCCCTCGTGCACGGGTTGGACCTGGCCACCGCCAGCGACGAGGAGATCGTCGCTCTCCGCGCCGCCCTGGTCGACCGCAAGGTGCTCTTCCTCCGCGACCAGCGCCTCGACGACGACGCTCAGGTACGCCTGGGACACCGAATGGGCGAACTGACCGCCTCGCATCCGGTCGTCGGTGGCGTCGACGCAGCCCACCCGGAGGTGTACGCCCTGGACAGCACCGACAATGGCTTCGCCGACGTGTGGCACACCGACGTCACCTTCATGAAGCGGCCGCCACTCGGCTCGATCCTGCGGGCGGTCACCCTCCCACCGACCGGCGGCGACACCAACTGGGCCGATGCGCAGCTGGCGTACGACTCGCTCAGTGCGCCCGTACGACGACTCGTCGACCACCTCACCGCCGTTCACGACGGCACCCGCGAGTTCGGCTACTACCTGGCCCAACGCGGGGGCAACGTGTGGGAGGGCCAGCCGGTGTCCCGGCTCGACCCGGTCGAGCACCCGGTGGTCCGGGTTCATCCCGAGACCGGCCGAAAGGGAATCTTCGTGAACCCCGGCTTCACCTCGCACATCGTCGGGGTCTCCGACGTCGAGAGTCGGGCCATTTTGGACCTGCTCTACGCCCACCTCACCAAGCCGGAGCACATCGTGCGGCACCGCTGGCGCCCCGGCGACGTGGCACTCTGGGACAACCGCAGCACGGCTCACTACGCCAACCGCGACTACGGATCCGAACGGCGGGTCATGCATCGCATCACCCTGCGCGGGGACGTCCCGCGCGGACCGCAGGACCTTCGATATTGACGATCCCTCACCGGCGCGCGGACGTCGTCAGTCCCGCCACTCCTTGGCGAGCAGCTCGTACGAGCCGACCCGGTCGCCGTGCGCGTGGGTGATCGTGGTGATCAGCAGTTCGTCGGCGGCGGTGACGTCGCGCAGGACGCGCAGCCGTTCGACGACCGTCCCGGGCGACCCGACGAACTGGGTGTCCACCCGGTCGGCGACGAGTTCACGGTCCTCGTCGGTCCACGGCAGCGCGGCGGCCTGCTCCGGGCGTGGGAACGGGATCGCGCCGTCACCGCTGCGGATGCTGCGCACCCAGGGCCCGTACGGCGCGGCGAGGCGACGTGCCGCCTCGTCGGTGTCGGCGACGACGACGTCAGCGGAGACCACCACGTACGGCTGGGCCAGCACCGCCGAGGGTCGAAACGCGGCCCGGTAGGCGGTCACCGCGTCGAGCACCGAGGAGGGGCTCACGTGGTAGTTCGCGGCGAACGGCAGGCCGAGCGCGCCAGCGAGTTGGGCGCTCTCACCGCCGCTGCTGCCCAGCAGCCACACCGAGAGGTCGGTGCCCTCCCCCGGTACGGCGTGCGCGTCCAGACCGTTCTCGTCGGTGTAGTCGCCGCGCAGCAGGGCCAGGACGTCGGCCACCTGGTCGGCGAAGGTCGGCGGCTGCGCGCCCGGTTGGTGCAGCAGTGCGCTGGCCAGCGCGAAGCGCGGTGAGGCGAGCACGCTGGCGTAGGAGAACGGCGGCGGGATCAGCAGGCCGTCGACGACCCGGGCCTCGACGGGCGGCACGGTCGGAGGAGCGGTGTGTGCCCGGGCCGCCTCGACGCGCCGCTGCCCGGAACGACCGAGTCCGAGGTCGATCCGCCTGGGATACAGCGTGGCGAGGGTGCCGAACTCCTCGACGACCGACAGGGCCGTGCGGTGACCGAGCTGGACGGCACCGGAGCCGACGCGGAGCACGCTGGTGGCTGCGGCAACCTGCCCGATGAGCACTGCGGGCGCCGAGCTGGCGACGCCCGCGGCGAGGTGGTGCTCGGCGAGCCAGTAGCGGTGGTAGCCGGCCTGCTCGACCCGGCGGGCCAGGTCGACGGTGTTGCGCAGAGCGTCGGCGACGGTACCCCCGGCGGGCACCGGCGACAGGTCGAGGACGGACAGTGGCGTCGATGGCATGGTGGTCTCCCGTTTGATGTCAAACCGCCGGTGTGGCGGTCACCGCCGGCGCGAAGGGGCGGCTGGGGATCTCTCGCCGCAGCACCGGCGCCACCTCGGCCTGGAACAGCTCCAGGCTCTCTCGGTGCTGCTTGTCGGTAAGCCCATCGTGATCGGCCTGGAGGTGCATGACCTCGTGGCCGAACTCCCCGTGGTAGCGCAGCACCTTGTCGACGATCTGCTGCGGGCTGCCCACCAGGATCGAGCTGCGTTCGATGGCGTCCTCGATGGTGGGAAAGACCGTCGGCAGGCCGAACCGCCGGAATGCGGCGACCCGGGCGTCGAAGATCGGCCGGTACCGCTCGATCGCCTCCTGCGAGGTGCGCGTCACGTAGAAGCCGGCCGAACCGGCGCCGACCAGGGCGTCGGCCGGGTCGTGGCCGTAGTGCACCCAGCGGTCCCGGTAGTGGCGGATCAGTTCCGCGTACGACTCGATGGTGTTGGTGACGTTCGCTGAGAAGATCGGGTCGCCGTAGCGGGCGGCCAGGTCGACCGACTCCCGGCTGGTGGCGCTGCCGTGCCAGACACGGATGGGCTGTTGCAGCGGGCGCGGCCAGGTCTCGGCCTCGGTCAGCGACGGCCGGTACGTTCCCGACCAGGTGACCCTGTCCTCCCGCCAGAGTCGACGGAACAGCTCGTAGCCCTCCCGGTTCCGGTTCCACTGATCCTCGGCCGTGACGTGGAACAGTTGGGCCTGCGCGGCGCCGTTGCCCTTACCGATGATCAGTTCGAGTCGGCCGCCGGAGAGGTGGTCGAGGGTGGCGTAGTCCTCGTACGCGCGGACCGGGTCGAGCAGGCTGAGCGTGGTGACGGCGGTGAAGAGGCGGATCGTCGACGTACGGGCCGCGATGTGGCTCAGCACCACCGGTGGCGAGGAGGAGATGAAGGGCCGTTCGTGCCGTTCGCCGACGCCGTACCCGTCGAAGCCGAGTTCCTCGGCGAGGACGGCCGTGTCGACCACCTCCCGGAACCGTTCGCTGGTGCTGGGGCGTCGACCGGTGACCGGGTCGGGCAGGTGGGTGATCAGGGTGATCAGCAGGAACTTCATGCGGGGACCGTCGCTTCCGGCACTGAGATCATGGGCGGCGCACCGCCAGGGCGAAGCAGCGCGAGTAGGGCAGGGTGTCGTACGGGGCGAAGACCGGTACGGGCCGGTAGCCCGCCTGCTCGTACCGGCGGATCGCGTCGGGCTGGCGGTCACCGGTCTGCAGCACGATCCGTACCGCGCCGAGCTGACCGGCGGCCTCCCGGGCCGCGTCGAGCAGGCTCTCGGCGATGCCGCGCCCCCGGTGGGCGGGCGGGACGTACATCCGCTTGAGTTCCAGGTCGGCGCCGTGCCACCGCATGGCGGCGTGCCCGACCGGCGTGGCGTCGGCCGTGTACGCCACGCCTGTCCACGCCACCGAGGTCGGGGTGAGCACCTGGGCCGTGGGCAGGTGGATCGGGTCGGCGGGACGGTCGGCGTACCGGTGGCGCAGTTCGGCGGTCATCCCCGACCGCAGGGCTGGCGTCCGGGTCGTCCCACCGCCGGCGGCAGACCGTGACGGGCGTGGTCACGCCGCACCGACGCGGCCGGACGGGCGGGCGGGGCCGAGACCGAGGTGGTCGCGCAGGGTGGTGCCGGTGTATTCGGTGCGGAAGACGCCGCGTTCCCGCAACAGTGGGACGACCTGGTCGACGAACTGGTCGAGACCGCGCGGGGTCAGGTGTGGCACCAGGATGAACCCGTCGGCGGCGTCGGACTGGACGAAGTGGTTCATCCGGTCGGCGACCTGCCGAGGGGTGCCGACGAACGACTGCCGGCCGGTCACCTCGATGATCAGATCGCGGATTCCCAGGCCCTTCTCCTCGGCCAGGGCACGCCACCGACGGGCGGTGTCGAGCGGGTCCGGGTACATGCCGGCCCGGCCCCGGCTGATCGCGTCGGCGCTCACGTCCGGGTCCTCGGCGGGCAGCGGGCCGTCCGGGTCGTACGCGGACAGGTCCCGGTTCCACAGCTGTTCCAGCAGCAGGATCGCGGTCTGTGGGCTGACCTGCTGGCGGCGGATGTGGTGGGCGCGTTCCTGCGCCTCGGCGTCGGTGTCACCGAGCACGAAGGTGACCCCGGGGATGATCTTCAGGTCGTCGGGGTGGCGGCCGTGCCGGGCCAGACGGGACTTGACGTCCCGGTAGAACTTCTGGCCGTCCTCCAGCGTGCCGTGCCGGGAGAAGATCGCGTCGGCGCTGGACGCCGCGAACTCCCGTCCGTCGGGCGAGTCACCGGCCTGGAGGATCACCGGATGCACCTGCGGGCTGCGCGGCACGGTGAAGTGCCCGGCGATGTCGAACTGGTCGCCGTGGTGGGCGAACGCGCCAGGGTCCGCCTCCGTCACGTACCGTCCGCCGTCGCGGTCTCCCACGATCGCCTCGGCCGGCCAGGACTCCCACAACTCGCGGGCCGTCCGGACGAACTCGGCGGCCCGCTCGTAGCGCAGGGAGCGGTCGAGGTAACCGCCCCGGCGGAAGTTCTCCCCGGTGAACGCGTCGGACGTGGTCACGACGTTCCAGGCGGCGCGCCCGCCGGAGAGGTGGTCGAGGCTGGCCAACTGGCGGGCCAGCTCGTACGGCTCGCGGAAGGTGGTGTTCAGGGTGCCGGCCAGCCCGAGGTGACTGGTGACGCTGGCGAGGGCGGCCAGCAGGGTCAACGTGTCCGGGCGGCCCACCACGTCCAGGTCGTGGATACGGCCACGCTGCTCGCGCAGGCGCAGCCCCTCGGCGAGGAAGAGGAAGTCGAACGTGCCGCGCTCCGCGGTACGGGCCAGGTGGACGAACGACGAGAAGTCGATCTGACTACCGGAGTCGGGGTCGCTCCACACCGTCGTGTTGTTCACGCCGGGAAAGTGCGCGGCCAGGATGATCTGCTTCGGCATGACGGTCTCCAGGGATCAGGCGGTTGCCGCGACGGCGTACCGGCTGGCCGGTCGGGGCAGGCCGAGCAGGTCACGCAGCGTCCCGCCGGGATATCCGAGGCGGAACAGACCCCGGCCCCGCAGCGCGGGCACCAGCGCACGGGTGATCAGGGTCAGGTCGTGGGGAAGCACGGCGGGGCGCAACCGGAAACCGTCCACACCCGAGTGCTGCCAGGCGGCGATCAGGTCCGCCAGGTCGGCCGCCGTTCCGGTGAAGGTGGCCGCGTCCGACCGGTACTCCTGGCCGTGCAGCTCGTCGAGACGGGCGCCGCGCCGGCGGGCGAGGGTCGGCGACTCGTCGAGCAGGACACCCAGGTCGGCGAACACGCGCAGCGGCGGCTCGGTCCGGCCGACGGCCGCCTCAGCCACCCGGACCTCGGCGACGATCGCGGCGGCGTGCGCGGCGTCGGTCGGGGTGACGAAGACGACGTCGGCGTGCCGGGCGGCGAAGGCGTACGGCACCGACGAGTGCGCCAGCGCGGCCACGACCGGCTGGCCCTGCGGCGAGCGGGGCACGATGGAGGGGCCCTTGACGGAGAACCACCGACCCACGAAGTCGATGTAGTGCAGCCGCTCCCGATCGACGAAGCGTCCACTCGCGACGTCCCGGATCTCGGCGTCGTCCTGCCAGCTGTCCCACAGGCGGCGGACCACCTCCACCGCGTCGCCGGCCTCGGCGAAGAGGTCACCGACGAGTCGGACGACCTCCGGGTCGTCGAGCCGGGTCGGATCCAGGGCGGGGATCTCCCGGCGACCGAAGTGACCGGCCTCGGCGCGCCGGGCGGAGACCCGGGATCGCCAGCCGGCCCGGCCGCCGCTGAGGTGGTCGAGGGTGGCCACGCCGGTCGCGAGGTGGAACGGTTCGGTGTGGGTGGTGCTGGTGGTCGGCACCAGCCCGATGTGCCGGGTCAGCGGGGCCAACCGCGCCGCGATCTGCACCGCGTCGAGGCGTCCGCGGAGCTGGTCGGCCCGGCCGTCGGGGCCGTCCGGTCGCGTCGACTGGAGGTCGAGGCTGTCCTCAAAGGTGAGCAGGTCCAGGGTGGCGCGTTCGGCCTCCCCGGCGAGGGCCGCCCAGTAGCGTGCGGTGAGCGGTGCCGACGCGTCGGCGCGGGACAGACGCCAGGCGGCGGGATGCCAGCCGAGGCCGTCGAGGGCGACTGCCAGGTGCAGGGTCTTTCCGGTCATGGGTGTTCCTCCTGCGGTCGGCCGGCGGCGACGAGCGTGGGCAGCGCGTCGAGCAGGGATCGGGTGTAGTCGTGTCGGGGGTAGGTGAAGACGTCGCCGACCGGTCCCTGCTCGACCACCGTGCCGTCGTGCATCACCAGCACGCGGTCGCTCAGGTGGTGCACGACGCCCAGGTCGTGGGAGATGAACAGCAGCGCGGTGCCGTCGGCGGCGCGTAGCTCGGCCAGCAGGTCGAGGACCTGCGCCTGGACGGAGACGTCGAGCGCCGAGACCGGTTCGTCGCAGATGATCAGACTCGGTCGGGGGGCGATGGCGCGGGCGATGGCGACCCGCTGCCGCTGCCCGCCGGAGAGCCGTCGGGGGTGCCGGTCCAGCAGGTCCGGCCCGAGACCGACGCGACGCAGCAGGTCAACGACGTGGTCGCGCCGGTCCCGCCGGTCGACGTCGGGGTCGAGGTTCTCCCCGATCACCTGGCCGACCGTGTAGCGGGGGTCGAAGGAGCTGAGTGGGTCCTGCGAGATCAGTTGCAGCCGGCGGCGCATCGGGCGGCGGGTCCGTTCGCGGGCGGCGGACCACGGCATTCCCTCGAAGGTGACGGTGCCGCCGTCGGGATCGAGCAGGCCGGCGACGATCCGCGCCACCGTGCTCTTGCCCGAGCCGGACTCCCCCACCAGCCCGAGCGTCTCGCCACGGGCGACGGAGAAGGAGACGTCGCTGACGACTGTGTGCTCGCCGTACCTTCTGGTCAGCCCGCGCGCGTCGAGTACCAGGTCGTCGGGGCGGACCTCGCCGCGGGCGGGCAGGGCCGCCCGGGCGCCCGCGACCGTGGCCGTGGCGGCGAGGCGGCGGCCCCGCGACGACGCCGACGGCACTGCGGCCAGCAACTGCCGGGTGTACGGGTGCTCCGGTGCCCGCAGCAGCCGGTCGGTTGGCCCGTCCTCGACGATGCGACCGTCGCGCATGACCAGGACCCGGTCGGCGACCTGGGCGACCACCGCCAGGTCATGACTGATCAGCAGCAGGCTCACCCCGGCGGCCCGCCGTTCGGCCAGCAGCCGCAGGATCTGGGCCTGCACGGTGACGTCCAGCGCGGTGGTCGGTTCGTCGGCGATGAGCAGCGCCGGTTCCCCGGCGATCGCCGAGGCGATCAGCGCTCGCTGTCGCAGCCCGCCGGAGAGCTGGTGGGGATACTGTCGGGCCCGACGCTGCGGCTCCGGCAGGTGGACCAGGTCGAGCAGGTGGGCGACGCGACCGGCCCGTTCCCGTCGGCCGACGATGCCGTGGGTCGTGAGCACCTCGCCGACCTCGGCGCCCACCGTGCGCAGCGGGTCGAGGGAGACCAGCGCGTCCTGGAGGACCAGCCCGGCGAGGCGGCCCCGGACCCGCCGCCAGTCCCGTGGGCGGTGCGTCCGCACGTCCTCGCCGGCAAGCTCGAGCCGGGCGGCGCGGACCCGTGCGCCCGGGCCGGCAAGACCGACCAGGGTACGGGCGGTGACGCTCTTGCCGGAGCCGGACTCTCCGACGACGGCCACGCACTCGCCACGCTCGACGGTGAAGCTGATCCCGCGCACCGCGGCCACCTGACCGGTCGGGGTGTCGAAGTCGACGTGCAGGTCCTCGACCGTGACCAGCGGGCCCATCAGCGTCGCCGCCCGTCGAAGCGGGCCTGCCAGTGCCGGCCGACGACGGTCAGCGAGACCACCGTGGCGGTGACGGCCAGGCCGGGGACGATGCTGATCCACCAGGCCACCTGGAGGTAGTTGCGTCCCTCGGAGAGCATCGCGCCCCACTCCGGTGACGGCGGCTGGGGGCCCATGCCGAGGAAGCTGAGCCCGGCGGCGGCCAGGATCGCCTCACCGAGCCCGATCACGGCGAGCACCGGCACCGGGCCGACCACGTTGGGCAGCACGTGCCGCAGCACCAGCCGAGGCCGGGACTGCCCGAAGGTGACGGCCTGTTCGACGAAGCCGGAGCGGCGTACGACGAGCGTCTGACCACGGACCACACGGGCGTGGTGTGGGAGGGTGGCGATGCCGATGGCGACGATCAGGCTGGCGGTTCCGGGGCCGGCGATGGCGATGAACAGCAGCGCCAGCAGCAGCATGGGGAACGCCGACAACGCGTCGAACGTACGGCTGAGCGCCTCGTCGGCGAGCCGGTGCGTGAGCCCGGCGAGCAGGCCGAGGAGCACTCCGCCGGTCACCGCGATCGCGGTCGCGGCCACACCGATGGTGAGCGAGTGACCGGCACCGTGCACCACCCGGGTCAGGACGTCGCGGCCGAGGTGGTCGGTCCCGAACCAGTGCCCGGCACCGGGCGGACGCAGCACGGCGAGTGGATCGGCCGCGAGGGGGTCGTCGGGGGCCAGCGCCGCCGGCCAGGCCGCGGCGACGACCAGCAGGACGAGGTACGCCCCGGCGGCGAGCAGACCGGGGCCCGGTCGTGCGCGTCGGCGTACGGCCGGTTCGGTCGGGTCGACGAGGATCCCGGCGGGCGCGTCGGTGAGTGGAGGGCCCAGGGTGACGGTCATCGGGTCAGCTCCTTCGCAGACGCGGGTCGACAAGCAGGTACGCCAGGTCGGCGGTGGTGTTGACCACGACGTAGCCGGCGGCGGAGAGAGTGACCACGGCCAGGACCACCGGCATGTCCCGGGTGGTGACCGCGGCGAGGGTGACCTGGCCGAGGCCGGGTCGACCGAAGACCTGTTCGACGATCACGGTGCCGCCGATGACGATGCCGAAGACCCAGCCGGCCAGACTGACAGCCGGCAGGACGGCGTGCCGCAACGCGTGGCGCACCAGGACCGTTCGTTCCCGTACACCCCGGGACCGCGCGGTGAGCACGAACGGTTCGTCGAGCGCCTTGTCGATGCCGTCACGCAGCACCTGGGCGAGCAGCCCGGCGATGGGCAGCGCGAGGGTGACGGCGGGCAGCACCAACGCGACGACGCCCTGGTCACCCGACACCGGGAAGAAACCGAACCGGAACGACAGCACGCTGAGCAGCAGAAGCCCGATCAGGAACGACGGGGTGGAGACCAGCAGCAGTTCGGTGCCGGAGCTGAGCCGGCGCAGCCACGGTCGCCGGTTCCCGGCGGTGGCCACCGCGATGAGCAGGGCGAGCAGCACCCCGAGCCCGGCGGCGGCGACCGCGAGTGTGAGGGTGGGGGCGAGCTGTTCGCCGATCACCTCGGTGACGGGTCGTTGCAGGAGGTACGAGCGACCCAGGTCGCCGCCGCCCAACCGCCCGAGGTAGTCGAGGTACTGCACGACGGCCGGCCGGTCCAGGCCCCAGTCGGCGATGATCTCGGCGCGGATCTGCGGGGTGTCCGCGCCATCGCCGACGATGTTGTCCACGGTGTCGCCGGGGGCGGCCAGCAGTGCCAGGTAGGCGGCGGTGGCCGCGACCCAGAGGACGACCAGGCCGGCGCCGAGCCGGCGGGCCACGGTACGCACGGGTGGGCTGCTCATGTCACTTCCCGATCCACAGGTCGTACGCGCTGGCGGGCACCCCGGCGGTGGGTTCGAAGCGGACACCGCCGACGCCGGTGCTGGCGGCGATCTGGTCGGCCGGCGCGTACAACGGGAGCAACAGGGCCTGCTCGACGACGACCCGCTGCTGCAGGTCGGCGTAGATGCCGGCCCGCTTCGTCGGGTCCACGGCGGCCTGACCGGCCTCCAGGAGCCGGTCGATCCCGGGATCGTTGATCTGGGTGCGGTTGATGCCGCCCTTCGAGTGCAGCAGCAGGTTCAGTGCCGCCCCGGCGTCGGTGTCGGCCCGCGAGTTGTCGAAGACCTCGTACTCGTTGCGCTGGATGGCGTCGGTGGCGGTGCCCTGGTCGACGAGCGACACCTTCAGGTCGATGCCGGCGCTCTGCTTGACGGCCGCCTGCACGGCCTGCGCCAGCACGTCGCGTCGGTCGCGGACGAAGGGTGCGGACTGCACGAGCCGTACGGTGAGCCGCTTGCCGGCCTTCACCCGGTAGCCGTCGGCGTCCCGGTCGGTCCAGCCGGCCTGGTCGAGCAGGCTGTTCGCCTTGGCGGCGTCACCGCTGTACGCGCTGCCGTCGAGCCGCTTGTCGTAGAGCGGGCTGGACGGGCTGATGACGCTCCAGGCGCGGGTCGCGGTGTCCCGGTAGACCGACCGCAGCACGGTGTCCACGTCGACGGCCTCACGGAACGCCCGGCGGACCCGCAGGTCGTCGAAGGGCGGGTGGGAGGTGTTGAAGTAGTAGGAGTAGGCCGAGCCGGAGTTGAGCTCCCGGGTCAGGCGCAGCGCCCGGTTGCCGGTGACCAGCGGCTGGTCGGTGGCGGGCACGCCCTCGATGACCTGCACCTGGCTCGACGTGAGTGCGCCGACGCGCACCGCCGACTCCTTCAGGAAGCGGTAGGTGATCTCGTCGAGGTAGGCGGGGCCGGTGTGCGTCGCGGTGGGCGGCGCCCAGTCGTAGCCGGGGTTACGCCGGTAGTGCAGCTCCTGACCGGCGACGTAGCGGTCCAGCACGAAGGGTCCGGTGCCGACCACGTCGACACCGCCGGCCTTGAGGTTCTTCGCCTCGCGCAGGGAATTCGGCGAGATCTGGGCGCCCTGCGGGGAGGCCAGGAAGTCGAGGATGAGCACGTCGGGGGTGGTGAGGGTGAGCCGTACGGTGCGCGGGTCGACGACCTCGACGGCCTTGAGGTTGCGCAGTTGCACGGCGGCGACGGCGGCGGCGTACCCGGGTTCGCGGAGTTTGTCGATGTTGGCCTTTACGGCCGTGGCGTCCAGGGGCGTGCCGTCGGAGAAGGTGACGCCGTCGCGCAGTGTCAGGGTGTACGACAACCCGTCCGGGGCGACCTGCCAGCCGGTGGCCAACCAGGGTGCCAGCTTGCCCTGCTTGTCGTAGGTGAGCAGGGCCTCGAAGGTGTTCCAGACCAGCAGGCGGGCCTTGGCCTGGGCGTACTGGTGCGGGTTGAGGGTGATCGGCTCGGTCTCCACGGCCCAGGTGAGGCCACCGCCGGAGCGGGGCTGGCCGGCGGCCTCGGCAGCCGGCGTGGCACCGGTGGAGCAGCCGGCGACGACGGCGAGCAGCGGGGCGAGCGCGGCGGCGGCGAGGGTTCGCAGACGGTTGGCGGGCATGGCGAGGTCTCCTGTCCAGGCAGGCGGTACGGGGTACGCCGACACCCGGCCCGGCGCGGTGGGCGCGGGTCGGTCACGGTGTCGGTGCGTGATGGCTCGGCGGTCGGCTCGGCAGTGAGCCCCACCTCGGCGGGCCGGTGCGGCGGGCCGGGTGAGCGGGGTGCCGGTCAGGCCAGACAGGAACTCGACCACACCCGACCGAAGTCGATGTGGCCGCGGATCGTCAGCCGCAGCTCGCTGGACATGAGCCGAGTCCACTCGCCGCGCGGATCGGTGTCAACACATCGGTCGATGGATGTCGGCTATCGCACGTGGGGACGCCGATTCGTTGACGCATTACCTACTAAGGCTATAGGATTTAGAGGGAATGTGTCCGGCGGGTCGACCTGGACCCGCGCCGGGCCGGGACCGGTCCGCCGGACACGTCACCGCGACCGGCGGAAGATCTCGGCCCGATGCGGTCAGGCGGCGGCGCGACGGGCCGCGCCGTCCGGAGTGTCCGCGAGGCCGGCGTAGCGGCCCCGGTGGTAGAGCAACGGTGAGCCGACGTCGGCGTGCCGGAGCAGTTCCGGCTCGGCCAGCACGACCACGTGGTCGCCGACGACCACCCGGTCGACGACCCGGCACACCAGCCAGGCCAGGGCGCCGTCGAGGATCGGCAGCCCGTTCGGCCCGGGCCGCCAGCGGGTCGGAGCGGCGAAGCGGTCGATCCCGCTGGTGGCGAACGTCTGGGCCAACTCCTGCTGACCGTGCGCGAGCAGGTGCACCGCCACGTGTCGCGCCTGCGCCAGCGTCGGCCATGTGGACGAGCCGAGATTCAGGCAGAACGAGACGATCGGCGGCGTCAGGGACACCGACGTGAACGATGTCGCGGTGAAGCCCACCGGCGGCGCACCGGGGGCGGTGACCACCGTGACGGTGCTGGCCTGGTGGCGCAGCAACCTGCGCAGCGCGTCGACGTCGGCGTCGGTCGGGTCGTCGGTGGACGAGGTCATGGGCGTTCCTCCCGAGGGGGTGGGGGCGCGGAGCGCTAGGAGCGGGCGGCGGGGTCGGCCGTCAGCCGCTCGAACGGAATCTTCTCGCCGGCCTCGACGGCGACCGGCAGCCGGTTCTCCGCCGGTGGCAGCGGGCAGGTCGCGAAGTCGGTGTACGCGCACGGCAGGTTGACGGCCCGGTTGAAGTCGAGGATCACCCGGCCCTGCTCGTCCGGTGCCCCGACGGCCAGCGACCGGTTGGCCCCGTAGGTGGTGACGCCGGACGTGGTGTCAGTGAACAGCACCGACAGGCTGCCGGGTGTCGCACCGTTGAACGCGGTCAGGCTCAGCGGCAGCCCGTCGACGCTGAACTCGATCCGACCCGGCGCGTCGTAGACGTGGTGGAGCCCCTCCACGGCAGCGCCGACCGTGGTCGGTCGGGGACGGTCGAACGGCACGAACCGCCCGTGGAGCACCCACCGCTCGGCGGGCGGGTAGGTGGCGGTGCCCCGGTAGCCCCTCCGCGGCGGGTGATCGGGACGTCGAGGTCGAAGGATGTCGTGCCCAGCCCGCCGGGCCACCTCGAGGACGCCCCCGTCGATCTCCACGGTGACGCCGGCGCGCTCGGCGATCGGCCCGAACTCATGCCGCTCCCGGGCGCGCCGGCCGTCGACGACGATCTCCTCGTCGTCGACGATGGTCACGACCGGCCCGGCCGGCCCGGTGTGCCACTCGCCGGGCACATCGGGGAACCGCTGCGGCTCCGTGGTGAGCCAGTGCAGTCCGGCCACGGCGAGGAAGCCGTGGCGGTCCGCCCGCGCCTCCTCGTGCCGGCGGTGCCACTCCTGCCAGTCCGCGGCGAACGCCCGAGCGGACTGGGCGGCGTCGGCGGGTGCGGACCCTGTGAGATCAATTGTCATGACCGATCCCTCTCGTTGGCGTACGACCACTCGGAACGGGTGCGAAGGTGCCGGACGCGAGCCGGCGGAACGACAGCCGGCGGGCGGAGATCGCCTGCTCAGGCCGGAAGGGCGGCCACGCGACAGAGCTGCGCGGCGACCCGCATCAGGTCGACGACCCGGCGGGAGGTGAACAGCCGGACAAGCAGCATGGACCGATTTTCCTACCAGACAAGTAGGATTTCAAGCCCCTGGAGCCAGGCGGCACCGCACGTTCGCGGGCAGGTCGGCGGGGTGGCCGGTCGGCCGGGCGGGTCCCAGCGCCTGAAACCCTACTTGAAACATAGGAATTGTGGGTTAGCGTCGTATCCGTGACCAGCCCACACACCCTGCTTCAGGGCACCGCCATCGCGGTGTCGCGGGGATGCTGCCGTGGCTGGACCGCCGCCTGCGGCCGCTGCCGCTGAGCCCGCGCTCCTCTCTGTTTCCACTCGCGCCGCCGGCTCGACGACGACCGGCAGCCGACTCCTCGCACCGATCGACGGTTGCTCGCCGCCCTGACGTCCACGCGCGCTCGTGGCGGCACGCAGCTGTCTTCGTCGACCCAGGAGGACAGCCATGACCGTCATCACCGAACCCGTGACCCCGGTCGACCCGACCATGTTCCGCGCCCTTCTACGCCGGCACGCTGCCGCGGTCGCGGTGGTCACCGCCGCCGGCGAGCCACCGGTCGGGAGCACCGTCACCTCGCTCACGTCGGTGTCACTACGCCCCTCGCTGGTGTCGTTCTGCCTGGCCCGATCGTCGTCGAGCTGGCCGACGATCGCCGACGCGGAGCACGTCGCGGTGCACCTGCTCGGCGACGACCAGGAGGACGTCGCGCGGACCTTCGCGACGAGCGGCATCGACCGGTTCGCCGCACATCCGGCGTGGCGATACGGGCCGCACCGGGTGCCGCTACTGGACGAGCCGGTCGCCTGGCTCCTGTGTCGCGTGACCCAACGGGTGCCCGCGGGCGACCACGTCATCGTCATCGCCGAGCCGCTGCTCGCCAGTCACCGTGACGGCGCGCTTCTGCTCTACCACATGGGGCGCTACGCCGCCCTGCAAGCAGCGACGTAGGAGTTGTCAGTGACCTCATCATCCCTCCTGGACCGTCGGGCGTTCCTGTCCGCGACCCTCGGCGCGGTGACGCTGGGCCTGACCGCCTGCGCCGGTGACGACACTCCAGCCGCGGCGCTGGCCCTGGACGCTCCACTGCCACAGGCCGTGCCGAAGGGCACCAAGCTCGTCGTCGGGGACAAGGAGCACCAGAAGGCGATCGAGTTCTCCGGCGAGGCGGACACGTTCAGCTTCGAGGTGGAATGGGCGAACATCAGCGGCGGCCCGCAGACCCTGGAGGCGTTCCGCGCGAAGGCGCTGGACGTCGGGGCGGTGGCGGACATCCCGCCGATCCACTCGCACTGGACGGGCATCCCCACGAAGATCGTGGCCTCGAAATTCCGCCAGGACCCGCTCAACCACGCCATCTACCGGCTCGGCATCGCACCGGGCGTCACGGTCGCCACCCTCGCCGACCTCGCTGGGAAGAAGATCGCGTACAGCCCGGGACAGGCGCAGGGGGCGCTCGTCCTGCGGGTACTCCACAAGGCCGGCCTCACCAAGAAGGACGTCAAGCTGGTCGAGCTGCCGAGCACCGGCGATGTCTACAACACCGCGCTCGCGAGTCGCCAGGTCGAGGTCGCGCCGATCGGCGGAGTGCAGATCAAGAGGTACGACACCAAGTACAGCCGGGACGGCGCGACGACGATCGCGCACGGTCTGCGCGACGACCCCGGCCACCTCTACGCACCCGTCACGGTGCTCGGTGATCCGGCGAAGGCGGCGGCGATCCGCGAGTACGCGCAGGCGTGGGCGCGGGCCTGGCGGTGGCGCGAGGCCAATCCGGACGAGTGGATCGAGCGGTACTACGTCAAGGACCAGGGCCTCACCGCCGACGACGGCAGGTGGCTGGTCCAGAACAGCGGCGTGGCCGACATCCCGGCGAGCTGGTCCGAGGCCATCGCCCGGCACCAGGAGACCATCGACCTGCTCGCGCAGGAGACCGGCAACAAGCCCCTCCGGGCGGAGGACCTGTACGACCGACGGTACGAGTCGGTCGGCGCGCAGGCGTTGACCGCCGGGAGTGCCCGATGACCGTCTCGGCACCGACCCGACCCCGGTCGACCGCCGCCGCTCTCGCCGGCCGGCCGCGACGCCGACTCAAGCCGGGCCGCCCCATCCCGTTCGGGGCGGCGATCGGTCCGACCCTGCTGCTGGCGGTGTGGGCAGCTGGCTCGGCCGTCGGCTGGATCGACCCCCGCACCCTCTCGGCGCCCTGGACCGTGGTGATCACGGCGGGTGACCTCATCGCCGACGGTCGCCTCCAGGACAACCTGGCCATCTCGGCTCAACGGGCGGGCCTGGGCCTCGCCATCGGCACGGCCGCCGGCACGGTGCTGGCCGTGCTCGCCGGTCTGAGCCGGTGGGGCGAGGCGATCCTCGACGGGCCGATCCAGATCAAGCGGGCCATCCCGGCTCTCGCGTTGCTTCCGCTGCTCGTCCTCTGGTTCGGCATCGGCGAGCAGATGAAGGTCATCACGATCACGCTGGGCGTGTTCGTGCCCGTCTACATACATACGCACAACGGGCTGCGCACCATCGACAGCCGGTACGTCGAACTGGGTGAGTCGCTACGGCTGCGGCGTACCGCCTTCATCCGCCGGATCGTGCTGCCCGGCGCACTGCCCGGCTTCCTGCTCGGCATGCGGTTCGCGGTCGTCGGGGCATGGCTGTCCCTGGTGGTCGTCGAGCAGATCAACTCCACGAGCGGCATCGGCTACATGATGGAGCTGGCCCGGGAGTACGGCCAGACCGACGTGATCATCGTTGGACTCGTGCTGTACGGACTGCTCGGACTGCTGTCCGATGGCGCCGTCCGGCTCGCGCAGAGGAGGGCGCTGTCGTGGCGACGCACGCTGGCGGACTGACCGCATCTCGCGCCGTACGCGTGCAGGGTCTGGCGCGAGGATTCGGGGACCGGGTGATCCTCGACGGATTCGACCTGGAGATCGGCACGGGCGAGTTCGTCGCGCTGCTGGGTCGCAGCGGCTCGGGCAAGAGCACCATGCTGCGTGCGCTCGCCGGCCTGGACGGTGACGCCACCGGCTCGGGGCTGGTCGACGTACCGGAGAATTCCTCGGTCGTCTTCCAGGACGCCCGACTTCTGCCGTGGCAGCGCGTACTGGACAACGTCGTCCTCGGCCTACGCGGGCCGGACGCCAGGGAGCGCGGCCGTGCGGCCCTCGCCGAGGTCGGCCTCGCCGGCAGGGAGCGGGCCTGGCCCAATGAGCTGTCCGGCAGCGAGCAGCAACGCGTGGCGCTGGCCCGGGCGCTGGTGTCCGAGCCGGACCTGCTGCTCGCCGACGAGCCGTTCGGCGCGCTGGACGCGCTGACGCGGCTGCGCATGCACGCCCTGCTGCGCGTACTCCATGCCCGGCACCGACCCACGGTGCTGCTCGTGACACACGACGTCGACGAGGCCATCACGCTGGCCGACCGGGTCCTGCTGCTGGACAGCGGCCGGATCGCTGTCGACCTCGTCATCGACCTGCCGACACCGAGGTCGTACCGGCAGCCGCAGTTCCTCGCGTACCGCGAAACCCTGCTGCGGGCGCTCGGCGTCGACCAGACGGAAGGATGAGCATGCTGCACCTCAACGCGTTCCTCATGGGCGTCGGCCACCACGAGGCGGCCTGGCGGCTGCCCGAGAGTGACCCGTTCGCGCAGACCGACGTCGAGCACTTCACACGCCTGGCCCGCATCGCCGAGCGCGGCAAGCTCGACTCGCTGTTCCTCGCCGACAGCCCGGTGCTGTGGAACAGCATCGGTCGACGGCCGGGCGGCACGCTGGAGCCGACCGTGCTGCTCACCGCCCTCGCCGGAGCGACGAGCCGCATCGGGCTCATCGCGACGGCGTCGACGACGTACAACGAGCCGTTCAACCTGGCCCGCCGGTTCGCGTCGCTGGACCACATCAGCGGCGGCCCGGCCGGCTGGAACATCGTCACCACCGCCGGCGAGAAGGCGGCCCGGAACTTCAACCTGGACGACCTGCCGGCGCACCGGGACCGGTACGAGCGGGCAGCCGAGTTCATCGAGGTGGCCCAGAAGCTCTGGGACAGCTGGGACGACGCCGCGCCGCTCGGCGACAAGGACGCCGGGCGGTGGGGCGACGACGAGCTGCTCTATCCGCCGGAGCACTCCGGGCGGTACTTCAAGGTGGCCGGCCCACTCAACGTTCCCCGCTCACCCCAGGGCTATCCGCTGCTGGTGCAGGCCGGGTCGTCGGAGGACGGCAAGGACCTGGCCGCCCGCCACGCCGAGGCCGTCTTCACCGCCCAGCAGACGCTGAGTGAGGCGCAGGCGTTCTACCGCGACCTCAAGCAGCGTGCCGCCCGGGTCGGCCGCGACCCGGACACCATCAAGATCCTGCCGGGCATCGTGCCGGCCATCGGGTCCACCGAGGCCGAGGCCCGCGCGCTGGAAGAGGAGCTCGACCGGTTGATCAAACCGGAGTACGCCCGGCAGCAGCTCGCCACGACGTTGCGGGTCGCCGCCGAAGACCTCGACCTGGACAAGGAACTGCCCGCCGACCTGCCGAGCGAGGACGAGATCGAGGGCGCCAAGAGCCGTTACACACTGATCGTCACCCTGGCCCGACGGGAACGGCTCACCGTCCGTCAACTCATCGGCAGGCTCGGCGGCGGGCGCGGACACCGCACCTTCGCCGGCACACCGGAGCAGGTCGCCGACGCCATCGAGCAGTGGTACCACGGCGGCGCAGCCGACGGCTTCAACATCATGCCTCCCGTGCTGCCGTCCGGGTTGGAGACGTTCGTCGACCACGTGGTGCCGATCCTGCAACGCCGCAAGCTGTTCCGCACCGAGTACACCGGGACCACCCTGCGCGAGCACTACGGGCTGCCCCGACCGACGAACCAGTTCACCCGGCAGCTCACCAGCGCGTCCCGCTGACCCACGCGAAGGAGAAGCCATGGTCGACCAACGGCCCTTCGGACGCACCGGCGTCCGCATCAGCTCCCTGACCCTGGGCGCGATGAACTTCGGACAACGGGGCAACCCGGACCACGAGGACGGCATCCGGATCATCCACCGGGCCCTCGACGAGGGCATCAACGCCATCGACACCGCGGACGTCTACTCCAACGGCGAGTCGGAGGAGATCGTCGGAAAGGCCGTCGCCGGCGGGCGACGCGACGACGTCTTCCTGGCCACCAAGTTCCACGGCCAGGTCGGTGACAACCCGCAACACCGGGGCAACTCGCGCCGCTGGATCGTCCGATCGGTCGAGAACAGCCTGCGCCGGTTGGGCACCGACTGGATCGACCTCTACCAGGCGCACCGGCCGGAGCCGGACACCGACTTCGACGAGACCCTGCCCGCCAACGCCGCCACACTGACCGCCGTCGACGAACTGGCCACACTCGCCGACGAGGGCGGACTCTCCCTCATCCACCTCGCGATCGCCTTCGTCCTGGAACACCCGGCGGTCACGTCGGCGATCATCGGGCCGCGCACGCTGGCACACCTGGAGTCCCAGCTCGGTGCCGCCAAGGTGACCCTGTCCGAGGACGTCCTGGATCGCATCGACGCCATCGTCCCGCCCGGCACCACCCTGAACCCCGCCGACGCCGGCTACCAGCCACCGTCGCTGACCGATCCGGCTGGCCGCCGACGCGGCGGGTCACCGCCTCGCGTCGCCGGACCGGCCCGATGAGCAGCCGAGCGCGCGGCTTTCCCCTCCCGACCTACCCCTCCCAGCCTAGACGAGTAGTTCCGATGTCAGGGGTCGATGTCTGGGCATGAAGGGAGGGTGCCGATGATCATGTTGTGACGCAAGACCTCGACACCCTCT
>NZ_JBICTE010000051.1:0-25698 GCF_043197485.1 Micromonospora sp. NPDC049102 | reverse complement strand
CAGCAACAGCTTCGAGGAACCCGGCCACGCGTCGGGCCCAAACCATGCCTACCGGCAGAAACACCGCCAGCCGCACCCACAACACCAAGATCAATCACTCATGAAAGACCGAGGTTAGTGGTGCTCGTGCTGTAGTCGGACCGATGTTGTCTTCGGCCGACCATTGGAGCCGGCAACAGTCGGCTGGCCTCGATGCTGGATCTGCCAACCCGGGCTGATTCAGGTCAGCACTCCTCGTCCCAAGTATGAAGCCCCGCTAGGATGCAGCTGGCAGGGCTTCACACTTGGGATTGAACTCCTCTGCGGCGTACCCGCCGCCGGCCTGACCGCCATAGTGAGGTTCCCCCGGTGGCTCGGAGGTTTTCGATCATGCTCTGATGGAGCTGAAGGGTGTCATCCGAGATAGCGCGGCGGAGTGCCCTTCTTGGTCGCGGAGCAGGCGGCGAGAGATGGTGTCCAGACCAGGTTGCGCCCACGGCTCGGCGGCCTGAGTGGACGGCGAAGCCGCTTGGTCGGCGGGTTTCGGACGATCACCGGCGTCATGCCCAGACTGTCACGGGTCCCGTAGGAACGAGGACGGCCACCGCATGATCGTCTGTGCGTTGTGGACACATCATCCGACCGTGCGGTGGCCGAGAGCCACAGCGTAGAGCCTGCCCGATGGCGACGGACCATCGACCTGGTGACCAGCTCGTTCGCAGGCCGGTTCGCTCGGGTCGAGCCTCGGCGAGCAGCCGCCGGCTTCGTCAGCGGCTTGCTCGCCGACCTTCAGATCAAGACGTGCTGGCAGTTGGCCGAGCAAGCCGGGCATGCTCGCCCGGATGCGATGCAGCGGTTGCTCTACCGGGCGAAGTGGGACGCCGACGCGGTACGGGACGACGTGCGGCAGGTCGTCGTCGACCGGTTCGGTGACCCCGACGCGGTCCTCGTGGTCGACGAGACCGGGGATCTGAAGAAGGGCGTGCATACCGTCGGTGTCCAGCGCCAATACACCGGAACCGCCGGCCGGATCGAGAACGCCCAGGTCGGGGTGTTCCTGGCCTACGCGAGCCGACACGGGCACACCCTGATCGACCGGCGGGTCTACCTGCCGAAGTCATGGACCGACGACCACCAGCGTTGTGAGCAGGCCGGCGTGCCGGACACCATCGGGTTCGCCACCCGGTCCGAGCTGGCCGACGACATGATCACCGCCGCTGTTCGGTCCTTGGTCCCGGCCAGATGGGTCGCCGCGGACGAGGCCTACGGCAACAACGCCCACCTGAGGACCCGGCTGCGCGAACTCGGCCTCGGTTACGTCCTGGCGGTCTCCCGCGACCATCTCGTGCCGATCGACGGTGGTAAGGCCCGCTGCCGCGCTGACTGCTTGGCCGCCGACCTGCCCGCCACCGCGTGGACCCGGCGCAGTGCCGGTGACGGGTCGAAAGGGCCACGGTTCTACGACTGGGCCTGGCTCGCCGACGTCGGCGCCGACTGTGACCCGGACGGCGACGGCCGGCACAGTCTGCTGATCCGCCGCAACAACACCAGCGGTGAGCTGGCCTTCTACCGCTGCTGGACAACCAGGCCGGCCGCCCTCGCCCAGCTCGTGCGGGTAGCGGGAGACCGCTGGATCGTGGAGGAATCGTTCCAGGCCGCAAAGGGCCAGGTCGGTCTTGACCAGCACCAAGTCCGCCACTGGACGTCCTGACACCGGTTCACCACCCTGGCCCTGGCCGCGCTCGCCGTCCTCGCGATCTGCGCCGCGGACGCCCGCACCACAGACCGCCACGTTCAGCCCGACATGATCGAGCTGACAGTCAACGAGATCCGCCGCCTGATCAACGTCCTACTGATCCGCCCGACCCGCAGCATCGTCCACCGTTTGCGCTGGTCGAACTGGCGACGCCGACACCAAGCCCGAGCCAAACGAGCCCATCACACCCGCCGCCTCAACCTCGAACTGCAGCCATGATCACGATTGGCGGCTGCCGTACTAGCTAGGCACCGCCCGCCTGTTGCGTGACCCGTCGGTCTGCCCAGCATTGTTCTGGCTGGTCATCATGTTGGGATAGATCGCGACCGCGTCGGCGCGTGTAGGGGAGTGTGGATCTAACGGCACCTCTCTGTGTCAAGTCGTCGGCAGCGGGCCCGGCGTCGTCGGTCTGGCCGGCGGCGAGCCGGGCGACCTCCGCCGGGTCGAGGACGAACGCCGGACCGTACCCGAGTTCGATGTCTCGGGCGTCGTCGGTGCCGTGGACCGCGCGGGAGAACCAGGATCGCTCCTCGGCGAACTGTGGGTGCTCCGCCTGGATGGCCTCGGCGATCGCGGTGCCCGGTAGTCGCTGCCGAAGGCGTCGCGTTCCGGTTTAATCGGGCCAGCGGGGCGGGGTCGTCGAGCCCGTTGAACAGCCTCTCGGTGCGTGTGGGGCGGGCCCGGAGGATGGCCAGCAGTTCTGCGCTGATCTTGGCCATCGTCATCCACGTCGACGTGCCGGCGAAGCGTACTGACACCCTGCGACAGCATCGGGCGGGCCGGGGCAAATATCGATATCCGTTTAATTAGTCGTTCCTCGCTCCATCTGACGGTGACGGGTTCCGCCGGGCGTATCAACCGCGCCGCGTCGCGCTCCTGAACAACGTCATCGCGTCGGCCCGGTAGGAGACAACGCGGGTCGGCGGTCCCTCGACGATGGGAGAAGCCTGTCATGGGCAACGTAGGAAGACGCGCCCGCCGCTCGGCGCTGGCCGTGCTTAGTGGCACGGCGCTGGCCGCACTGATGGCGGTCACCACGGCCGCCGCCGCGCCGGTCGAGGCGCGGCAGGACAAGGCCGCGGCGGCCCGCACCGACGTCTACATCCGGGACGTCACCGCCGATGTCGGCGTCCAACCCCACTCGTTCAACCCGCTGTGGGCCAGCCCCGACATCAAGGTCTGCCCGACCGCCGTCGAGTGTGCCGTCAGCCAGAACCCGATCGTCGGCGTCACCAACTACATCTTCATCAAGCTGCGTAACCCCGGCCCGTACGGCACCGGCACCGGCAGCGGTGTGCTGCGGGTTTACCGGACGACGCCGGGTGGCGGTGCCGTCTGGCCGACGCACTGGACCCAGATCGGCGCGATGAACGTGACCGTCTTCGCCGGCACCACGACCGTGACGATCCCGTGGACCGGGGTGCCCGGACCGGGCCACTTCTGCCTGCTGGCCAGGTGGGTGTCGTCCACCGATCCGATGACCTTCGAGGGTCCGGACATCAGTACCAACACCCGCAACAACAACAACATCGCCTGGCGCAACGTCGACTCGGTGCGGCTCGTCGCGGGCGGGACGCCGGTCGTGCGGCCGTTCGCCATCGGCAACTCGCTCCGGGTGCCGACCAAGAACGACCTGGTCTTCACGCAGCCGGGGGAGCCGATCCAGGGCGTGGGCGGCCGGGTCGTCGTCGACCTCGGGCCGACCCTGTTCGAGCGGTGGCAGGCCGGCGGCAAGGTCGGCACCGGCGTACGCGAGGTCGGCAAGAACCAGCTGGAGATCGTCGAACCGGCAAAGGCCAGTCTCGGCAACCTGTTGCTGGAACCGGGTGAGCGGGTCGAGTTCTCCCTCGCCTTCGCGGCTGCGGTCGCCTCGGACAAGGAGTTCGCGCTCGATGTGACCCAGTTCGGTCCGGACACGAGCGGTGCGGAGCGGACCGACCTCGGTGGTGTGGAGTACCTGATCAGCGTCGGGAAGCAGTAGCCCCGGCCACCAGCGGGGGTCGTGGGCCTGGGCAGCCCGCGACCCCCGTCGCCGCGCGCTCGCCGGGACGCTCTGGGCGTCCCGGGTGCACCGCCGTCCCGGGTGGACGGGGGGTCAGCGCAGCGAAACCCAGGTGGTGGCCACCGCGTAGCCGTCGGTGTGGGCGCGCAGCCGGACCGGGCCGGGCGGGGGAGCGCCCAGCGAGAAGAAGCCCACCGCGTCGACCGGCGCTTCCGCGTACGTGCCCGAGGCGGTCTGCGCGGACACCCGCCCCCCTCGGGGCGGGGCGAGTTGACCGACGATGCCGGCGTCGGTCACCTCGATCTCCAGCGTCACCGCGGCACTGCGGAACGACAGCGTCCGCGTCGACCCGGCCGACCGGGTCAGGGCGGGTGCCGCGTCGCACGCCGAGTCGAACGTCAGCTCGGCGAGCGCCACCTCCGCGTCGACGTTTCGCCAGGCGAACGCCGCCCGCGCGGCGGTCAGGAGCTCCTCAGGGACCGATCCGGCCTCCCGCAGCGCCGCACCCAGCTCGGCGGTCAGGGCGGCGTCATCGGCCGGCGGCAACGGCTCCATCGCGTTCACCTCCGGTCGTCCGGGTTGCGGCCGTTCCGAGAAACGGGGCGAGCGCCGGGCAGTCCCGCAGCCGACGCAGGCATCTGGCCTGGGTCGGCCCGATGCTGCCGACCGGCACGCTCAGCCGTTCGGCGATCTCCCGGTAGCTGGCCGGCGGGTCGGCGGTCAACAGGGCTAGGAGCTTCTGGCAGCGCGGCGGCAGCTGCGCGAAGCCCTCCCGCAGTGCCTGCCGCCGCTCCGCGCGCAGCAGCTCCTCGTCGGGGGCCGCCACGTCCGCCGTGCGGGAGAAGCCATGGTACGCGTCCAGCGCGTCGTCGTACGGGTCGAAGAGCTGGGTGCGGCGGCTGAGGCGGGACAGCCGGTAGCACTCGCGCCGGGCCGTGGTCGCCAGCCACGAGGCGAGGGCCTGCGGGTCGCGTACCTGGTTCAACTGCTCGACGAGGCGCAGCCAGACGGTCTGGTTGACATCGGCGGCGTCGGCACGGCTCAGGTCGTACGACCGGATCACCGAGTAGACGAGCGGGGTGTACCGGTGGACCAGCTCCACCCACGCCGACTCGTCCCCGCCCGCCGCGGCGGTCACCAGGTCGGTTGCGCTCGGGTCGGTCACGGCGACGCCGTCCGCTGGCTGGTGCGGCCCTGCCCCGCTGCTCGCGGCCCGCTCGCTCATCCGACGAGTACGCCGTAGTCGGGGTGCCAGCGCGGCGCCGCGAGCAGCGCCAGCCGGGCCGCGTCGGCGCTCAGGCCGCCGGCGGTCATCAGGGCGGCGAGCCGACCGGAGACGTGCGCCGTGGCGAACGAGGTACCGGCCCAGGTGGCGAAGCCATGGAACACCCGGGTCGGCAGGCCCGGCAGCGGCAACTGCCCCTCGACGTACGTGCTGTGGCGCTCGCCGACCGCGCAGACGTCGATCCACGGCCCGTACCCGCTGTAGGTGGCTGGCACCACGCCACCGGAACCCTGGCTGACCGCCGCCACCGCGACGACCTGGCCCAGCGCGGCGGGCCAGATCGGCCGGCTGGTGCCGGCGTTGCCCGCCGCTGCGACCACGGCGTTCGTCGCGGGTAGCGCGGCCACGGCGTTGGCCAGGGGCAGCGACGGCTTGTCGTCCTGGGTGAATCCGCCCAGGGACAGGTTGACCACGGACACCGCCGGCGCCAGCCGGGCCATCGCGGCCACCACCGACGCCTCGTCGCCGAGGCCGGTGGCGGTCAACGCCTGCTCCGGGTCGACCCGGGCCCCCGGCGCGGCCTGCCGAACCACCCCGGCGATGAAGGTGCCGTGCCCGCCCTGCAGGGCGAGTACGTCGGTGTGCACGTAGAGCGGGTCCTCGTCGTCGACCTCCGGCAGGTACGCCCCGCCGAGCCACTGGGGGTGGTAGCCGCCTGCCTGCCGCCAAATGCCGGTGTCGCAGATCCCGACGGTCACCCCGGCGCCCTCACCCAGCCGGGCCGGGTCCGGCGGCGGCAACGCGGCGACCGTCGTGGGCGGGTTGCCCGGGTTGCCCATGATGTTGCCGCAGCCCAGCAGCACGTGGTGCGGCTGCACTTTCGGCACCGGCCGCCCCGGCCACTGTTGGGGGTCGCGCAGCTTGGTCACGAGCGCGGGAACGTCGGTCTCCCGGTCGAAGAGCAGCCGGGTGACCTCGGCGAAGCCGTCGCCCACGGCCACCACGTGGCCGCGGGCACGCAGCCAGGCGGTGACCCGCTGGGCGTCGGCGTCGGCGGCGAGCAGCTGCCGTGGCCGGTAGAGGAATTCCCGGCCCGGTGTGGTGTGCCGGCGGACGCTCTTGTCGGCAGCCAGCGCCTCGTTGAAGGCGCGCTGGTAGGCGTCGTCGTCCGCGCCGTCGGCGCGGGCCGGGGCCGCACGGGACCCGGCGGCGAACGACGCTGCGGCGGCCAGCGCGGACGCGGCCAGCAGTCGCCGTCGGGACAGTTGGCCGGCCGGGCGCGGCGCGGCGGGATGGTCAGGCGACACGGGTCCTCCATGCGGTCGGCAGAAGCGCCCGCCACTGGCCGGTGTGGCCGCGTTTCCCGGGTGTCGTCAATTCTTCCAAAGCATAGTTGCGTGTCAATGGCGTTAATGGTGGGTGCAGATTCCCGACAGGCCCACACAGACATTGACGGATGGGCATCAGTTCGGGGACTCTGTGGGGCATGCCCGACAGCACCGGTTCCGGTGCCGGCACGGCCCAGGCGGCGCTGGACGCCGTCCAGCGCTACCCGCGCGAGGCGATCGCAATCGCCCAGCGGGTGCTGGCCGCCGGGCCCACGGCCGGGGCCGACGAGCGCTCCACCGCCGAGCGGGCCGTCGGTCTGGCCCTGCGAGAGCTCAACGACCTGCCCGGCGCCCTGCGCCACCTGCGCCGCGCGGTCCGGGCCGCCGGCACGCCCCGGACCCGGGCGTTGGCACGGATGAGCCTGGGCTACGTGTTGGCCAACGCCGGCCACACCGCTGCGGCGCTGCGCGCGGTGACCGCCGCGCTGCCGCAGCTCGTCGGCGCCGACGCGGGGCGGGCCCGGATGCAGCGGGGCGTGGTGCTGCACTACCGAGGTCGCTACGACGAGGCGGTACGCGACTACGGCCTGGCCGTCGACATCGCCCTGCGCGAGGGTGATCTGTTGCTGGAGGCGCGGGCACGCAACAACCGGGGGCTGCTCAACGCCCACCGGGGCGCCGCCGGCGGCACCGACGACGACCTGTCCCGCGCGGCAGCCGCCTTCCAACGGCTGGGCCTGGACCTCGCGGCGGCCGACGCCCGTTGGAACTGCGGCATCGCGGCCGGCCAGCGCGGCGACATCGCCGGCGCGCTGCGCTGCTTCGCCACGGTCGACGAGGAGTACCGGCGGCTCGCCGTACCCCGGCCGGCGCTGCTGCTGGACCGCGTTGAGCTGCTGCTGTCGGTGCCGCTGGTCGACGAGGCGGTGGTGGTCGCGACGGCGGCCGTCCGGGAACTGCGGCGCCGGGGCATGGCCTCCGACCTCGCCGAGGCGCTGCTGGCCCGGGCCCGTGCGGCGCTGCTCGCCGCGGACCTGGACACCGCGACCGAGGCCGCCGCCGCGGCCCGGGCCCGGTTCCGTCGCCAGGGCCGGCGCACCTGGGCCGTCTTCGCCCGGCACGTCGAGCTGCGCGCCGAGTACCGTCGGGGCACCCGCTCGGCACCCCTGTTCACCGCCATGGCGCGTACCGCCGACCAGCTCGACGCCACCGGGTGGCCGGGTCCGGCGCTGACCACCCGGATCGAGGCCGGCCTGGTGGCCGCCGCGCTGGGGCGGCCAGGCCGGGCCCGGAACCTGCTGGCGGTGGCCGCCCGGGCCCGCCGTCGCGGCACCGCCGACCGGCGAGCACAGGGCTGGTACGCCCTGGCCCTGTCGCGCCGGCTCGACGGGGACGAACCCGGGGCCGCCCGGGCGCTGCGCCGCGGGCTGGCCGTGCTCGACCGGCACCGCATGTCGCTCGGCGCCACGGAGCTGCGTGCCCACAGTGGAGCGTACGGTCAGGAATTGGCGGCCGAGGGCCTCGACATCGCGGTCCGGGCGGGCGCGCCGGCGCGGGTCCTGGCGTGGGCGGAGCGGTGGCGGGCCAATGCGCTGCGGGCCCGGCCGGCCCGGCCTCCGGCCGACCCCGACCTGGTGGCGGCGCTCGCTGAGCTCCGACTGGTCAGCGGCCTGCTCGAAGACGAGGTGCTGGCCGGCCGCCCGGCAACCGCCCTGCGCGGCCGGCAGGCCCGGCTGGAGCAGCGCATCCGGGACCTGGCCCGTCGGGTGCCCGGTGGAGGCCCCGTGCTGGCCCCGCCCGGGGTGGGCGCGCTGGCCGCGCGGCTCGGCTCCCGGGTGCTGGTCGAGCTGGTGGCCCATGGCGACCGGATCCGGGCGGTGCTGGTCCGCGACGGCCGGGCCAGCCTGCACGACCTAGGCCCGCTCGCCGCCGCGGCGGACCTGGCCCGCCGGCACCGGTTCGCCCTGCGTCGGCTGCTCACCACCGGCGACGCGGCCGCCGCGCGGGCGGGGGCCGGCGACGCGGCGACGGCCCTGGACCGGCTGCTGTTCGCCCCGCTGCGGCGGTGGCTGGCCGACCGGGCGCTGGTGATCGTCCCGGTCGGGGCGCTGCACGCGGTGCCCTGGTCGGCGCTGCCCACCTGCGCGGGGCGTCCGGTGACCGTCGCCCCCTCGGCCACCGCCTGGCTCGGGGCGGATCGGCGGGAGCTGCCGGCCGGGCCGCCGGTCCTGGCCGCCGGCCCGCGCCTGCCGGCCGGGCACACCGAGGTATGCCGGCTCGCCCAGGTCCTGCCCGGGGCGCGGCGGCTCACCGGGCCCGACGCCACCGCCGCGGCGTTGACCGCCGCGTTGGACGGGGCGGGGCTGGTGCACATCGCCGCCCACGGCACGTTCCGCGCGGACAACCCGCAGTTCTCCACCCTGGAACTGGCCGACGGGCCGCTGTTCGCCCACGAGTGGGAGGCGGTCGCCCGGCCGCCCGGCTGCGTGGTGCTCTCCGCCTGTGACTCCGGCCTGACCGGGCTACGCCCCGGCGACGAGGTCATGGGGTTCACCGCGGTGCTCCTGGCGCTCGGCACCCGGTGCCTGATCGCGACCGTGTTGCCCGTGCCGGCCGAGCCCACCACGGCACTGATGCTGGACCTGCACGCGCGGATGCGGGCGGGAGCCGGCCCGGCGCGAGCCCTCGCCGACGCGCAGTGGGCGTTCGGTGCGGCGGGCGACGGTCCCGCCCGGGCCACCGCGGCGGCGTTCGTCTGCTTCGGGGCTGGCTGACCGGAGCGGGAGCGGTCGCTCAGCCGGCCATGATCAGCCGCAGCGCGGTGGGCGCGGCGGTGCGCGGTGCGGGCAGGCGCAGCGGGCCGGCGCCGGGCACGATGGCGCCGGGCACGATGGCGCCGGGCACCCGGACCCCGACCTGTGATGTGCCAGAACTCGTTCTACGCAACACTCAGCGGCAGACCGCGCGAGCCGTCCTACGGCCTCACCCGCGAATGCGTCACCGGCAAGATCCGCGGGGTGGATCTGTTGCTGGCGCCGGATCCGGCCCTGGTGCCCAAGTCGGTGAGTGGGCGGAAAATCGAGACCTGTCACGTCGTTGTTGCCGGCCGGGGTCACGTGTCGAACTTTGATCAATCTGGAGATTTACATACATCGATGCCAGTGATCACTCACTGTTAGTAGTCTGCTGCGGACCGTCCGGTCGAATGTCTCGCGTGCTCAGCAATCGATGGGGAGAACCAGGCGTGCAGAAGAAGAGGTTGTTCATCAGCAGCGCAGCGGCACTATCGGTCAGCAGTCTTCTGCTGATCGTTCCTCTGAGCGGGGCGAACGCGGCTGACACCAGTCCCGCCGTGAGTAAGAAGCCGTCCGGGATGACTGCACTGTCTCAAACGACAGGGACTCCCGTAACAGTCTTGGCGGGCGCGAACAATATCTCCTTCGCCACCTGCCCCGCTGGCACGATCATCACCGGAGGAGGCGGACAGACATCCGGGTTCGACATCCTCCTCACTGACTCGTTCGCGTCGGGCAACGGCTGGGCGGTACGAGGCTCCAACCGGGGAACCACGGCTCAAAACCTTACGGCCGTCGCCGTTTGTCTCGGGAAGACCAGCTCCCAGGTGAGCCCGTTGCCCCCCGGTGTCGGGGGTAACGGGCCCGCGGTCATCCCGGGCGTCGACAAAGCCTTGGGCTGGTATGGCGCAGGCACCCGACCCACGCAGTGGATCACCAGCAGTCGCCTGCCCCGCCCCTGCAAAGCCGGTGGAGCGACCACGCCGACCATCTCGACCGATGCCCGGTGAGCGATCCCCTGCCGGGACACCAGCTCAACCCCCGCCGGCCACCCGGCCCCCACGAAGATCAACTAATTGGCCCCTGGTGTCTCGGTTTTCACCAACACCCCAGTAGGGGAGCGGCGCGGGTCTGCACTCATGGGGGCCGCTGCTCGTGGCGCGCCCGGTGGCATCTGGCGTGCGACCAGCTTGCGGACCTCGTCGGGGGCACGATCGATTCGTCGACCGGGCTGACGCACCTCGGCGCCCGGGAGTACGACGCGGCCACGGGTCGGTTCGTCTCGCTGGACCCGGTCGTCGATTTCAGTGATCCGCAGCAGATGCAGGGCTCGCCGCTCCGGTCACCGCCCCAGCCGCGAAGGCAAGGATGAGCGTTTGCCGTGTGATGGACTTCCTCTTTCGCGCCATGACAACCCCTTGAATCCGACGTGCCCTCGTAGTCCTGATTGTCGAACTAGCTGGCGGAGGTCGGGCATCTGATCGGCGGACTTGCATGAGAGTGACCGGTGCGTACGCCGTGGTTGCCGTGTGCTGCCGTTTCCTTCTGCGAGAGGCGGCGGTGAGGAAGACTGGGAACCTCGATGTCCGTCGCATCGCGAAGGGGTCGCGTGCCTGCCCCCTCGCGGCTGTTGGCAGACCCCTGACCTGAACTGGCCGTCCTACAGGAGGGCGAGAGTGAGTAACGCGGATCTTGGCGCCCGCAGTGACCGTGGCAGTGCGTACGCAGAGCTGTCCCGCCTGGTCCGGGGCGCGGGTCTCCTCGACCGCAGGCCCTGGCGCTACGCGACGCGGATCGCGTTTGTGCTGGGTTGTCTCGGGGTCCTGGGAGTGGTGTTCGTTCGGCTCGGACCGTCGTGGTGGCAGACGGCTGTCGCAGCCGCCGTGGCGATGTTCCTCGGGCAGCTGGCCTTCGTCGGTCACGACGCCGGGCACCGGCAGATCTTCCGGTCCCGTCGGGCCAACGAGGTGCTCGGCCTCGTCTGTGCGAACCTGCTGACCGGGATCAGTTACGGGTGGTGGGTCGACAAGCACAACCGCCACCACGCCCATCCGAACACTGAGGGCCGCGACCCTGATCTCATGGTGGCTCCGCTGTCGTTCACCCCGGGCCAGGCCGCGACGCAGCGTGGCCTGGGGGCGCTCTTCGTCCGGCACCAGGCGGCGCTGTTCTTCCCTCTGCTGATGGCCGAGGGTGTGCACCTGCACGGCGCCAGCGTCCGGGCGATCATCAGCCGTCCTGGGCTGCGGCACCGACCGGTGGAGGCCGGCCTGCTCGTCCTGCACTTCGCCGCGTACCTCGGGGCCGTGTTCCTGGTTCTGAGCGTTCCGCAGGCGATCGTGTTCGTCCTGGTCAACCAGGCCCTGTTCGGTCTCTACCTGGGCAGTTCCTTCGCGCCCAACCACAAGGGAATGCCCATCCTCACCGAGGCCGACGACCTCGACTACCTACGCCGACAGGTTCTCACCTCCCGCAATGTGCGCGGTGGCCGACTCCTCGACGCGCTCCTCGGCGGGCTCAACTACCAGATCGAACATCACCTTTTCCCCAGCATGCCCCGACCCAACCTGCGCCACGCCCAGCCACTGATCCGCCAGTTCTGCGCAGAACATGGCATCGCCTACCACGAGACCACTCTGATCCAGTCCTGGGCGCAAGGGCTGGCCCACCTGCGGGCGATCGGGACCGGAGCGACCCACCGAGGCGACGGCTGAGTCTGCTCCGCGCCCGTCCTGGTGACCGATCATCGCCACCGAACTGGGACGGCGGGTGCGGTGCGGAGGGGGCCGGAGCGCCGATCGCCAGCGTCGCGCCGGCCCCGCCGACCGAGGCAGGGCGTGCCTTGCGAGGCCTCGCCGTGTGCGGTGCACACCGGGACCCCTGACCCGGAATGCCGCAAGCGGCTACCCGCCCCGAACGAGGCCGGCGAGGCGGAATTGGCGAAGCGTCGGCCAGGAAGAGGCGGCCCGGCGAGTGGTCACCGGCGCGGGGCCGGACCGCTGGACTGCCGGATGGTCAGGTGCGTGGGCAGCAGCACGGTCTGACGGGACGCCGTTTCCCCCAGGTGCTCAAGGTGGTCCAGCAGCATCGACACCGCCACCCGGCCGGCCTGTTCGATCGGCGCGGTCAGGGTGGTCAGCGGGGGGCTGCAAAAGTCGGCACCGAAGATGTCGTCGCAGCCCACCACACTGATCTCGCCGGGGACATCGACGCCGCGTTCGGCCAGCCGCCGCAGGATGCCGATCGCCAGCAGGTCGTTGAAGGTGACGCCGGCGGTGGCGCCGGTGTTCAGCAGCGCGTCCGCGGCGACCGACCCGGAGCTGCGGGACCCGCCGAACGGTCCGACGCGGGCCGCGGTGAGGCCGTGTCGGGCCATCGCGGTCCGCATCGCCCGCCACCGGGCCTGGTCGGCCCAGGAGGACGACGGTCCGGCGACGTATGCGATTGACCGGTGGTCCAGCGAGACCAGGTGCTCGACGGCTTGCCTCACCCCGTCCGGGCTGTCGATGACGACGCTGCGCACCCGGGGGACGTTGCGGTTGACGGTGACGACCGGCAGTTCGGCGGCAATGACGGAGAGGGTCTGCTCGGGAAGGCGGGAGGCGGCGAGGATCACCCCGTCGATCGACCGGCGCACCTTGTGCAGCAGGTGGTTCTCCAGTTCGGCCGAGTCCTCGGTGTCGATCAGCAGCAGGGCGTGGCCGGCGGCGCGCAGTTGTTGCTGCGCGCCGCGGATCAGTCCGAAGAAGAACGGATTCGTCGCGTCCGAGACGAGCAGGGCGACCGTTTCGGTACGCCCGGACGACAGCGCTCGCGCCTGGGTGTTGGGTACGTAGTTCAGCTCGCGGGCGGCGGCCTGGATGCGTTCCCGGGTGACCCGGTTGACCCGGTCGGGCCGGCTCAGCGCCCGGGACACGGTGGAGGCGGCAACGCCGGTGAGGGCAGCGATGTCGGCGATGGTCACGCGGTCCTCCCGGCGTGAGGCCGGACGGGGGGAGGACGCGCCTTCGGAGTTCATGCAATCAGCAGAGCATCGATGGCAATTAATGGCAACCGATTGCCATCTGGTTTCCGTGGTTGTTACGTTCCCTCGCACGTCTCATCGAGCCGGGGGAATTCCCGGGCGTCTGGCTATGTGTTTTCCACACCAATCTTCTCCGGACAGCCACCACCCAAGGAGCAGAGATGAACGCCACCCGTGGGCTTCTCGCGGCGGCCCTGGCCGTCATGGTCGCCATACCCGTCACCGCCTGCGATCCCGGTAGCTCCGCCGAGGGTGGCGGGACGCTCAACGTGCTCATCGGGGCGAACTCGATCTATCCCGAGGAGCAGAAGCAGTGGTTCGCCGACGTCTCGGCGAAGTTCCAGCAGCAGGCCGGGGCGAAGGTCACGTTCGAGACCTTCGCCAGCCCCACCGACGAACTCACCAAGATCCAGACATCGATGCTCTCCGGGCAGGGGCCGGACGTCTATGCCCTCGGCACCACCTTCACCCCGACGGCATACTCCACCGGCGCCTTCGTCGACCTCACGGCCGACCAGTGGACGAAGGTCGGCGGCCGGGACCGGTTCCTGCCGGCCACCCTCGGCATCTCCGGCCCGGACGCCGCGCACGAGGTCGGCATCCCCTTCGCCAGTCGTCCGTTCGTCATGGCGTACAACAAGGAACTGCTGGCCGCGGCGGGCATCGACAAGCCGGCCAGCACCTGGGACGGCCTGCGGCAGCAGGCCAGACAGCTGACCGGGGCCGGCAGGTACGGACTGGCCGTGGCCTACGGCGACGGCTTCGACCCGTGGAAGTTCATCTGGGCGATGAGCATCCAGGCCGGCAACCCGCTGGTCGCCGACGGCAAGGCGCGGCTGACCGATCCGGTCACGGTCAAGGCCTACCAGACGTACCTCGGCTGGCTCGCCACCGACAAGGTCGTCGACCCGGCGGCGACCGGCTGGAAGAACGCGCAGGCCATCGCCGCGTTCGGCGCCGGCAAGGCCGCCTTTCTGCCGATGGTCTCGGCGACCTCGAAGGTCACGCTGGACAAGTCCGCGGTCGCCGGCAAGTACGGCTACGCAATCATGCCGACCGTCCCGCCGGGCGCCACCAGCCTGGCGTCAGGCGGCGTCGGCGCCACCAGCATCCTCTCCGGTGACAACCTGGTGATCGCCAAGTACAGCAAGAACCAGGACCTGGCGCTGCGCCTGGTCAACATGCTGACCACCGCCGAGTCACAGGAAATCTACTACCGGACCTTCGGCGAGTTGCCGACGAACGCGGAGCTGGCGAACCGGCTGGTCGCCGACCCGGCACTCGCGGCCATCGTGGACTCCGCGTCGAAATCGCACAGCACACCGTTCCACGGCGGGTGGAGCAAGGTGCAGCTTGCGCTGGTCAACGTGGTCGTCCAGTCGGTGCCGAATCTCGCCGCCGGCAAGGTCGACGACGCGTCCCTCAACGACCTGCTCACCCGGGCCCAGTCCGAGGCGCAGGCCGCGCTGGACAAGGCGAAGTAGATGACGGTCACCGACCGAGCGACGGCGGACGCTCCGGGCACCGGCGAAGCGCACCGGGTCGGGGTGGCCCGCCCGTCCCCGCCGCGCCGCCGTCGCGGCTCGACCGCCGGCGGTGCCGCGGTGTGGCTACTCGCCCCCGGCGCCCTGCTCACCCTGACCGTCATCGTCGTGCCGTTCGTCGTGGCGCTGGTGATGTCGCTGCTCGACCTCGACCAGTACACCTTCCGGCAGTGGCTGTCTGCACCCTTCGTCGGCGCCGGCAACTACGTGGAGGCGGTGAGCCGCACCAGCCTGCCGCACGCCATCTGGGTCAGCGGCTCCGCGGCGGTGATCGCGACGCTGCTCGCGTTGCCACTGGGGGTCGCCGCCGCGCTGACCACCCACCTGCCGTTCCGCGGGCGGTCGCTGATCCGGTCCCTCTACCTCATCCCGTACGTGCTGCCCGCCTTCGTCGTCGGCACCATCTGGCGGATCATCCTGCAACCCGACGGGGTCGCCAACCAGGGCCTGGCGAGCCTGGGCATCGCCGGCGGCCTGTGGCTGAACGGGCCGAAGAGCTACCTTGCCCTGATCGTCGTGCAGGCCTGGTCGGGCTGGCCGCTGGTCTACCTGCTCGCCCTGGCTGGCCTGCAGAGCATCGACGACAGCCTGCACGAAGCCGCCGCGCTCGACGGCGCGCAGTGGTGGGCGAAGCTGCGCCACGTCATCCTCCCGCTGCTGCGCCCGCCGGTCGCGCTCGCCGCGATCATTTCCCTGCTGCACATGGTGAACAGCTTCACCCTGCCGTTCGTGCTGTTCGGCGTCCCGAGCCCGCACGACGTGGAGGTGCTGCCGGTGCTGACGTACGTGGAGAGCTTCCAGAACCTGCGGTTCGGGTTGAGCGCGGCGATGGCTGTGATCTCGCTGGCGCTGATCCTGGTCCCGCTGCTGGTCTATCTACGCACCGTCAAACTCGACCCGCCGGAGGCCGCCGCATGAACTCGGTGCATCGCCTGCTGCCCCGACCACTGCAGATCGGCCTGACGGTGGTCCTGCTGACCATCGTCGGCGCGCCGGTCGGCTACGTCTTCCTCGCCTCGGTCAACACCGACCTGGCCGTGGCCGCCGGTGAGCTCTGGCCGGAGCGGATCAACGTCGGCAACTACGTCCGGATCTGGTCGACCGTTCCGCTCGGCCGGGGGCTCGCGAACAGCCTGCTCGTCGCCGGCACGGTGGCGGTGACCTGCGCGGCGGTCGCGGTCTTCTCGGCGTACGTCCTGGTCCGGCACCGGTTCCGGGGCCGGCGCACCGTGCTGCGCGCGCTGCTGGGCATGCAGTCGATCCCCGGCACGCTGCTGCTCCTGCCGGTCTTCGTGCTCTTCGCGACTATCGGCAGCAGCCTCGGTGTGCCGACGATCGGCACCCGGTGGTCGCTGGTCGTCACCTACCTCACGTTCGGGCTGCCGTTCTCCACCTGGATCATGGTGACCTACCTGCGTGAGCTGCCCGGCGAGCTGATCGAGGCCGCCCGCGTGGACGGTGCCGGGAGCTGGCAGATCCTGCTGCGTGTCGTCATCCCGCTGAGCTGGCCGGGCCTGGTCGTCGCGGCGATCTTCGCGTTCCTGCTCGGCTGGAACGACGTGCTGTTCGCCTCGGTCATGACCGATGTGGACACTCGCACCGCGGCGGTCGTGCTGCAGGTCTTCGGCGCGTCGCAGGAGGGCGGGGCGATCCCGCCGTACGGGCAGATGATGGCCGCCGCCCTCGTCTGCGCGACCCCGGTGGTCACCCTCTACCTCGCCTTCCAGCGGTACATCGTCAGTGGGCTGACCGCGGGAGGTGTGAAGTGACGGCGTGGACGCTGTCCGGCTTCGGCGACGAGATCGATCCCGACCCGGCGGTGCAGCTCGCGGTGCTCAGTGCCCTCGGCGCCCGGCACATCGAGGTGCGCAGCGCGTGGGGCACCAACGTGGTGGAGCTCGGCGACGCCCAACTGGACGCCCTGGCGGAGGCGGTCGACGCACGCGGCATGGCGGTCTCGGCGGTCGCGTCGCCCGTCGGGAAGGTCGACGTGACCACCGAGGACGGCGGTGAGCTCCACCGGCTGCGCGCAGCCGTGGCGGCCGCGCACCGGCTGGGCAGCCGGTACGTTCGGATCTTCTCCTTCTACCGCCCGACCGGGGTCGCCCCGGCCGAGGTCCGCGCGGCGGTGCTGGCGCGGATGCGGGCCTTCGCAGCCCTCGCCGAGGACTCCGGCGTCGTGCTGCTGCACGAGAACGAGAAAGACATCTACGGTGATGTGCCGCGGCGGATCGCCGACCTCGTCGAGTCGGTCGACTCGCCCGCGCTGCGCGTCGCCTGGGACAACGCGAACTTCGTGCAGGTCGGGGTGCGGCCCTACGACGACGGGTACGCGCTGCTGCGCCCGCATTTGGAGTACCTGCAGGTCAAGGACGCTATCGCAGCCACCGCCGAGGTCGTGCCCGCCGGCCACGGCGACGGTCAGCTGCTGCGGACGCTCACCGCGTTGCGCGACGACGGCTATGCCGGCTTCGCCTCCCTCGAACCGCACCTCGCCAGCCAGCACGACCTCGGCGGATTCTCCGGCCCTGCCGAGTTCGGCCGGGCGGCGCGCGCGTTCGTGAACCTCACCGCCTCGATAGGAGTGCATCTTCGATGACCGTTCTCAACGTCGTGATCACGGGCAGCGGGGTCATCGCCCGCACCCACGCCGGGGCGATCCTGCGGCACCCCGGACTGCGCCTCACCGCGCTCGCCGACCCGGACCCGCAGGCCAACGACCGGCTCGCCGGGTGGATCGGCGAGCAGGGCGGCCCGCCGCCGGCCCGGTACGCCTCGTTGGGCGAGGCCCTCGCGGCCGAGGCGGCGGACCTGGTGGTGGTCTGCACGCCCAGCGGTACGCACGCCGACCTCGCCGAGGAGGCCCTCGCGGCCGGCGTGCACGTGCTCGTCGAGAAGCCCCTCGATGCCTCCCTGCCGGCAGCCCGCCGGATCGCCCGGGCCGCCACGGACGCCGAGGCGGCCGGTCAGGTCTGCGCGGTGGTCTGCCAGCACCGGTTCGACCCGGCGAGCGTCGCGGTCGCCGCCCGAGTGCGCGCCGGCGACCTGGGGCGGCTCACCTCGGCGGTGGCCAGCGTGCCGTGGTGGCGGGGCCAGCGGTACTACGACTCGGCGGGCTGGCGCGGCACCTGGGAACAGGACGGCGGCGGCGCCACCATGAACCAGGGCGTGCACACGGTGGACCTGCTGCTGTGGCTGTTCGGCCGGCCCGAGGAGGTGTTCGCCTACACCGGCGTCCTCGCCCACGAACGGGTCGAGGTGGAGGACGTCGCCGTGGCGGCGATCCGGTTCGCCGACGGGGCGCTCGCCGTGCTGCACGCCACCACCGCGGCGTACCCGGGCCTCGGCGTGCGGTTGCAGGTGCACGGCTCGCAGGGGTCCGCGGTGGTCCACGACGACCAGTTGGAATACCTGCACACCGCCGACGGCCCGGACCCGTCCGCGTACGCCGACGGGCCCGACCGGTCCAGCGACGCCGTGCCACCGTCACACCTGCGGGGGGCGACCAAGCCCGACGACGCCTTCGTGAACGGACACCTGCGGCAGTACCACGACACGGTCGAGGCGATCCTCGGCGGCCGGCGGCCGGGGGTCACGGCGGTCGAGGCGCTGCTCGATGTCGCCGTGGTCAAGGCGGTCTACCTCTCGGCGCACCTGCGTCGGCCGGTGTCGGTGCCGGCGGTGCTCGCCGGTGACTTCGACGACGCGCTCGCCGCCGTCGAGGGCTCCGCGGCCACGGTGTCGTCCGTCCTGCGGGCGGGGGTGGCGCGATGAGGTGGTCGGTGTTCACGGCGTCCACGCCGGACTGGACGCCGGAGGAGGCGGTCGGGCAGTTGGCGGCGCAGGGCTGGGACGGTGTCGAGTGGCGGGTCACCGACCAGGAACCGGCCCGACCGCCCGGGTTCTGGGCCGGTAACCGGGCGACCATTCCGTTGACCGGGCTGGAGGGTGAGCTGACCCGGATCGCCGCGATCACCCGCGAGGCCGGGTTGGCGCTGTCCGGGCTCGGGGCGTACGTGCCGGCGGCCGACCACGGCAACGTCGAGCGGGTGTTGGCTGCGGCCGCCGCGCTGGGCGCGGAACGGGTCCGGGTGACCATGCCGCAACTGGGCAGTGGCGACTATCGGGAGTTGATGGCCGGTGCCCGCCGGGACCTGGCGTGGATCGCCGGTCGGGCGGCGGAGCACGGGGTGATCGCGCTGGTCGAGCTGCACCACGGCACCATCGTCGCCTCGGCGTCGGCGGCGATGCGGCTGCTCGACGGCCTGTCGCCGGCGCATGCCGGGGTCATCCACGACATCGGCAATCTGACCATCGAGGGTTTCGAGGATCCGCTGGCCGGTTTTCAGATGCTCGGCCCGTACCTGGCGCACGTGCATGTGAAGAACGCCGCGTGGCGGGTGAGCGGCACCCGGGACGACGGGGGACCGCGCTGGTCGGCCGAGTGGGTGCCGTTGCGGGAGGGGCAGGCCGACCTGGCGGCCTATCTCGGCGCGCTGCGCCGGGTCGGCTACGACGGGTGGGTGACGGTCGAGGACTTCTCCACCGCCGTGCCGCTGGCTCAGCGGACCCGGGACAACCTGGCCTACCTTCGGGAGTTGGATCTATCGGTACGCGCGGACAAGTGCGAGCCTCTAACTCCGTGAATTGACGCGCGTGCTTCGGCTGCACGCCGGACAAGGCGTTCGACTACGACCCGGCGAGCCGCTGGGCGACGAGTCCCACCAACGGCTGGGTCGACCCGGTTGGATCTACGTCGACCTCGGCGCCACCGCCACCGTGACCCAGGTCGTGCTGCAGTGGGATCCCGCGTACGCCAGGTCGTACCAGATCCAGGTCTCGCCGAACGCGTCCACCTGGACCACCGTCTACTCGACCACCACCGGGAAGGGCTTCAAGGAGACCATCGACGTGACCGGCGCCGGTCGGTACGTCCGAAGAAGTCCTCATGTCCCTGGCAGCATTTCCGACACCGGCTCGCGGGCGGCTGCGTACCGCTGTGCTCGCCGTGGCGCTTGTCGCCATACTCGGCGGGACGCCGTGACGGTCGTACCTTCTCGCCGGCCCGGCACCGGGCCGGCGAGGCTGTCCGCCCCGCCCGCCGGGCTGCTGCTCGCCCTCGGGTCGGCGGCCAGCTGTGCCACCGGGCCGGCCACGGAAGGGGCCGCGCCGGCACCCGTCGTGTCGATCCCGGCCACGCCGACGCTCGGCGGCACCTTCTCCAGCTTCCCTCGACATCGGCGAGCGGCCCCTGACGCCACGCTGCCGGGCCTCGTTGTGCAGCTACGTCTTGGTGCGGCCCTGCGTCCCCGTGTGGCAACGTGTACCGCTGCGGTGAGCCGAGGAGACATCATTCACCGAGGAACGTCGGCTAACAGCTCGGAACGGGTCTCGCCGAGCTGTTAGCGCATTTGTTCTTGGTGGCGGGCATGTTGGCGCTGGTGGCCGATCCTCGCCGTGCCCCTCACGATCATCTGGAGTCCGAGCTGACGGTCGAAGTGAGTGACGGGCGCGTCCCCATCACCCATAGCGTGTTCGCCACGAGTCGGCATTGATCCTACTGCGGAGCAGCTACGCGCGGCTGATGCGTCCGGTGATCTCGGCGGCCCCTGGGTGGCCGGTCAGGCCGGGACGCGAGCCGCAACCTCCGGTGCGAAGAGCGCCGCCGGTGGATCCATGAGGTGGGTGACGCGAAGGAACGCGGTGGCCAGCACCGGGTCTTCGGTGGCGGCCGTGCGCAGTCGGGCCAGGTAGGCCCCACGCTCCCGGTCGAGCATGGACCGGTCACCGATCGCCTTGGGAAGGCTCAGGTCGTTGGCGGCGACCGCCGACCACGGTACGTCGATGAGGGCCGCGGTTTCGGCGAAGAACCGGTCGGCCAACCCGTCGGTACCCTCCTTGAGGAGCCGGCGCAGGATGGCCGCCTCCAGAGCGGCCACCGTCATGCCCTGGCCGTAGATCGGGTTGAACGAGCACATCGCGTCGCCGGTGACCACATAACCCGTCGGAAATCGAGCGGTGCGGTCGTAGCGCAGCCTGGTGCTGGCCGGGTAGCGCATCTTCACCGGAGCGCCGAGGGGTTCCGCGCTGCGCATGACCGTGGCGACGTCCGGGCTGTCGAGCGTCTCGGCGAACGCCAGCATGCCCTCGTCGTCGGTCGGCGGCGCTTCGCCGAAGCGGTCACTGATGCTGACGATCCAGGTGTCGTTTTCCTGGGCGAGGACGAAACCGCCGTGCAGGTTGCCCGGGTAGGCGTTGACCGAGGCGCCGGCCCGGCCGTCGAGCTGTCGCGGGTCGCGGCGGTAGCGGCGGGTCACGTACACCGTCGGTACCTCGATGCGCTCCTCCTCGACCTGCGGGTAACCGAGAGCGGTCAGCAGGTGCCGGCTGCGCGAGCCACGCCCACTGGCGTCGACCACCAGATCGACGTCGTCGAAGACGACCCGCTCACCTCCGACGGTCGCCGTCACTCCGGTGATCCGGTCATGCTCGGCCGTGTAGAGCAGGTCGTCGACCGCGTGGCCTGGCCGCACCACCACGTTGGGTAGCCCCTGAACCCGGCGCCGGATCACGAATTCGATGAGGGGACGGCTCGCGGCCAGCACGATCATGCCGGACGGGCCCTCGGCGAGCGGTCGGCCCCCCAGCCACCACCGCATGTCCTCCTGCACATCGAAGGGGGGTGCACCCAGTGCCCCCAACTCGGTGCTGAACCCGTCGAAGAGGTCGTCCATCTCCTGCCGGCCACGCGCGAGCAGGCCGTGCACGTGGCCGCTCTGCGGCACGCCGCGTCGTGGCTCCGGTCGTTCGGGCAGCACGTCGCGGTCGAGCACGACGACGTCCTCGAAGGACTCGTGCAGCGCCCGCGCGGCCAGCAGCCCCGCCAGGGAGGCGCCGATCACCACTGCTCGACCATTTCTTGATATGCCCATACGAATCCGGGTTTCCTGTCCTCGGCTGTTGTCGAAGGCGACGCTAGCCTGCTCGTGACCGGGGAAGGAAATATCGTTCGCGCCGTGCGGCGCTGGTCCAGTTTCTGTCCAGTGGCGGCCACCGCGATCCACCCGGCCGCGAGCGTGTGGCACCTGCTGTTTGTTTCCGATGTTGCTCATCGGCTCGTTCAGCGTTCGTCCAGTGTTGTCTGGCGGGGGTCCATTCTCCGGTAAGTCAGTGGTCGGCGGATCTGACGATCTGTAACGCCGATCGCGATGCTGGCCCCACTCGGCTAGTCCTGAGCGGCGGGCATTGGGTAGCGACCGGCCGCACTGGAGCGGGGTGGAGTCGACCGCCTCGGTGGCGTCGGACCGTAGGTCGATGTCCGCGGCCATCGCCCGGATCGACCGCATGAGCAAGGGGCAGAGCGGCTCGCTGCCGTTCCGAGCGCCGACCTGCGGACACTTCTCATCCGAGCGCATAGCCCTTCACTGGCGTTGGAACCTATCCACTGTTCGTTCACTATACGGTCATACGATCGGCCGGCTGGACCGATCCCAGAGGCTAGGAGGACGAGATGAAGATGCGAGCGGCTCGAATGTACGGCTACAACGAACCGTGGCGACTGGAAGAGGTCCCGGTGCCGGACATCAGTGCCGACGAGGTTCTGGTGAAGGTAGCCGCGACGGGCATGTGCCGCAGCGATTACCAGCTCATCCATGGTTACTTCAAGATGGCCGCGCCGATGGAGTTCCCGGCCATCCCGGGACACGAGATCGCCGGACACGTGGCCGGGGTGGGTTCCGCCGTGCCGAGATCGGCCGGGCTGTCCGACGGCGATCTGGTCGTGGTCAACCCGGGTTGGGGTGATGGCACCTGCCGGCAGTGCCACGAGGGCAACGAGCAGCTCTGCAGTGGGACCGGCTCGTGGCCCGGGTTCGGCCCGCCCGGCGGCTTCGCCGAGTACGTCGCAGTGCCGTACCGCCACCTGATCACGGTGGACCCCGGTGACCAGAAGCCGGAGAACTTCGCACCGCTGACCGACGCCGGCCTGACTCCGTACCGTGGGATCAAGAAGCTGGCGGCGGCCGGGAAGCTGGGTCCGGGCCGGACTGTGGTGGTGGCCGGCATCGGTGGGCTCGGCAGTTACGCCGTCCAGTACGCCAAACTGCTCGGTGCTGGCGCGACGGTGGTCGCCTTCTCCCGCACCGACGACAAGCTCACGGTGGCCCGGGAAAACGGGGCCGACCACACCGTCAACACCCGCGACAAGACGGCCGAGCAGGTGCAGGACGAGATCGAGGCGGCGACCGGTCGCCGGACGGTCGACGCCATCCTGGACTGCGCCGGTGCCAAGGAGTCGATCGCCCTCGACTTCTCGATCCTCGAACCAGAGGGCGCGGTCGCCTCGGTCGGCCTGATGGGCACCAAGGTCGAGGTGCCGTTGAATGTGATCGTCGGGACCGAGCTGTCCTACTTCGGATCATTCTGGGGTAATTACAATGACCTTACCGAGGTCCTCGCGCTCGGTGCGGCCGGCCGGATCAAGCACACCATCACCACGGTGAAGCTCGACGACATCAACGAGAACCTGGAGGCGCTGGGCCGCGGAGACGTGGTCGGCCGCCAGGTCGTCGTTTTCGACTAGGGGACCCCGATGCCGATCGCAACCATCAACCCAGCTACCGGCGAGACCGTGCGGACCTTCGAGGCGCACCCGCGCGAGGAGGTGCTGCGGCGGATCGCCCAGGCCGCCGACGCGGCGGCAACGCTGCGCTCCACCAGCTTCGCGCAGCGGGCGACCTGGATGAACGCCGCGGCCGACGTGCTCGAGTCCGAGATCTCGGACGTGGCCCGCATGCTCACCCTCGAGATGGGCAAGCCACTGTCGCAGGCCGTCGCCGAGGCCAACAAATGCGTGCACGGCATGCGGTTCTACGCACGTAACGCGGAGAAGTTCCTCGCCTCCGAGCCGCTGGACGACCCGGGAGCCGTGCACGCCAGCCAGGCCTGGACGGTCTGGCAGCCGCTCGGCGTGGTACTTGCCGTGATGCCGTGGAACTTCCCCCTGTGGCAGGTGATGCGCTTCGCCGCGCCCGCGCTCATGGCGGGCAACGCGGGGCTGCTCAAGCACGCCTCCAACGTCCCCCAGGCCGCGCTCTACCTCGATACGCTCTTCGAGAAGGGTGGCTTCCCGTCCGGTTCCTTCCGGACCCTGCTGATCTCCTCGAAGGACATCGAGCCGGTCATCACGGACGACCGGGTCCGGGCGGTCACCCTGACCGGGTCGGAGCCGGCCGGCCGGTCGGTCGCCGCGATCGCGGGACAGCATCTCAAGCGGACGGTGCTGGAGCTGGGTGGCTCCGACCCGTTCATCGTGATGCCGACCGCCGACCTGGACGCGGCCTCGACGACCGCCGTGCGGGCCCGTGTGCAGAACAACGGTCAGTCGTGCGTCGCGGCCAAGCGTTTCATCGTGCACGACGACATCTACGACGAGTTCGTCCGCCAGTTCGTGGCCAAGATGGACAAGTTGGTCGTCGGCGATCCGATGGACGACGGTACGGACGTCGGCCCGCTGGCCACCGAGGCGGGGCGCCACGACCTCGGCGAGCTGGTCGACGACGCGGTCGCCAAGGGCGCGGAGGTGCTCGTCGGCGGCTCCGTGCCGCCCGGGCCCGGCTGGTACTACCCGCCCACCGTACTGGCCGGTCTCACCGACGACATGCGGATCGTCTCCGAGGAGGCGTTCGGCCCGGTCGCGTCGGTGTACCGGGTGGCCGATCGGGCGGAGGCCGCCCGGGTCGCCAACCAGACCACGTTCGGCCTCAGTTCGGCGGTGTGGTCCGGCGATGCCGAGGAGCAGGAGTGGTTCGTCCACAACCTGGACGCCGGCATGGTCTTCCTCAACGGCATGACCGAATCCTTCCCCGAGTTGCCATTCGGCGGTGTCAAGAACTCGGGGTACGGGCGGGAACTCACCTACGCAGGGATCAGGGAGTTCTGCAATCTGAAGACGGTCTGGAAGGGCTGATGGTCACCAGCCAGAACCCAACCTCCTCGGGTTCGGCCGCAGACCAGTTGATCACGCTGGTCGGCCGCGCGTAACTTCGGTGATCTCCCGTCCGGCGGGCCCGCCACGGGCCTGCCGGACGGGAGACGGCCATCTCCGGCCGGGCGAACATCCACCGCACTGGCCCCGGGCAGCCCGGTCGCGCGCCGGCGGCTTTGGGCCTTGCCGGGGGGTCGGCGAGGCGCGTCACGGGGCCGGGTGGGGTGCCGAGACCGGCGCACGCTTGGCCCGCTGGATCTGCGCGTAGACGTGGGTCCGCAGCTCGGTGAACCGGGGCAGCGCCCGGGTGGTGAGCTGATCGCGCTCTGACGGGAGGTCGATCACGAGGTCTTCCTGCACCCGGGTCGGCGAGTTCGACAGGACGAGCACGCGCTGGCCCAGATACACGGACTCGTCGATGTCGTGCGTCACGAAGACAGTGGAGATACCGCGGTTCAGGTGCAGGTCGCGTACGAGGTCCTCCAGGTCCGCGCGGGTCTGCGCGTCCTTCGGCCGCATGACAGCAGCATGGCTGCCCGACCGCGACAAGAACCAAGGTGCCAGTCCAAACCTCAAATTTGGTTACCGAATCCGCAACGACAAGACCACCGTGGTCACTACCGAGCGGCTGGCCAACGACGGCGGCTACCGCGCCAGTCATGAACTGCTCGACGGACTACTGCGACTGCGCCAGACCCAAGCGCCCGGACCCGGCGGCGGGTGGCTGCTGACCGATACCTACTACAACGGCACCGGCCAGGCCTACAAGAACAACGATCCCTATCTCGCCGTTGGCGCAGCCGGCGACACGCCGATCATAACCGCCGAAGGCGCCGTCAACGGCCAAACGACCACGATCTACGACGGCGCTGACCGGCCCATCAAGGGAATCTTCTCCGTCGCCGGTGACGTCCGCTGGGAGACCACCACCGCCTACCAGGGTGACCGCACCCACATCGATCCGCCTGAGAGCGCGTTTCACATTGCTGTCAGTCGGGTGTGTTGAAGGTGCGGCGTTGTTGGCGGGTGGCGGGTTCGCCTCGGGTGAGACGGCGGAGCA
>NZ_JBICTE010000050.1:0-27503 GCF_043197485.1 Micromonospora sp. NPDC049102 | reverse complement strand
TCGTACGGATCAAGGAAGCACGACGTCAGCGAGCGACCGACACGATTTTCAGCCCGGAACGGGCCACCTCGCCAGAGGCGACAAGGACTAACCCCCACCCCACCCCACCCCTACCAGACCCCCACCCCCACCAGACCCCGTTGATCATGAAGTTATTGCCTGCCCGGCCGGCGTGTCGGGCCAATAACTTCATGATCAACGCATTCCGGGCGGTGGGGGTGGGGTGGGGTGGGGTGGGGGTGGGGGTGGGGGTGGGGGTGGGGGTGGGGTGGGGTGGGGTGGGGCAAGCGCTCTGGTGACAGTTTTTTTTGGCGATCCTGCGGGATTGCTGTCGGGTCCGCGATCAGCTCACTCCCGTTTCACGTCTCGCCCGCCAAGCTGTGTCTCACACCGGCACTACTGGGCCGGAGACACGGCACAGACGTGGATACGGGGAGACAGAGATGGTCCTGCAGATGACGGAACACCGGACGCGCCCGGCCAGCAGCACCGAGACCGACGCCCTCACCGACCTGGACGCCACCGACGAGCGCGGCATCTCCACCGACCTGGTCCGGGCGTACCTCAACGGCATCGGCCGGACGAAGCTGCTGACGGCCGCGCAGGAGGTCGAGCTGGCCCGGCGGGTCGAGGCCGGACTGTTCGCCGAGGAGAAGCTCGCCACCTGCACTCCGGTCTCCGAGGAGCTGCGGGCCGACCTGGAGCTGATCGTCGTCGAGGGTCGCGCCGCCAAGGACCACCTGCTGGAGGCGAATCTGCGGCTGGTGGTCAGCATCGCCAAGCGCTACACCGGACGCGGGATGGCCTTCCTCGACCTGATCCAGGAGGGCAACCTCGGTCTCATCCGGGCGGTGGAGAAGTTCGACTACGCCAAGGGCTACAAGTTCTCCACGTACGCCACCTGGTGGATCCGGCAGGCCATCACCCGCGCCATGGCCGACCAGGCCCGCACCATCCGTATCCCGGTGCACATGGTCGAGCAGGTCAACCGGATGGTCCGGGCCCGTCGCGAGCTGGCGGTGACGCTGGGCCGCGAGCCAGGAGTCGCCGAGGTCGCCCGGGCTCTGGAGATCCCCGAGTTCCAGGTCATCGAACTCATCTCGTACGACCGGGAGCCGGTCAGCCTGGACCAGGCCGTCGGCGACGACGGGGAGAGCGCCCTCGGCGACTTCGTGGCTGCGGTGGACCCGCGCACCGACCCGGGCGAGGGGGCCGCGCAGGGCGAGCTGCGCAACGAGGTGAGCATCGTGCTCTCCACGCTGTCGCAGCGGGAGCAGGCGGTCATCCGGCTCCGGTTCGGGCTGGACGACGGCCGGCAGCGCACGCTGGACGAGGTCGGCCGGGAGTTCGGCCTGTCCCGCGAGCGCATCCGGCAGATCGAGAAGGTGACGCTGCTGAAGCTGCGGGCGCCGGAGCGGGCGCAGCGCCTGGAGGCGTACGCCTGCTGACGCGCCCCACGTTGTGGAAGGCCCTGGCGGTTCGCCGGGGCCTTCCCCCTTGCCGCAATGGTTGACTGGAGACCCCGACGAGAGGCGCCCGTGAACTGGACATTGGAAGTCGTGATCGTGCCCGTGTCGGACGTGGACCGGGCGAAATCGTTCTACGCCGACCAGCTCGGCTTCACCGTCGACCACGATACCGTGATCAGCGACGACGCGCGGATCGTGCAGCTGACCCCACCCGGTTCCGGCTGCTCGATCGTGATCGGCAAGGGCGTCGTCCCGGAGATGCCACCGGGGTCGCTCAGGGGACTGCAACTGGTGGTGCCCGACCTCAAGCGGGCCCACGCCGAGTTGGTCGAGCGCGGCGTGCAGGTCGGCGAGATCCAGGTGGTGGGTGTCAACCCCCGACCGGTGCCCGACCCGCTGGACAACGTGGGCTTCGTCTTCTTCGCCGACCCGGACGGCAACACCTGGGGTGTGCAGCAGATCTCCAGCCGCGCCTGACCTGCGCACCCGTCAGAGACGCCGGGGGCCGGTGTCCGGGCGGGCGGCCACGCCGCCGATGCGCACCTGGGCGTGCAGGACCGAGATGCCGTCCGGGCGGGCGAGCACCGGGTTCAGGGTCAACGAGCGCACCCGGGGCTGTTCGTCGGCGAGCTGGCCGACCCGCAACAGCAGGTCGGCCAGGGCCGCCCGGTCCACCGGAGCCGCGCCCCGGTGCCCCCGCAAGAGGGGGGCCGCGCGGGGCTCGTCGACCAGTTCGGCGGCGTCGGTGTCGGTGAGCGGCACCGACCGCCAGGCCCGATCCCCCAGCAGTTCGGTGGCGACTCCGCCGAGACCGAAGCCGACCACCGGCCCGAACGCCGGATCTTCCACCAGCTCCACCACACAGGCGACCCCGGGCGGGACCATCGGCTGCACCAGCACGTCCGCGCCGAAGCCGGCGGCCATCTCGGTGTACGCGCGGCGGACGCTCGCCTCGTCGAGGAGGTCGAGACGGACCGCGCCCAGGTCCAGCCGGTGCCGCAACCCGAGATCGGCGGCCTTGAGCGCCACCGGGAAACCCACCCGAGCCGCTGCTTCGACCGCCGCGCCGATCGTGTCCGCGGGCACCGACGGCACGGTCTCGATGCCGTACGCGGCCAGCAGCGCTCCCGTGTCGACGGGGTCGGCGCGTAGCGCGGCCTGCGCGGCGTCCCGCTCGATCCGGGGCAGCTCGGGTGTTCCGCCGGGCGGTCGACCCAGCCACTGCGCGTACCTGTGTACCCGGGCGAGGGCACGGACGGCCTCCTCCACCCCGCCGTACGCGGGCACACCGGCGGGCAGCCGGCCGACCAGGAACGTCGCCACTGTCGGCTTGCCCAGGGCGAGGGCTGCGGGCAGCGCCGCGGTGACGTCGGCGTCCACATCGGTGCGTTGACCGGGCAGCGGCGGGGCGAAGACCACGACGAGGGCGTCCACCCGCTCGTCGCCGGCCGTCTCGGCGAGGGCGGCGGCGAACTCGGCGGCGCCGGCGCTCGGCCCGACGTCGCGGGGATAGCCGTCGGCCACGGTCAGCCCCTGACCGACGCAGGCCGTCGCCGCCAGCCCGGTCAACGCCGACGAGTTGCCGACGACGCCGACGCGACCGCCGGTGGGCAGCGGCTGGTTGGCCAGCAGTACCCCCACGTCGAGCAGTTCCGCCACGGTGTCCACCCGGATCACTCCGGACTGGGCGAAGAGCGCCGCCACCGCCACCGCGTCCGGGCCGGCGGTGTCGCCGACCCCGGGCGGGCGGGCCGGCGAGGCGAGCGCCACCACCGGTTTGGCGCGACCGATGCGCCGGGCCAGCCGGGCGAACTTGCGCGGGTTACCGAACGTCTCCAGATACAGCATGATCACGTCGGTGCCGGGGTCGTCCTGCCAGTACTGGAGCAGGTCGTTGCCGGAGACGTCGGCCCGGTTGCCGGCCGAGACGAAGCTGGACAGGCCGAGGCCACGCCGGTCCGCCTCGGCGAGCAGCGCCACCCCGAACGCGCCGGACTGGCTGAAGATGCCGACCCGACCGGCCGGCGGCAGCGCGGGCGCGAGCGTGGCGTTGAGGCGTACCGTCGGATCGGTGTTGGCCACGCCCAGACAGTTCGGGCCGACCACGCGCATGCCGGCGGCGTGCGCCGCGCGGACCAGCGACCGCTGCGTGGCCGCGCCCTCGCCGCCGGCCTCGGCGAAGCCGGCCGAGATCACGACGAGGCCGTGTACCCCGGCGGCGGCCGCGTCGGCGACCACCGCGGTCGCCGCCTCCGGCGGGACCGCCACCACCGCCAGGTCCACCGCCACCTGGGCGTCGACAGCCGAGGGGTACGCGGGCAGCCCGGCCACCGTCGACGCGCTCGGGTGCACCGGCACCACCGCGCCGGTGAAACCACCGTCGCGCAGATGGCCGAGCACCGCCGCGCCGACGCCCTGGCCGGTGGCGCTGGCGCCGTAGACGGCGATGCCACGCGGGGCCAGCAGCCGGGCGATCGAACGCGCCTCGGTGCGGTGTTCCCGGCCGCGCTGCACCTCGAGGGTGGCCTCGGTCGGAGCGATCGGGAAGCTCAGGTGCACCACACCGTCGGCGTACGCGCGCTGGACCTGGTAGCCGAAGTCGGCGAAGACCCGCAGCATCGTCCCGTTGGCCGGCAGCACCTCGGCGACGAAGCTCATGATGCCGTTGCGCCGGGCCGCGTCGGCCAGGTGCTCCATCAGCACCGAACCGATGCCCCGCCCCTGGAAGGCGTCCTCCACCACGAAGGCCACCTCCGCCTCCGGCGCCTGCGGGCCCAGGCGCTCGTACCGGCCGACCGCGACGATCCGGTCGGCGGCCAGCACCACGAACGCCTCCCGGTCGTGGTGGTCGACAGTGACGAAACGGATCAGGTCCCGTTCCGGGATGCGCGGGTACGGCGAGAAGTACCGCAGGTAGCGGGTGCGCTCGGAGAAGCGGCTGTGCATCGCCACGATGCCCGGGGCGTCCGCCGGGTCGATCTGCCGCAACTGGACGGTGCTGCCATCGCTGAGCAGCACGTCGGCGGGCTGGTCCACGCTCGTCACCACAGAACGGCCCGGCTCAGTCCCGCGGGTCGTACGGGTCGAGCCCGAGCAGCGGGAAGACGGTCTTGCGGGTCGCCGCGATGGCGCGGTCCACCGCGTTCGGCTCGCCCGTCGGCTGCCACGGCTCGTACGACGGGTCGCCGTCGTCGGTCATCCGCAGCGGGATGTCCCGCCCCGGTCGACGGGCCGCCGCCAACTCCCGCCAGGCGAGCGGGGTGAGCGTCGCCGGGTCGATCGGGTCGCCGGTCGCCACGGCCAGCAGATGCGTCCACGCCCGGGGCACCGCCTCCACCAGCGCGTACCCGCCGCCGCCGGTGGCGACCCAGCGGCCCTCGCACAGCTCGTCGGCGAGCGCCCGCAGCGCCAGGTAGGTGGCGCGCTGCCCGTCCACAGTCAGGTTCAGGTCGGCCAGCGGATCGAGCCGGTGCCCGTCCGCGCCGCACTGGGTGACGAGCACCTGCGGCCGGAACGCGCGCAGCACCGACGGCACGATCGCGTGGAACGCCCGCTGCCAGCCGGTGTCGTCGACGCCCGGTGGCAGCGGCATGTTCACCGCGCTGCCCTGGGCACCCGGCCCGCCGGTCTCGTCGGGGAACCCGGTGCCGGGAAAGAGCGCGAGAGGCGTCTCGTGCAGGCTGACCGTGAGCACCCGCGGGTCGTCCCAGAAGATGTCCTGCACACCGTCGCCGTGGTGCACGTCCACGTCGACGTACGCGATCCGCTCCGCCCCCAGGTCGAGCAGCCGGGCGATGGCCACCGCGGGGTCGTTGTAGACGCAGAAGCCGGACGCCCGGGCGGGCAGCGCGTGGTGCAGGCCACCCGCCACGTTCACCGCCCGGCGGGCGTCCCCGCGCCAGACCGCCTCGGCCGCGGCCACCGTCGCGCCCGCGATCAACGCGCTGGACTCGTGCATCCCCTCGAAGACCGGGTTGTCGGAGGTGCCCAGCCCGTACCCGGCGAACAACGGGTCACGCGGCGCGGCCCGCACGGCGGCCAGGTAGGCGGGGTCGTGCACGCGGGTCAGCAGCGCGTCGTCGGCGGGCTCCGGCTTGACCACGCGCACACCGGGACGGGCCAGGATGCCCAACTCCTGGGCGAGCGCGATGGTCAGCTCCACCCGCACCGGGTCGAGCGGATGGTCACCGAGGTTGTAGGCGAGCAGCGAGGAGTCCCACACCACCACCGTGTCGTCGGACATGAGCCCATCGTCGCACGAGGACCGTCGTCGGCCCATCGCACGCGCTGGTCAGCGCTCGGGTGTCGGTCCGGTGGCGACCGGCCGGGACGCGTCGGCGACCCAGTTGCTCCACGAGCCCACGTAGAGCGCGGCGTCTCCTCGGCCGGCCAGGTGCAGCGCGAGGACCGCCTGCGCGGCGGTCACGCCGGAGCCGCAGTACGCCCCGACCTGCCGAGCCCCGCCCACGCCGACCGCGGCGAACCGCTCCCGCAGCACCTCGGCCGCCGGGAAGCGCCCGTCGGCGTCCACGTACTCGCCGGAGGGCAGATTCGCCGCGCCGGGCACGTGACCGGCGACCGGGTCGATCGGCTCGACCTCGCCCCGGTACCGGGGCGCGGCCCGTACGTCGAGCAGCACCGCGTCGTCGGCGGAGGCCAGGGCGGCTGCCTGCCCGGCGTCGAGCACCGGAAGATCACCGGGGTGCACCTCGACGTCGCCGGGGCTCAGGGTCGGCGCCTCGGTGGAGACCTGTCGCCCGGCCGCGACCCAGGCCGGAAACCCTCCGTGCAGCACGCGCACCGGCCGGTGCCCGGCCCACCGCAACGTCCACCAGGCGCGCGCGGCGGCCAGGCCGTCACCGCCGTCGTACACCACCACGGGGTGACCGACCCGGACGCCGGCGGCCCGCAGCGCCCCCCGCAGCGCGCCCGGGTCGGGCAGCGGGTGCCGACCGCCGACGCCGGGCGGCCCGCACAGCGCGGTGTCCAGGTCGACGAAGACCGCGCCGGGCAGGTGGCCGGCCAGGTAGTCGTCGCGGCCGGGCGGACCGGTGAGCCGCCAGCGGACGTCGAGCAGGGTGGGCGGGTCGGCGTGGTCGAGTTCGGTGGCGAGCCGGTCGACCTCGACGAGCAGCTCCTCGGTACCGGACATGGCGACCATCCAACACCATCCGGGTCTTCGCGGTGCGGTTCGGCGAAGGTCGCTCGCCGTGTGGCGGGGTAGCATCGTGCATCGGAGGGCCGCTTACCTTATGAAGTCTCACGATCTGGTCGACACGACCGAGATGTACCTGCGCACGATCCTCGAGCTGGAGGAGGAGGGCGTGCCGCCGCTGCGCGCCCGCATCGCCGAGCGCCTCAAGCAGAGCGGCCCCACCGTCAGCCAGACCGTGGCCCGGATGGAGCGCGACGGCCTGCTCACCGTGGAGGGCGACCGGCACCTGACGCTCACCGCGCTGGGCCGGGGCACCGCCGTCTCCGTGATGCGCAAGCACCGCCTCGCCGAACTGCTGCTGGTCAACGTCATCGGGATGCCCTACGAGGAGGCCCACGAGGAGGCCTGCCGCTGGGAGCACGTGATGAGCGACGCCGTCGAGAAGCGGGTGTACGACCTGCTCAACAGGCCGACCCGCTCGCCGTACGGCAACCCGATCCCCGGCCTCGAGGAACTGGGCTCCCCCGGGCCCGAGACCAGCGAGCCCGGCGAGGGCGAGCGCAACCTGGCCTTCCCCGGGCTCTCCGGTCCGGTCGTGGTCCGCCGGATCTGCGAGAGCGTGCAGACCGACTCCGACGTGCTGCGCCAGCTGCACGCCGCCGGCGTCGACCCGGGCGCCACGGTGACCGTGGCCCAGGAGCGCGACGGCGTGTCGATCGACCGCTCCGGCGACCGGGTGCGGTTGCCGCGCGAGGTCGCGTCCCGGGTCTTCGTCGCCGCCAACTGACCACCCGCGGGCGTCACAACGCCCGCGTGTCCACCTTCTTCGCCAGCGCGATCAGGTCTCCGGCCACCTTGTCCGCGGCCGTCCGCTCGGCATTCCGCGCACCGGTCCAGGTCAGGATGGCGAGGCGTCCGTCGGTGGCCAGCCAGCCGACCTCGGCCACCGGCCCGTGGCCGCCGGACGCGGCGGCGGTACGCCGGTACGCCTGCTGGCCCAGCCCGGTGACCTTCGTCGCCTTGGCGGGCACCACGTCCGCGCCGAAGGTGGTCTTGTCGATCGTGGTCTCGGACACACTGAGCGTCAGGTCCGGCAGCGCCGCGCGCTCGGCCCGGACCACGCAGGTGTGCGTGTCATCCCGCTCGCTGGCCGCCGCCACGTCGAAGCGCGCCTTGACGACCTGCTCGATCACCGCGAAGTCCAGCAGCCGGCACGCGCCGCCCGACGAGGCCGCCGACACGTCCAGGGCGACCGGCGCCGGTGGTGGCAGCGCCACCGGCTCGGCCTCGGCGGCACAGCCGCTCACCAGCAGGCCCGCCAGCCCGGCGACCACGATCCGCGCGCGCACGCTCCACCCTCTCGCCGACCGACGGCGGAAGGGCCCCGCCGGATGTCCGTCGGAAACCGTACGGGGTGTCCGGGTCGGGCGGAAGTCCTCATTCCGAGGGTGGATCGTCCACGTACGGGCAGTGCCGGCAACCCCGCCCGCAGCACGTGCCACGACGGGCCAGGAAGGCGGCGCTGAGCACGAACAGACCCGTCGCCGGGTCGAGGTAGCCGGCCTCTCCGGCGGCCAACGCGGCGTCGTGCGCGGCGATGATCTGGGCCCGGTCGGGGTGCTCGGGCGGCAGGCGGGACGGGTGCGGCTCGGTGAGCGGCCGGCCGGCCAGGGGGCGTCGTTCTCCGCTCACCCGCGCAGTCTAGGGAGAGCCCGCAGGGCCAGGGGTGCTGGCCGCCGGTCTCGATAGACCGAGCGGTTCATGATCAGCATGGATGCGCCCCGCGTACAAGACTTTCACCATCCACTACTTCCCAGCTCAACACCACAAATAGGTGATCACCAGTAATCACCGCCGAGAGAACGTGAACCAACGCAGGTTCCCAACCGTCTGCCGCATCGATGACTTACCCCCACGTTCGTCAGTCTTGGGCCTCATCTCGTGAGGATGCACGCCCCGAACCCTGGGACTCCCCATCATCGGGTCGCGCGAAGCGCCTCCACCCGCCAACGTTCTCTCGGAGAGGAGTGGGTCATGTCCAAGCTTCGAACCTTGGCCATACTCTTGAGCCTGGCTGTCGCCGGCGGACTGGTGCTGGTCGTCCAGTCGACGCCCGCGTCAGCTACGTCCTGCGCGAAGTCCTGGCAATCTTCAACCGTCTACTGGGAGGGCGATCAAGCATCCCGCAACGGTCGCAACTACAAGGCGAAATGGTGGACCCAGAACGAGGTGCCTCCGGGCAGCAACCCCGTCTGGCAGGACCGCGGCGTGTGCAAGAGCGGCAAGACGCGATCGGCCAGTAGCGACTGCGACTACCCGAACTGGGCCGACCGTGCCTGGTACACCACCGGCACCGTCGTGCGGTACACCGACGGCAAGTTCTACATCGCTGAGCATGACAATCCGCGCTACGACCCCATCATCAGCACCTGGTATTGGGATCCCTACACCTGCGGCAGCGGCACCCCCACGCCACCCGCCGACGGCCCCACGGCCCGATCACTTGCCAAGACCTCCGGCAAATTCGTGGTCAGTGAAGCCCAATTCAACCGGATGTTCCCGGGCCGCAAATCCTTCTACACCTACTCGGGGTTGATCGCCGCCCTTAGCGCCTATCCGGAGTTCAGTAATACCGGCGACGGCAACCGCCAGCGCCAGGAGGCCGCCGCCTTCCTGGCAAACGTCTACCACGAGACCGGTGGACTTGCCCACGTCGTAGAGCAGAACACCTCAAAATACTCAAATTACTGCGACTCCGGCCAGCCCTACGGATGCCCGGCTGGTCAGGCTGCCTACTACGGGCGCGGGCCAATTCAGCTGAGCTGGAACTCCAACTACAACGCTGCTGGAAAAGCGCTCGGCCTGCCCCTACTGAGTCAGCCCTGGCTGGTGCAGAACAACCCCTCGGTGGCCTGGAAGACCGGCATCTGGTACTGGATGACCCAGAACGGCCCGGGCAGCACGACCGCGCACAACGCCATGGTGAACGGGGCAGGATTCGGAGCCACCGTTCGAAGCATCAATGGCTCGCGCGAATGCAACGGCCGGGGCTCCGCCCAGGTAAACAGCCGTGTCAACAGTTACAAGAAGTTCGTCGGCATCCTCGGTGTGTCGCCGGGCAACAACCTGTACTGCTGATCCGCAGAATCGGCAGCTAACACCAGAAACGCGTTGCCCCGGCTCCCTTTGAGCCGGGGCAACGCCACGCAGTTTTCAGGCCGGCTGGGCCAGCCGGAACGCAGGCCTGCGCGGCCTGCCCAACAATGCCGACCTGCGCCGGCGGCTGCTGGACCGGCTCGTCCTGGCCAAAGACCCCTGCGGGACCGCTACCTCGACCTGCCGTCGGTGATCAACGGCTGGTCGGGCGGAGGCGCGGTCGCGCCGGCCGTCGACTGGTTCATCCGAGCGCTGCGCCCGGATGCCGGCGGAGGCTCGCCATCAGGCGAACCAGGTCATCGCCTGACCATGGCCACGGGTCCAGGCCAGCGGTCGCCCGTCCATCGCGAGGACGTTGTGCAGCGCCGCATCCGGCGAGTCGGGCAACCCCTCGTGGTGCAGCACTTCCGGAGCCTCGTTCGCGATCCAGTGCCCCGGCAGCTCACCGACCAGCCGCACGAACGCGTCCCGGCGCGCGGCGGGCACCTGGTAGAGCACGGACGTGTGGAAGATGACAAGCGTCGCGTCGGCCGGCGCGCGGGCCGCCAGCGCCGGCAGGTCGTCCACCAGGTCACCCCGGACCAGCAGCGGCGGGTCGGCGGCGGCGACCGCCGCCGCCGCGCGCAGCCGGGCGCGCCGGTGCGCGTGCTCCGGCCAGATCAGGGCGTCCAACCAGGACACGTCGTCGGGGTCGGTCACGTCGAGCGGGTTCAGGTCGAGGCCAGCCCGCCACACCACCTGGGGTACGCGCTCAGGCGGCGTCAACCCGCTGGCCGCGCACTCCAGGACGGGCACACCGTCGCCGACCTGGTGCTCGCCGTACCGGTAGGCGTACCGGTCGGGACAGAGGCAGAGCCCGGCGGACGCCCCGACCTCCAGCAGGGCCAGGGGCTGCGGCAGCGCGGCGAGCACCGGCAGCAGCACCGCGCACCGGCCGGCCTCGTTCGTCTGGGTCGCCCTGCGCTTCAGTTCGCCTTCGACGACCGGCCAGTGCGTCAGCACGTAGTCGTGGAAGGCGACCGGGTCCTCGACCGGCCCGCCCAGCCACCGGACCACGCCGTACAGCAGGTTGGGTTGCCGCTTGGCCGGCGGGAGCGCGTCGAGCAGGGCGAGCAGTTCGTGGTCGTCCGCGACGGCGTACGACAGCCGCTCGTACGTCGGTGAGACCCCGTGTGCCTCGCGGCGCGCGAACTCGACGTACGCCTCGGCGGTTGTCATGCCTTGATCGTCGCAACGATCTCCCGACTTTTCAGCCCCGCGGCGCTCCGCCCGCCCACCAGCGCCCACAACCCCGCGCTGCCGTTGAGGAGACGGTCGTTGAGATCCCCACCACCGGCACGATGCGCGGGCGTGATGCCCAGCGTGCCGCCCACCGCCCAGCACAACCAGAGCACACCCAGCGCGACGGTCACCGCCACCGCCAGCAGCGCGAACCATGAGGGGCGGCCCGGAAGATCTCCCAGCCGTCCCTGAAAGGCGACCGGCCACCGTTGCCGCAGATAGCTGGGTAGCGCCACGGCCAGTCCCGCCGCCATCCCGAGGAAGCCGAACCCGATGAGGAAACCCTCCCAGGCCGGTGCCGAACCGCCACCGCCACCCCGCAGGGCCGTGAGGATGCCACTGATCACCAGGTACGGAAGCATCGGCACCAGGAAGCCGCCGCCCACCCAGGCGAAGAAGATCAGCGGTCGCGCCGGGAGACGCCTGCCCCAGTTCTGGGTCAGCGCCAGCGCGACGGTGACCCCGATCGCGGACATCCCCACGGTGACCGCGTTGAGCACCACCCAGGTGGTGGTTCCCATGTCGTCCGGCCCGTTCCCGAGCAGCGCGACAACGATCCAGATGACCTTGACCAGCAGGTACAGGGACATGGCCAGCGCCGCCGAGTAGCCCGCCACCTTGCCGACGACGATCCACCGCCGGTCGAATCCCGACTCGGTCTGCTCCCCCGCTACGCCGACTGGCCCCGTCATCACTGGCCCGCCCTCCGCTGCGACCGATCCGGCTTCGGCGATCCTCTCCCGGTTGCCGGCCGTCAGGATCCCGCCGCGGTGGGAACGTCGTGCCGTCTCGTCCCCCGACCGAGGGAACCGCTCACAGCACCCTGCCCTCACCTTGGCCTCTGCCGTGATCACTTGATGCTGGCCAGTTGCCCACGAGCTCCTGTGACTGGTCAGCATCAAGTGATCTTGCAGGCGTCTTGTGTCGGTAGGGCTTGCAAGACGCTCAGCCCGGCAGGGAGGATTCCAGGTCGCGACGGGTGAGGGCGGCGTGTAACCGGAGCCCTTCGGCCGCCAGATTCTCCCGTCCGCCCTGCTCCCGGTCGATGGCACACACCACCGAGTCGACCTTCGCGCCGCCGGCCCGTAGCTGCCGGCACGACGCCAGCAACGCGCCGCCGGTGGTGACGACGTCCTCGATCACCACGACCCGCAGGCCACCGACCGGGCTGCCCTCGGCCGCCTTGCCGGTGCCGTACTCCTTCGCCTGCTTCCGCACGAAGGCCGTCGGCAGCCCGGTCAGCTGCGACATCACGGTCGCGATCGGAATGCCGCCCATCTCCATCCCCGCCAGAACGTCGCACTCGGGCAGCAGGGCGACCATCGCCTCGGCCACCTCACGCAACAGGCCCGGGTCGGCCTCGAACAGGTACTTGTCGAAGTACTCGTCGCTCGTCTGACCGGAGCGCAGGCGGAACGATCCGGTCAGGTGGCACGTTTCGTAGACGCGGCGCGCAAGGGAAGAAGTCATGCCGCCAGCCTGGCAAACGGCGCTGTCCCGGCATCACCCAGTCGTGGAACGCGGCCGGGTCGTCGACCGGGCCGCACGGCTCAGGGCAGCTGGCCCGGTCGGTCGACGATGGCGATACGCAGTAGCGCGACAGCGTCGTACAGGGACTCCTTGCCGTCACGCACCAACGAGTTGCGGGTGCCGAGGTAGACGTGGGAGTCCCGGTCGAAGAGGAGGTCCAGGTTTCCACCGATCACGCCGGGCATCCGAATCGCCACCCCGTGTCGACCGGCGGCATCCACCACGTCGCCCGATATCACGACCGCTCCCGGTTGCCGTGCCAGCAGTTCGAACAGCGCCGCGAGCGCTCGGGGCGGCACATAGCCCTGGAGCATCGACCGCGCGGTCGTGTACGGCATGCTCTCGCTCCCGTAGACGGCCTCCTCGTCGGCCCCTTCGGCTAGTTGCAGGTCGACCGGGTGTTCCCGAAGGTAGCGCAGCAGCTCGTCCGGATCGGTGGGCAGGTCGCCGTGGTACGCCGGCGGCGGGAACGCGTCGAGTTTCTTCTCCGGATCGGCGGGATCGTCCTCGCGGAGGACCCTGAGCTCGCTCCACCCGTTCGGGTCGGTCTCCGGTCGATAGCGTGCCTGCGTGTACGCGACTCCACCGACCGACTGCCACAGTTGGTTCCGTATCGTCCGGTACGGACCGCTGCCCGGCCGGTCGCGGATCGTCGCCAGGGACTCCGTGAAGACGTACTGGTCGGGGCGGGCGGTGAGCTCCGGCTGCTGCCGGGCGGCGTCGGCGGCCAGGTGGAAGATCTCCGACGCGCTGGCCCTGGGCGGCGACTGGTCGCCGAACCTCATCGTCTGCACCGCCAGCGCACCGGCGGTCAGCGTCACCGCCATCCCGACCGCACCGGCGAGACGCCAACCGCGCAGGAACCGGGTACGGCGTCCGGCCACACGGCCCGCCGACGCCAGCTCGGCCCGTTGGGCGACGTGTGCGCTCAGATCCCTGAGAAGCTGCTCCTCGAAACCCTGCGGCGACCGTTCAGTCGTGTTCATCGTCAGCTCCGTCTCAGCTCAGGCGAGGGTGGTGACCGGGCGGGCGAGCACCGCGCGGACGAGGCGGCGGGCCCGGTGCAGGCGGACCCGAGCGGCGACCGGCGACATCCCGAGCGCTGTGGCCGCCTCCGCGACGGTGAGGCCGTCCACAGCGACGAGTTCGACGAGCGACCGGGTGCCCTCGGGTAGCTCGCTGAGCGCCCGGTGGGTACGGCGGGCCGCCGACTCGGCGTCGATCCGCTCCTCGATACGCGCGATGTCGTCGGGGCCGAGGTCGCGTCGTCCGGCCAGTCGGCCGGTCACCCGCAGTCGTTGGGCCGCCCGTCGCCGCTCGTCGCCGATGACGTGGCGGGCCACCCCGTACAGCCAGCCGATCTGGCTACCCCGGTCCGGCCGGTAGCCGGCCGCCGACTCGATCACCGCCAGGAACACGTCGGCGGTCAGGTCGGCGGCGAGATGTGGATCGTCGACCCGCCGGGCCACGAACCGGCCCACCGCCTCCAGGTGCCGCCGGTAGAAGACCTCGAAGGCCCTTGGATCCACCCCGATGTCGGAGATGTCGTCATCGGCTCGGCTCGGCTCATTCACAGGCCGTCCTCCCTCGTCGCCCTCACACTCCTTCTTCGTACGGCGGCGCACGGGTGTTACCGAACTATTCGGACGGCTGGTGGCCGCGCAGCCCCGACCCGCACATCTGGGACCAGAACGGCGCGATCGACGTCTACTGGATCCGTGGCGGCGAGTGGGTGAAGCGCCTCCGCATGATCACTTGATGCTGACCAGTCGTGGCCGACCTGCTGCGACTGGTCAGCATCAGATGATCGTGCCGGAGTTCTGAGCAGGAATTGACTCACGTAACCCCGCCAGCACGTCACACTCGGGCAGCAGCGCGTCACGCGGCGAGCCTCGCATCTCCCGGCCGGCAACCAACCTCCGTGCCCACTGCCTTGACCTGAAGTTCGCTAAAGGTCGGAGCATGGGTGCATGACGGTGCTGAACGAGACGCGACAGGCGCTGGAGCGGCAGCGCACTGTGGACATCACGACGACCGGGCGGCGGAGCGGTCAGCCGAGAAGGACGGAGATATGGCGCTATCAAGCCGGCGGCCGCTACTGGCTCACGGGGAGCCCGGGAGCGCGTGACTGGTACGCCAACGTGCTCGCGCATCCCGAGTTCACGCTGCATCTGGCCGGCCTGGATGTGCAGGTGCGGGGGCGTCCCGTGACCGACCCGGACGAGCGGGCACTCGTGCTCGGCGAGATCGTCCCGACCCTGGACTGGGCCGGAAGCGTGGAAAGCTGGATCGCCGGAAGCCCTCTATTGGAGATCGAATTCGGCTGACGCCGCCCGACTTCGCGGACATCCCCCGAATCGGAACCGAGCCTCGCAAACAGCGCTGCCCCGACCTCGGGTGGGAGGCCGGGGCAGCGTCGAGGCGTACGTCAGCTGCAGCCGCTGGTGGAGCCGCAGCCCTCGCAGACGTAGCAGCTACCGGCCGGGCGCATCTTCGTACCGCAGGTGAAGCAGAGCGGCGCGTCGGCGGCCTTGCCGATCACGGCCTCCAGCAGCTCGGTGCTGGAACCCACGCTCGGTGCCGGCTTGGCGGCGGCCACGTCGGCCATCTCCTGGGCCGGCTGGGCGACGGCCTCGGTCTTGGCCGGGGCCTCGACCGGTGCGGAGGACGCCATCGCGGTGAGGTCCGCACCGGTGACGGCGGCAGCCTCCGCGTCGGCCTCGGCCCGCAGCTGGGCGGCCCGCTCGCCGGCGGTGAAGATGCCCAGCTCGGCGCGGCGCTCGTACGGCAGGAAGTCCAGCGCCAGGCGACGGAAGATGTAGTCCATCACCGAGGCCGCCATCCGCACGTCCGGGTCGTCGGTCATGCCGGCCGGCTCGAAGCGCATGTTGGTGAACTTGCTGACGAACGTCTCCAGCGGCACGCCGTACTGCAGGCCGATGCTGATGGCGACCGAGAAGGCGTCCATCACGCCGGCCAGGGTCGAGCCCTGCTTGGACATCTTGAGGAAGACCTCGCCGAGGCCGTCGTCCGGGTAGGACGACGCGGTGAGGTAACCCTCGGCGCCACCGACGGAGAAGCTGACCGTCTCGGACGTACGCTTCTTCGGCAGGCGCTTGCGCACCGGCCGGTACTCGATGACCTTCTCGACCGCAGCCGGCGCGGCGGCGGGGGTCTCGACGGCGGCCGGCTCGGTGGCCTTGTTGGACTTGGCGACCGAGAGCGGCTGGCCGACCTTGCAGTTGTCCCGGTAGATCGCCAGGGCCTTGAGGCCGAGCTTCCAGCCCTCGAAGTAGATCTTCTCGACGTCCTCGACGGTGGCCGCCTCCGGCATGTTGACCGTCTTGGAGATGGCGCCGGAGACGAACGGCTGGATGGCTGCCATCATCCGCACGTGGCCCATCGGGGCGATCGTCCGCTCGCCCATGGCGCAGTCGAAGACCGGGTAGTGCTCCGGCTTGAGGCCGGGGGCGTCCACCACGTGGCCGTGGTCGGCGATGTGCTCGACGATCGCCTCGACCTGCTCCTCGGGGTAGCCGAGGCTGCGCAGCGCGCGCGGCACCGTCTGGTTGACGATCTGCATCGAGCCGCCGCCGACCAGCTTCTTGAACTTGACCAGCGCCAGGTCCGGCTCCACGCCGGTCGTGTCGCAGTCCATCATGAAGCCGATCGTGCCGGTCGGGGCGAGGACGCTGGCCTGCGCGTTGCGCCAACCGAACTTGTCACCGATCTTGTTGCCCTGGGTCCACTGCCTGGTCGCCTCGCGGACGATCGCGGTGGCCACCGGGCTGGTCGGCTTGATCTCGTCGTTGGCGGCGGCGTGCTTGCGCATGACCCGCTTGTGCGGCTCGGCGTTGCGGGCGTAACCGTCGTACGGGCCGACGACACCGGCCAGCTCGGCGGAACGGCGGTACGCGGTGCCGGTCATCAGGGACGTGATCGACGCGGCGACCGAACGGCCCTGCTCCGAGTCGTACGGCAGGCCGGTGGCCATCAGCAGGGCGCCCAGGTTGGCGTAGCCGATGCCGAGCTGCCGGTAGGCCCGGGTGGTCTCACCGATCTTCTCGGTCGGGAAGTCGGCGAAGCAGATCGAGATGTCCATCGCGGTGATGACGAACTCGACGGACTTGACGAACTTCTCCACCTCGAAGCCACCGTCGGCGCGGAGGAACTTCAGGAGGTTCAGCGAGGCCAGGTTGCACGAGGAGTTGTCCAGGTGCAGGTACTCCGAGCACGGGTTCGACGCGGTGATCCGGCCGGTCTCCGGGCAGGTGTGCCAGTCGTTGATCGTGTCGTCGTACTGCAGGCCGGGGTCGGCGCACTCCCAGGCGGCCTGCGAGATCGTCCGGAACAGGTTCTTGGCGTCGACGGTGTCGATCACCGAGCCGTCCAGCCGGCCGCGCAGGTCGAAGTCCTTGCCGTTCTCCACCGCCGACATGAACTCGTCCGAGACGCGGACCGAGTTGTTGGCGTTCTGGTACTGCACGCTGACGATGTCGGAGCCGCCGAGGTCCATGTCGAATCCGGCGTCCCGCAGCGCGCGGATCTTGTCCTCCTCGCGCGCCTTGGTCGCCACGAACTCCTCGATGTCGGGGTGGTCGACGTCGAGGATGACCATCTTGGCCGCACGCCGGGTGGCGCCACCGGACTTGATGGTGCCGGCCGAGGCGTCCGCGCCGCGCATGAAGCTGACCGGGCCGGAGGCGGTGCCGCCGGAGGAGAGCAGCTCCTTGGAGGAACGGATCCGGGAGAGGTTGACGCCGGCCCCCGAGCCGCCCTGGAAGATCCGCCCCTCCTCCTTGTACCAGTCGAGGATGGAGTCCATGGAGTCGTCGACGGAGAGGATGAAGCAGGCGCTGACCTGCTGCGGCGACGGCGTACCGACGTTGAACCACACCGGCGAGTTGAAGCTGAACACCTGGTGCAGCAGCATCCAGGTCAGCTCGTGCGCGAAGACCTCGGCGTCGGCCGGGCTGGCGAAGTAGCCGTACTCCTCACCGGCGGTGCGGTAGGTCGTGACGACCCGGTCGATGAGCTGCTTGAGCGACCACTCCCGCTCCGGGGTCCCCACCGCGCCCCGGAAGTACTTGGTGGTGACGATGTTCGCCGCGTTGACGCTCCACGACTCCGGAAACTCCACGCCCCGCTGCTCGAAGTTGATCGAGCCGTCCCGCCAGTTCGTCATCACGACGTCCCGGCGCTCCCACGAGACCTCGTCGTACGGGTGGACCCCCTCCGTCGTCCACACGCGCTCGGTCTTCAGCCCCGCGCCTGCCTTGTTCCGTGAACGGCTAGTTGTCACGCCGTCGCCCCCCTCGTCTGCGCGGTCACCCACCGCGCGTCCTGATCTCTCGGAAAACTGTGAAGTCTCAGCTGGTACGGCCGGCGGCCTCGACCGCATCGGCCCGGTCCTGCTCCCGGGCTCGCGCCGCGGCCCGCAATGTCTCGATCTCGCGCTCGAAGTCGGCGAGCGAGTCGAAGGAGCGGTAGACGCTGGCGAACCGCAGGTAGGCGATCTCGTCCAGGTCGCGTAGCGGACCCAGGATCGCCAGGCCCACCTCGTGACTGGGGATCTCGGCGGCCCCCTTGGCCCGGACGGTCTCCTCCACCCGCTGCGCGAGCAGCGCGAGTGAGTCGTCGTCCACCGGCCGGCCCTGGCACGCCTTGCGCACCCCGCCGATGATCTTCGTACGGCTGAACGGCTCGGTCACCCCGCTGCGCTTGACGACCGCGAGGACCGCCTCCTCGACGGTGGTGAACCGTTTGCCACACTCCGGGCACGAGCGCCGCCGTCGGATGAGCTGGCCATCGTCGGCCTCCCGCGAGTCGACCACGCGGGAGTCGGCGTGTCGGCAGTACGGACACCGCATTTGCTAACCCCCAATTCATGATCAATCGTGTCGCACCGGATGCTCCCGAGCACGGAGAACCACGACGGCGCCATGCACTCATGGCGTCCGCCGTGATCGACCTTACGGGAGTGCGGTCGGTAGTCGGACCCAACCTGTGGGCAACTTACGCCCGTGTCACTACTACATCTAGGGGTCGACCGTATGTCGCCGACGAACCCGGGTCAAGTTGACCGGCGTGTCCGGCGCGTCACGGACCATCCGGTCATCCGCCCCCGGCGGAACCAACGCGGACACCCCGCGCGAGTTACCGGCCGCACGGCCCGAGGAGGACGGAAAACGTCCGACAATCGAACACGCGTGCTACCCGACGTACCATTTATCAGAACATCTGTACGGCCGGAGCGGTTTTTCACCCCGACACGCCGGTGAGAGGTCGTACAGATGTTTGAAAATGACCGATCTCACCTATACGGTCAGGAACAACCGCACGCACCACGAGCCGACGAGGCACCCAGCGCCGACCAGGGAGGACGGACGTGACCGAGGACCGGGCCAGCCGGCCGAAGAGCCCGCAGCAGATCACCGAGGCGGGCCCGCCGGCCACCCGACGCCGCACCACCGCGCGCAGCCGGACGGGTCAGCCCGCCGTGCGCCCGGTCACGCCGGTCGTCAGCGCCTTCCCCGACCCGGCGACGGTCGACCTGACCGCCCGCCAGCGTCGCATCCTGGAGTTCATCCGCACCTGGGTCGAGCGCCACGGCTACCCACCGAGCGTCCGGGAGATCGGCGAGGCGGTCGGCCTGGTGTCACCGTCGAGCGTCGCCTACCAGCTCAAGGAGCTGGAAAAGAAGGGCTTCCTGCGCCGCGACCCCAACCGTCCCCGCGCCGTGGACGTCCGCGCCCCGAGCGAGGCCATCGACGATGAGCTTTCCCGCGCCCAGCGACCCACACCGGCGTACGTGCCGATGCTCGGCCGGATCGCCGCCGGTGGGCCGATCCTCGCCGAGCAGGCGGTGGAGGACATCTTCCCCCTCCCCCGCGAGCTGGTGGGCGAGGGCGAGGTGTTCATGCTCCAGGTCAAGGGCGACTCGATGCTCGACGCGGCGATCTGCGACGGCGACTGGGTCGTCGTCCGGCAGCAGCCGACCGCCGACTCGGGCGAGATCGTGGCCGCCATGCTCGACGGCGAGGCGACAGTCAAGACCTACCGTCGGCGCGACGGGCACGTGTGGCTGATGCCGCAGAACCCGGCCTTCGACCCGATCCCCGGCGACGACGCCACCATCATGGGCCGGGTCGTGGCGGTGCTCCGACGGATCTGAACGGCTGACCGCGCGGGTGGGCGCCGACGGCGCTCACCCGCATCGCCCGACCGTTCGGCCCGCTGACCGGACAGGCTCGGCGGGACCGTCGCGATCAGGCCGGATGGCGCTGAGCGCGTCAGTAGCGGTCGCCCCGATGGCCACGAGCGCCACCGGGATACTTTCCGTACGGGTCGACGGGCGCGTCGTCCTCACGCCGGCGGCTGGGCCGCTGGCCCCGGTAGTCCGGCTCCGGCCCACCACGCCGCGGCGGCTCCGCCCGACCCCCGCTGGGCTGGCCGCCACCGCCGTACACACCGCCGCCCGGTCGACCACCGGTGCCCCCGGCGCGGCCACCACCACCACCCGCACGCCCACCGCCACCACCGGCGCCACCGGCACGGCCACCACCACTACCGCCGGCGCCACCGGCACGGCCACCACCGGCGCCACCGCTACCGCCGTACACGCCGCCGCCGGCCGGAGCGCCACCGCCCCCGCCGGGCCGAGCCGCACCGTAACCGCCGCCTCCCGCGCCAGCCGGACGTGCACCTCCACCGCCGGCAGGACGGCCACTCCCGCCACCCGCGCCGGCTGGACGCGCGCCACCGCCGCCGTAGACGGCGCCGCCGGCAGGGGCGGGACCGCCCCGACCGGACCCACCGCCGTAGACCCCGCCACCCGCCGCCGCGCCGCCGTACACCCCGGCGTTCGAACGGCCACCGCCCGGCGGAACACCGTCGACACCGGGAGTGCCGCTGCGGTCGTCCGGGTCGTCGGCCGTGGGCGGGCGACGGCGGGCCCGAACGATGCCGACGATGCCAGCGCCGACGAGCAGCAGACCGAGTACGCCGACCGCGCCCACCAGATAGGTGATGTCGTCGAAGCTGAGCCCGTCCATCCAGGACTTCCCGGCCGCCGGCTTCGTGCCCGCCGCCGCGGCGAGCGGTGCCGCCGCGCTCGTGGACGGCGTGTAACTCAGGACGTCGATCGTCTCGTCGGCGGTGAGTTGACCGCCGTCGGAGACCGTGACGAAGGTCTTGCCGTCCGGCGTGTAGGAGATGGCCTCGCCGAACGGGTCGGCCAGGGGCGTCACCCGCGGCTTGCCGGTGGCGAGCGCTCCGGCGAGGTCGTCGCCGGTGACGTCGTACTCGAAGGCGTCCGCGTACGTCCGGATCACGACGCGGGTGCCGTCCGGCGATCGGGCGGCACCGGTGATCGCGGCCCGCCCGTAGACGCTCAACGGATTCTCGGTGCTGGTCTTCGGCAGCTTGATCTCGCCGACCTTCTTCATCGGCACCGGCGGAGTGTCGCCGCTCTTCAGCTTCGCTGCCGCGGTGAAGATTTCCGAATTACCGCTCGCCACCTTCGTGATGATCAGTGGCAGGCCGTCGGCCCCCACCAGCAGCGCCTCCGCGTCGCGCGGCTTGTTGTCCGGGTACGAGAGCCGGTGCAGCACCGGCTGCTTGCTGCCGTTGATCGGCATCGTCCAGACCGCGATCCGGGTACGCCGCTGCTTGCTGGTGGCGTTGTCGCCGATGTCACCGATCCAGAGGGTGTCGCCCTTCGGGGACACGGCGAGATCCTCGGTGTCGAACGGTCCCTGACCCGAGTAGCGGACCGGCTCCTTGACGACCTTGCACTTGCTGTCGAGGAAGAAGACCCGTTTACGTCCCTCGGCGTCGGTGCCGTCGTTGATGACGATGTAACCGGTCTTGGTTGCCACCAGGCCGGACAGCTCCCGTAGGCGGTCGTCGGTGACCGAGCAGCGCTTCTTGCCAGGGGTGGCTGCGGGCGGCTGTGATGATCCGGGAGCGGGAGCGGCTACGGCGACTCCGGCCAGCGCCACGGTTGCCCCGAGCAGGCCGAGGGCAACCGTGACCGAGGAAACAACGCGGCGCATTCGGCCAGTGTCGCATGCCGCGCGTTTCCGATGGATGACGCCGGGGCCGCTCAGGAGCGGCTGCCGACCGCCTGGCCTTCCCGGGCAATGTCGTACGGCGCCAGCTCGGCAGCGAGTGCCGCGCTGACCCGCACGTGCAGCAGGGTGCCCTCCGGCAGGTGCGACGTGCTGAGCACCTCACCCGACCGGTGCACTCGGGACACGAGATCACCACGGTCGTACGGCAGGACGGCCCGGACCTCCACCGCGGGCTGCGGCAGCCGCTCCTCGATCGCCGCGCGCAACCCGTCGATGCCCCGACCGGAGTACGCCGAAACGAAGATCGCGTCCGGCCAGAGGCGCTTGAGCCGCAGCAGCGTGTCCTCGTCGGCGGCGTCGGTCTTGTTGACCACCAGCAGCTCGGGAAGCCGGTCGGCACCGACCTCGGCGAGCACCTCGTGCACCGCCCGCACCTGCTCCTCAGGATCCGGGTGGGTGCCGTCGACGACGTGCACCACCAGATCGGCCTCCGCGACCTCCTCCAGCGTCGAGCGGAACGCCTCGACGATCTGGTGCGGCAGGTGCCGCACGAAGCCGACCGTGTCGGAGAGGGTGTAGAGCCGCCCGTCGGAGGCGGTGGCCTTGCGGGTGGTCGGGTCCAGCGTGGCGAAGAGCGCGTTCTCCACCAGCACGCCCGCGCCGGTCAGCCGGTTGAGCAGGCTGGACTTGCCGGCGTTGGTGTAGCCGGCGATGGCCACGGCGGGCACGGAGTTGCGGGTACGACGAGCACGCTTGGTGACGCGTACCGTGCGCATGCTCTTGATCTCACGGCGGAGCCGGGAGATGCGGTGGCGGATGCGCCGCCGGTCGGTCTCCAGCTTGGTCTCACCGGGACCACGGACACCCACACCGCCGCCGGCGCCGCCGCCACGACCGGAACCACCGGTCTGGCGGGACAACGTCTCACCCCAACCGCGAAGCCGCGGCAGCAGGTATTCGAGCTGCGCCAGCTCGACCTGCGCCTTACCTTCCTTGCTCTTGGCGTGCTGGGCGAAGATGTCGAGGATCAGCGCCGTACGGTCGACGACCTTGACCTTGGTGCGCTGCTCGAGGTTGCGCAGCTGCGACGGGGACAACTCGCCGTCGCAGATGACCGTGTCGGCGCCGGTGGAGAGCACCACCGCGCCGAGATCGTCGACCTTGCCGCGACCGATGTACGTGGCCGGGTCGGGTCGCGTACGACGCTGGATCAATCCTTCGAGCACCTGAGAGCCGGCGGTCTCGGCGAGCGCGGCCAGCTCGGTCAGGGAATTCTCCGCGTCCGTCACCGTGCCCTCGGTCCAGACGCCCACCAGGACGACCCGCTCCAGCCGCAGCTGGCGGTATTCGACCTCGGTGACGTCGGTGAGCTCGGTGGAGAGGCCTGGGACGCGCCGGAGAGACTGTCGCTCCGACAGGTCCAGATCGCCGGTGGTGACATCGTCGAACTCGTCCTCGACGGGGACGAAGTTCTCCTGGTCTCGCAAGCGGTTCTCCTGTCCGTTTTGATAAGTAGAACGTAATCCTGACATGACACAACGCCGAACGCACCTGCTATATGCCCACGCCGGGGGTCGCCAAAAGTGGGGGCGAATGCTGGTCGGCTGCGACAACCCGGTAGAAATGCGGTCGGCGGCCGACCGGTCGCACAGCCGTGACGGAGGGATCCCGTGGCCATCACCCGACTGCCGAGCGCCGGATTTTCGATCACCATCCGGATCGCCGTGACCGCGGACGCCTCCTCGATCGGCCGGCTCACCACGTCCGTCGGTGAGGCCGGGGCGATCGTCACGGCGCTGGACGTCGTGGACTCGGACCCGACCCACGTGATCGTCGACCTCACCTGTGACACCGCCGACGCGAACCACGCCGACCAGGTGGTCGAGGCACTTACCGCGCTCGACGGCGTGGACGTGCGCAAGGTGTCGGACCGGACGTTCCTCCTGCACCTCGGCGGCAAGATCGAGGTGACCTCGAAGGTCGCGCTCCGCAACCGCGACGAGCTGTCTCGCGCGTACACCCCGGGGGTCGCCCGGGTCTGCATGGCGATTGCCGAGAACCCGGCGGACGCCCGGCGGCTGACCATCAAGCGCAACACCGTCGCGGTGGTCAGCGACGGCTCGGCGGTCCTCGGCCTGGGCAACCTGGGCCCGGCCGCGTCGTTGCCGGTGATGGAGGGCAAGGCGGCGCTGTTCAAGCGCTTCGGCGGGGTGGACGCCTGGCCGGTGGTGCTGGACACCCAGGACACCGACGAGATCGTGCAGATCGTCAAGGCGATCGCGCCCGCGTACGGCGGGATCAACCTGGAGGACATCGCCGCGCCGCGCTGCTTCGAGATCGAGGCCCGGCTGCGCGAGGCGCTGGACATCCCGGTGTTCCACGACGACCAGCACGGCACCGCGATCTGCGTGCTGGCCGCGCTGACCAACGCGCTGCGCGTCGTGGGCAAGCAGCTCACGGACGTGCGGGTGGTCGTCTCCGGCGCCGGCGCGGCGGGCACCGCGATCATGAAGCTGCTGCTGCGTCAGGGCGTCGGCGACATCATCGCGTACGACCGCCAGGGCGCCCTGCACCGCGGCCTGGCCGACCTCAACCCGGCGTGGCAGTGGCTGGCGGAGAACACCAACAAGGAGAACTACTCGGGTGACCTGCCGGGGGCGATCCGGGGCGCCGACGTGTTCATCGGGGTCAGCGCGCCGAACCTGCTCAGTGGTGACGACATCGCCGGCATGGCGAAGGATGCGATCGTGTTCGCGCTGGCCAACCCGGACCCGGAGGTCGACCCGCGGGAGGCGCGCAAGCACGCCGCGGTGGTCGCCACCGGCCGCTCCGACCAGCCGAACCAGATCAACAACGTGCTCGCCTTCCCGGGCGTGTTCCGCGGGATGCTGGACGCGCACGCCGAGGAGTTCACCGAGGAGATGGCGCTCGCCGCCGCCCGGGCCATCGCCGACGTCGTCGGTGAAGACAAGATCAACCCGACGGTGATCGTGCCGAGTGTCTTCGACTCGCGGGTGGCCCCGGCGGTCGCCGCCGCCGTCCGTGCGGCCGCGCACAACCCCAGCCCTCTCCCGGCCGCCGACCCCGGCCCGGCCGACCTCCCGGAAATCGCAGCGAACGCCAGCGCCACCCCCTGACCGGTTGCCGGCGCGGGCCGTGACCGGGGCGAGCGGCCTCAGCCCTGAGCCGCAGCGGACAAAGCTAGGAGGTCGACCTCGCCGGTCGCCACCAGGACGGCGGGGCCGGAGAGCCAGCACGAGTCCTCGGTGACCGTCACTGTCAGGCGGCCGCCGGGGAGGTCCACCGCCACCACACCGGCGTCCCGGCCGGCGTCGCGCAGGGCCACGGCGGCCACCGCGCAGGCGCCGGTGCCGCAGGACAGGGTCTCGGCGCTACCGCGCTCGTACACCCGCATGAGGCTGTGCCCGTCGGTGTCGTCGACCGGGTCGCCCGCGGCGATGAACTCGACGTTCACGCCGGCCGGGAAGACCGTCGGATCGAACCCGGGCGCGACGGTCAGATCCAGCGCGGGCAACTCCACGCCGCTCGGCAGGACGCACACCAGGTGTGGGTTGCCGACGTCCACGACCGTGCCGGACAGGGTCAGACCGCCCAGGGTGGCGCTCGACTCGTCGTACAGCCGGGGTCTGCGCATCTCGACGGACACCGCGCCGCCCTCGACCAGCGCGCGCACGACGCCGGCGCGGGTGGCCACCGGCAACGCCGCGCCGGCGGGCGTGGCGAGCCCGGTGTCGAGCAGGTAGCGCACGAAGACCCGCGCGCCGTTGCCGCACATCTCGGCGAACGAGCCGTCCGCGTTCCAGTAGTCCATGAACCACTCGGCCTCGCCGGCCTGGCCGGCGCCGTCGGGGTGCTTGGCCGCGCGGACCACCCGCAGGACGCCGTCCGCGCCGATGCCGCGACGCCGGTCGCAGAGCGCCGCGACCAGCTCGGGGGTCAGGTCGAGCTGACCGTCCGGATCGGGCAGGAGGACGAAGTCGTTGCCGGTGCCGTGCCCCTTGGTGAACTTCACGACCCCATCATCGCGCAGCAGCCGGCACGAGGTGCAGGGCGGCCTCGATCAGGTCCGGCGCGGCCGAGTCGAGCCACTGGATGCGCGAGTCGCGCCGGAACCAGGACCGCTGCCGTCGGACGAAACGCCGGGTGGCCCGGATTGTCTCGTCGTGTGCCTGTTCCTCGGGCAGCTCGCCGTCGAGCATGCGCAGCACCTGCTGGTAGCCGAGCGCGCGACTCGCCGTCCGCCCCTCGGCCAGACCCCGACCCACCAGCTCACGGGTCTCGTCGACCAGTCCGTCGGCCCACATCCGGTCCACCCGCAGCGCGATCCGCTCGTCCAGCAGCCCCGTGTCGAGGTCGACGCCGAGCTGCACCGACGGGTAGTACGGGGTCGGCTGCGGCAACGACGCGGTGAACGGCGCACCCGTCAGCTCGATCACCTCCAGCGCACGGACGATCCGCCGCCCGTTGCCCGGCAGGATGCCCTCGGCGGCCACCGGATCGACGGCGCGCAGCCGCGCGTACAGCGGCGCGGGCCCGGTCTGGGCCAACTCGTGTTCCAGCCGCTCGCGCAGCGCCGCGTCGGTGCCGGGGAACTCGAACCGTTCCAGCACCGCCCGCACGTACAGCCCGGAGCCACCCACCAGCAGCGGCACCCGCCCCCGGGACAGGATGTCGTCCACCGCCGCGCGGGCCAGCCGCTGGTACTCGGCCACGCTCGCCGGCTCGGTGACCTCCCAGATGTCGAGCAGGTGGTGCGGCACCCCGTCCCGCTCGGCGACGGTCAGCTTGGCGGTGCCGACGTCCATGCCCCGGTAGAGCTGCATCGAGTCGGCGTTGACCACCTCCCCGTCGAGGGCGTGCGCCAGCGCGATGCTCAACGCCGACTTGCCCGCCGCCGTCGGCCCCACCACCGCGACAACCGTCACATCCGCTCCCAGGACGCCACGAAGTAGGCCACCCCGTAGGGCGCCGACTCGTGCAGCAACTCGCCGCGCCACCCGCCGCCGCCGGCGCGGGCCGCGTCGGCCAGCACCTGCCACGCCGCCCGGCCGGCGACCTTCAACTGCGCCGACACACCCGGGTCCAGGTCGCGCAGGGCGTCCACGTCCGCCTCGGCGAGGGCCGCGGCAACCCCCATGTCGTACGGGAGAGCGCGCTGGTCGTCGTACCCGGGCGCCTGCTGGCCCCGGCAGGCCGACCCGTCGCCGAGCACCAGCAGCGCCACCCGGTCACCGGCGGTGGCGACCTCCGCGGCGAGCGCGGCCACCTCGGCCGGCCCGGCGTCGGCGGTCACCTGCATGGCGGTCACCGCTGCGGGCGTGGCCCGATCGTTGGTCAGGGGTGCGAGCGGGGCGTGCCGGGACAGCAGCCACACGCCGATGGTCAGGCTCAGCGGCAGCACGGCGCCCCGGTCCGGTTGACCGGGGACCAGGGGCACGTCCAGGTCCACACCCCAGGGCTGGAGAGAGCCGGTCGCCGGGGACTGGATCGGACCGGTCACCGGGCCGACGCCGAGCAGCACCACCGCGTCCGGAGCCGTGGCCAACAGCCGGCGAACGGCGAGGTCACAGGCGGCCCGAAGGTCGTCCAGCTCCTTCGCGGCGGCACCGGCCACTTCGGGCACGAGCAGGGGCGGATGTGGGCAGACGGCGGCGGCGACCAGTGGCACCCGTTCACCGTAGCGGGAATCCCCGGTGCGTCTCCGCGGCGATCCGGTCAATCAGGCCCTAGACGAGTAAGTCCTAACGACCCTGGGTGGTGGAGATAGACGAAGGGTGTTGAGGATCAGTTTTGTGACGACCGACCTCAACACCCTTC
>NZ_JBICTE010000049.1:0-36683 GCF_043197485.1 Micromonospora sp. NPDC049102 | reverse complement strand
GCAACCAGCGAGCCCGACCGAAAACCGGATACGCGACCAACTCCAAGATCCGCCACCCGGATTACCCCTTCAAGGCCGCATGACGAGGCACTAGCTGGCTTCGACCCGGCATACCGGGCGGTCGTGCTGCTGTGGCCGGCCATCTGGCTGCTCGACGGCGCGTTCGAATCCTACGTGAGCGAGGACAACCTCAGCGCGGCACGGCGCGACGGTTATGTGGATCTCGACGGCGAGCAGATCGGCGTGGCTTTCCTCGACGAGCTGCAGGACGTGCAGGACGTCAGCGCACCGCTGCGCGGCTTGTCCACGCCGGTGCTCTTCGTTCACGGAGAAGCCGACCACGAGGTGCCATTCGGGCAGAGCGTGCGCGCAGCCGACCTGGTCTCAGGACCGCACAAGGTAGTCGGGGTACCCGACGGCGATCACTGCCTCGAAGAACCGCAGGAACGCGACATCGTGTACCGCGAGACGGCGACATGGCTCCGCGAATACCTGTAAGTATCGGCGCACTATTTCTCGCGCCGACCACCTACCGGCACCTGCCGACGATCGGCTGGGCGGCGCACGGCGAGATGCAGGCCGAGCTGCGCTGGCAGCTCGACCACCACTTCGACAGCAAGATCATCGTGATTGCCGACCGGCGACTCGGCAACCCTGCCGCCACCCGCCGCGCCATCGACGATGCCAGGAAGGCTCTCGGCGGGCAGGATGTGCTGCTGGTCTGCCTGGCGGGCCACGCTGTCACGTTCACCCGTCGCGACGGCGATATCACCGCGTTGGCGCTGCCCGGCTCCGTTCCGGGACGCCCCAACAGCATGCTTCGGATCGATGAGCTGTCGGCGGTCGTCCTTCCAGAAGCGGGAAAGCCGGTCATCGTCTGCGCAGACCTCGTCTCCACTCGCGCCACGGTGGGCGCCGTCGCCCCCGCGTTTGCGGGCGCCTTCGTGCTCGCATCGCCATCCGCCGCGGATACGAGGCCCGAGAGCACCTGCCACGATGGCCTCGCTGCGGTCCTCGGCGACCTCGCAGCCTCGGGAACCCAGCAGGCAGTGCCGCACCTGCTGGACCTCGCCCGGCAACGCGTCGTCGCCGCAGGCGGGAGCCCTCACCTCGCCGTCGGCGCGAGCCAGGCTGCGATCACGTCCCGATACGTCAGCGAGCAACTGCCCGACTACGTCCGCGAGGATCTCACATCGCCCGACCCGGGTTCCCGCCTCGACGCGGTCACCGAACTCGCCGCGCTGGCCGCATGTACCCCGTTCGCGCGCGCCAGCCTCCTGCGGCTGGCGGCCAGCGACCGCGCCGAGGCCGTCCGCAGCTATGCGGACACGATGTCACGGCAAGACCGGCAGCCGTCGCTGCGTCAGTTGCTGGCCGACGGCGTCATCCCACGCGAGGTCCACGAAGCAGCGCTGAAGGAACCGGCGGTACCCGACCTGCTGCCGCACACCGGCGGCGAGGTGATCCTCGGCGTCGACGCACCGGACGGACAGGACGACTGCCGCCCACGACACACAGTTCGCCTACAGCCGTACCGGCTGGCCCGCACCGTAGTGACCAACCACCAATATCTTGCCTTCCTCGCAGCCGAGGGCGGCCCCTGCCCCGACCACTGGCAGGCCGACGACTCGCTGTGGCGGGACGACCTTCCCGTGGTCATGGTGTCCTGGCTCGACGCGTTGCGCTACTGCGCCTGGCTGACCCGCCACCTGCATCACACCAGGGCGCTGGCTCCGGAACAGCGCATCGTCCTGCCCAGCGAAGCGCAGTGGGAGGCATCCGCAGGCAACGACCGAGGCGGGCGATACCCCTGGGGAGACGTACCCGATCCACGTCGGGCCAACATCCGCGCCACCGGCATCGGCGCGGTCGTCGCCCCCGGCAGGTTCTCCCCGGACGGCGACAACGAGGCCGGCTGCCAGGATCTGATCGGCAACGTCTGGGAATGGACCCGCAGCCTCTGGGGGCACAGCGGACACCAACCGACATTCGGCTATCCCTATCGCCACGACGACGGACGCGAGGCGGCCAGCACCCGACCGGGGGAGCGATACGTCATCCGCGGCGGAGCCTTCTACTACGCCACCGAGTGCGCGAACTCGTTCACCCGCAACCGCATGCTCGCCACCGATCGCCACCCCGCGGGCGGGTTCAGGGTGGCGTCCACCAACGCCAGGGAGACGACGTCGTGAGCGGCCAGGCGCATTGGGATGAGGAGATGACCGTCCTCGGACCGGGCATCTCCGAGGCGGTCCGGTGGGCAGGTCTCGCCGTCACCGAGGCGGCAGGGATGCACCTCACAGACACCAGCGGGCGCAGGATCGCCGACCTCATGGGCGCCGCCGGCGTCAACCTCCTCGGCCATTCGCATCCGGCGTATGTCGAAGCCCTGACCCGACAGATAGGCAGCTGGATGATCGGAGCGCACGCCAGCGACGCCCGGCTGGAGATGACGCGCCTGCTGCGGCACCTGCTGCCGGCTCACCTTGACCGCATACAGCTGTACAGCAGCGGCAGCGAGGCCGTCGAATCGGCCATCCGGCTGGCGAAGTCCGCGACCAGCCGCTTCGAGGTCCTCTCCTTCTGGCAGTCCTTCCACGGCCGCACACTGGGCAGCCTCGCGCACACCAGCGGGGCACGCACGGGCCTCGGACCCACCGCACCCGGGAGCATCAGCGCCCCATACGCGAACTGCTCACGTTGCCCCCTGCGCCTGACCTCGCCAGCCTGCGGGTTCGCCTGCGTCGACCTCGCCCGCGACATCCTGCGTGAGCAGTCCACCGGATCCCTCGCAGCGATCCTGGTCGAACCCGTTCAAGGCCGGGCAGGCAACGTGGTGCCGCCTACGGGCTACCTCCGTGCCCTGCGCCGCCTCGCCGACGAACATGGCGCACTGCTCATCGCCGACGAGTCCATGACCGGCATGGGCCGCACGGGCACTATCCTCGCCAGCGACCAACCAGACGTACGTCCCGACGTCGTCGTACTCGGCAAGGGCCTCGGCAACGGTTACCCTGTCTCCGCCATCTGCGCCTCGACGGACCTCATGCAGCGGGGCCCATTCGGAGCCCCCAGCGCCAGCTCCTCCAGCTACGGCGGCTTTCCGCTCGCATGCCGTGCCGTCGCCGTCGTGGCCCAGACCGTACACACGCAGCAGCTGGCAGACAGAGCGGGCGAGGTGGGGGCTCGGACGCTCACCCGGCTGCGCCAAGACCTCGCCGGGCTGGCGCTGGTCAGCAGCGTCCACGGTATCGGCATGGCGATCGGGATCAGCTTGAACGTCACCGGCAAGGAGCAGCTGCGCGAGGTGTTCCAGCAGCTCGTAGCCGCCGGAGTATTGGTCATGACCGGAGGGCACACCCTACGGCTCTACCCGCCGCTAACCGCCGACGATACCGAACTCACCGCAGCCGTGGACACCCTCGTGTCAGTGCTACAGCGCTACAAGGCCCCGACATGATAAACGTTGGTGTCATCGGATACGGGCGGGCAGGCGAAGCCCACGCCCGGTGCTACGACACCATGCCTCAGAGCCGGATCGTAGCCATCCTCGACCCCACGCCAACACGGCGCGACGCCGCACGAGCCCGCTTCCCGCACGCCGCCGTGGCAGCCACTCTCGACGGCATCGACGTGGATATCGACCTGGCGCTGATTTGCACGCCGCCGACCAGCCACGAGGCATACACCGAGCAGGCGCTCATGCGCGACGCCCACGTGTTCTGTGAGAAGCCCACCTTCCTCGACCCCGCCAACGGAGCGAAGTTGATCGCGCTTGCCCGGCAACGTAACAGGATCATCTACCCCGGCCACAACTACGTGCACTCGCCGCTGCTACAGCGACTCCGCGAACTCGGCGCTCCCGAACGAATCGGACCCCTTCAGTGCCTCGACATGAGAATCGAACGCCCCACGTCGGCAAGCGGATCTCCGGACTGGAACCCGTCTTGGCGCCGCAACCCCGCAGTCTCCGGGGGAGGTGTCCTTGTCGATCACGGCCCGCACTGTGTGTACCTTGCCGAATGGCTGACCGGGATGCATGTCCACCTGGTCGGCTGCACGATGGGATACAGCACCCTGGGGGTAGAGGACCACGTCGAGTTGGTGTTCGACATGAGCGGCAAGATCGAAGCCCACATCCTGCTCTCATGGCGAGCCCCGCACCGGAGGAACACCTACAGCCTCACCGGCACACACGGCACGGTCGTCCTGAACGACGACACCCTCGTCGAGGACAGCCCCACCGGGCGGCGAACCTGGCGACTGGCCGAGACGCCACGGAGTCGCCACGCCCACGACGACTGGCTACCCGCACTCGCCGATGATGTACTCCGCCAGGTGACCTCCGCTGCTACGGAAGCAGGGCTGGCGCGATCCGCACTCGTCGTCGCACATGCGATCACAGCCGCCTATGCATCAGCCGCTCAGGGTGGCCTACCGTACCGCCTGCCGGGCGCAATCAGCTGACTCCCTTGATCCGGACCGGTGAGGTTCCAGCGAAGATGACGACGGTCGGGACTGCCCCGGGTTCGGTTGACTCGCCGCGTCGAGTGGTGCAGAGGAAGCGTTGGCCCATCACGAGACCACCGAAGCGGTGATGTAGGACCTCTGCAACCGTTTCGATCAGTCCGGCTCGCGCAGGGGGTCCACCGTGGGTGCTATCAGGAGCGTCACCGGACCCTCTGCTCGGTGCCCCACCAGTTCAGTAGACGTCGTGCGAAGGCCCGGGGCGGGGCCGGCCGGCCCCACTGCGACGAAGCGGGCTGAATGCGGCGAAGAATCACCTATCGTTTCAGCAACCCCGTCCCTTGGCGGGTTAACACATGGGGAGTTAACGAAGTATTTTTTAGCGCCCGTTCTCTGCGGTCCGCGCCCTAGAAAAACCCTGGTCGTGGCTTCCTGTCAACGAAAAGGCAGGTGAGCATCTGCGGGTGCTCATGGTTGCCGGTGTCCCCGGTGTCCTCTACCTTCGATCGAGTTCACTTGCGACGGCCGGGGAGAGAGATGCAGCAAGTCACACGTTCGGAGATTGCCAGGCTGGCCGGGGTCAGCCGTGCGGCGGTGACCTCATGGGCCAAGCGCCGCGACTTCCCACGTCCCGTCGGGGAGAACCGCTTTGCGCTTCCCGAGGTGCTGGAGTGGCTCGAGTCCCGCCAGGTGCACGGCTCGATTCGCGCGGCCGACGACGGGACCGAGTACAGCTACGCCGACCGGATGCGGCGGAGCCTCGCCGCGGCGAAGCCCAGCCACATGCCTGGCATGAACCTGCCCGGCGATCCCACGACCGTCGAGATCGACAACCTCATTCTGCGCCTCACGTTGATCTTTCTCCGCGAGCGGGACCCGCAGGGTTGGGCCGGGCTGAACGATCTGATCGCGCCGAATGCAGGGGCCGAAGGGGCGCGATGGCTCATCGACCGCATCGCGACAACCGCCGGGAAGGCGGCGCGGCGTCACGGCGTCTCGCCCGAGGTCTTCGCCGCACTGCGGCGGCTGACCCCGGAAGGTGTCCCTGAGGTCCGGGGACTCATGTCCGGCAGCTCGGAACTCGGCGCTGCGAACGTGCACACCCTCGTCGACGCGTACGAGGCCGCCCTGCCCCCGGGCGGCTTCCTCACCCCGCGCACGGTTGCGGCCCTCCTTGCCAAGGCGGTGATCGACGATTCTGCCGAGTCCGTTTACGACCCGTACTTGCGAGCTGGCGAGTTGCTCATCGCTGCGGCCGACGTAGCGGCCCGGCCGGGGACCCTACGGCTGCACGGGCTCGGCCCCGATGCTGCGGCTCTGAGCCTCTCTGGACTCACCCTGCTGGCCCTAGGCGAACCAGCCGACCTGCGTTTGGCGGCACAAGCTCGGCGCGCAACGGTCACGCACGTCCTTGCCAATCCGCCGTTCGGGAGCGATTCGTGGCTCGACCGGCGCCCCAACACCGACTGGCAGCCATTCCCACCACCGCCAGCCCGATCCGCCTTTCGCTGGCTCCTGCACTGCATCGAGCAGTTGAGCGACGATGGCCGGGCTGCAATCATCATGCCACGGATAGCCGCCGTCTCGGCCAATGCCCGCGAGCGGGAAATCCGCCGCCGACTGGTCGACGATTCCATGGTGGAAGCGGTCATTGCCCTCCCACCCGGCCTGTATGCCGGCACGTCCGTTGCCACCAGTGTCTGGATCGTCCGGCGGGCACCCGGGTCGGACCAGCCGATCCTGTTCGTCGACGCGGTGAACCTCGGTGTGTCAAGCGGTGGCCGCGCGTTGCTCGATGAGGGAGGTCAGGCCGACATCCTGAGAGCATGGCGATCGTTCCTTGTCGACCGTGCGGCCGGTCGGCCACACCCGGGCATCGAGAGTCTGAGTGCCGCCGTCACCAAGGCCGTCATCCGGCCGGAGTCCTACTCGCTCAACCCGGCGGAGTACTTACCAGGCACGATAGGGCTCCGTGTCCCCGACGCCGAAGCCGCCCGCGCCGGCCTGGGGGCGACTTACTCGCGGGCCTTCCACTGCCGCAGGGCGGCCGAGGATGCAGCGGTCGTTGCTTCCCAGCCGCTCGGCGCGCAGATCGTCCGTCTTGGCGACGTCTGCGACGTCAAGGCGGGCTATTCATACTCGCGGCTGCGAGCTGAAGAGCGATCCGACGAGCAGGGAGTCCCCATCGTTCTGCCGCGGCACCTGCGTGACGGGAGAATCGTGGCGGACAAACCGCCGCGAGCCCCGCGAGCGACCGCTAAGGCATTGGAGGACTACTGGCTACGCACCGACGATGTGCTCTGCGTGCGGACCGGGGCACTTACGGCACCCGCCATCGTGCGGCCGACCGAGTCGAATTGGCTCCTGAGCACAAACTTGCTGCGTCTGCGAGTCTCAGACCCCGACGTCCTCAACCCCTACTACCTGTACGCATATCTGCGCTCCGCAGCGGGCACGGATGGGATGAAGGCGTTCGCACGGGCTACCGTGACCGCATACGTGACCGCAGCGGACGTCGCGGCGATGAAGATCCCGTTGCCGCCGCAGGCTCGGCAGCAGTCGCTGGTCGCAGCGCTACGCGCACTTGACGATGAGGTCGTGGCGGCGCGAGACCTGGCCGCCCGGGTCGCCGAGACCCGCGATCTGGTAGTCCGCCGGCTGTTTGGCGGTGCCCGATGACCAGACGCAACCTCTCCCGCGAACACCGGTCTGTCGTGGTCGCCGTAGTGATTTCCGGCTGTGTCGGGGTCGTCGCAGCCGTGCTGTTCCACCACAGCGGAGCTGACCCCTCCACGGCGGTGATCGCGGGCGGTGCGGCCTTCGGCGCGACCATGACACTCGTCCTGGAAGTCCTCAAATACCTTCGCGGCCTATGAGCTGTCCGATGATCTCGCAGTCGAAGGCCGGGGGAGCATTCGGTGGCTTTGGCATACGCAGGTTCTCCTGCTTGCTGGCCTAGCGCGATATTGTCGACCTCCTATGAGCGATGCAGCGGCCTTGACGTTCGATGACTACGCTGCCGAATCGGCTGTTCTCGGGATCTACCGGCAGGTCTTCGCGGTGTTGGCGCGGAACGCCAACGCGATGGTGGACGACGCGGACTCGGTCGGGGTCGACGAGTCGATCTTGCAGACGTTCGCTGACGCGGGGCCAGCCGGGATGACGATCGAACAGGCCGTGCTTGCATGTCCGGAGGCGCCGGCGGATGTGGTCCGGCGCCGGTTCGAGGTGCTGCGGTCGTACCGTGCGGTGACCCGGGTCAACGAGCGGCCGCACGAGATGTTCTACCAGGCGACGTTCGCGCCGTACGTGATGTTGCTTTTTCTGCGCCGGTTGTCGCAGACCGGGGGCCAGGCGGAGCTGCACCGGATGTTGTCGATGGCCCGGCTGGCGCTGGACGACGATGACACGACCCCGGAGGTGGTGCGCGAGCAGTTGCTGGAGATGACGACGGTTTTCCGGCTGCTGGCGAATCCGATCATGCAGTTGGCGAAGTCGGCGACGGTCGAGTCCTTGCGGACGCAGGCGCAGCCGCTGCTGGGTAACAGCGACCTGGTCGACAAGGCGCGGGTGTATCACAATGCGGCCGCGGACCGGCATCCGCAGTTGTTGCCGGAGTGCACGCAGCTCCGGATGGCGCTGGCGGCCTATCGCGACGCGTTGAACACCGCGGCCGGGCGGCTGCTGGCGCACGCTGGTAAGACGCGTGCGTTGGGGTTGCTGCCGACCGAGCGGTGGCGCACGTTCGCGCGGGACAGCAGTACCGAGGGGCTGGCGCAGGCGCTGGACGGTTTGCTGTTCGACGCGCCGGAGCCGTTCTTCACCGCCGACGATCTGCTGGACGCGGTGGAGGAAGGGCTGCAGTCCGACAGTGGCCGGGTGCCGCCGCCGCGACCGCGTGTCGACGAGGAGCCTCCGCCGACGGAGGTCGACGTCGACCCAGAGGCGACGCTGTTGGCTCAGCGCGCGGAGGAGTTGCTTGCGGGGCGGGATGTGGTCACGGTGGCGCAGCTTCTCGCCGACGCGGGTGACTGGCCGACCAGTCGGCGAGTGTTGTCGGAGGTGACCGCGATTCACCTACGCCCGGAGCTGCCGTACACGGTGACCTGGGGCGACGGGTGGCGTGTCGATGTGACGTCCACGCGGACGTGGGTCTCTGACGGCTGGTTCCGCCGGGACCAGCAGGAGGCGGCGTGAGCGAGCGGGATGCGGCCCTGTGGTGGGCGCGGATCCGGTCTGGCGGTCCGCAGCAGGTCTCCGCTGGTGGACCGACACCGGCCGGGTTGCGTCGTCTGGTGGCGGCTGACGCCAGGGCGGTGTGGCTGATCCCGAACCTGCCCGACAGCGCGGGACCGGCTGTTCTGATCGAGTACGGGATGCCGGGCTCTTCGATGATGGACAGCAAGGGAACCCTGCGAGTGCTGGCCGCGACTTTGCGGTGTTGCTGGCCTGATCCCGCGACGGATCTGTGGCCCGGGCTGCCGGCTTCGACCGGTCATGTCGGTCAGGTGTTGCAACGGCTGGTGCCGGCCCGCAACAAGGTGAGCCGTCAGCAACTGCTGTCCGCGGGGCTCCGGCGCCTTGCGGTATCCGGTTGGGTCTTGCTGGAGGGAGCGGACACGGTGCGGATTGGTCCTCGGATCGCGTCCTTCGGGTCGCTGGAGCTGAGCACTCTTCGGGAGCTGTGGCGGTTGATCCCCGACACCACTGAGGACAGGTCGGAGGGGTCGTGAACCGCCCGAATTCGATCTTCGAAGAGGTGCTCGGGACGTTGCCCGATCGGCAGCGGGAGCTGGTCGAAGCCGCGTACGCGCTGCTGGAGCACAGCAGTGGCCCGGTTCACCGGCAGTTCCTGCCCGCGCTGAGCGATGCGACGAGCCGTGAGCGGCTGGAAGAGCTACTTCGCCGAACCGGTCGGACACTGGTGACGGTTGATCAGTTGCATTTCACGTCCGGTTTCGACGACGCCGTACGGACTGAGCTCACCGAGACGGGGTGGCAGCCGCTGTCGCTGGCCGACCGGGCCGTTTTGGTCCTGGTGCTGGTCCACTCGGTGGCGATTCCGCGCAGCGAGGAGCAGATCGCTGCGGACTCTTGGGAGAGCCCGTACCCAACCACGTTGCAAGACGTCAGCCGTGACAGCAAGGTGCCGGTCGGCGAGGTCAGAGCGGCCCTGGGCCGGTTGACCGCGTGCGGGCTGCTCCGAACGGTTCGCGGCGGCGACCACGACAGCGGATACGTCCCGGGCCCACAGTTGTCGCGGCTGACGCCGGCCGCCCGCGAGCAGTTGCAGGACCAGTTGATTCTCGCCGCGGCACCCGACCATCCGCTGGCCGCAGCGATCCGGGAACGCCGGCACAACCGCGTGGGAGGGCAGCGTTGACGTCTGTAGCCGTGCCGTCGGACGGAGTCGTCGAGGACATCGTCGGAGCGCGCGTCCTCGCCGGCATCCAGATGGTCAACATCTCGCGGCTGTCGACTCACCCGGTGCCGATCACTGCTCGTGGGCTGATCACCGTGGCAGGACAGGGGCCCTCGGATTCCAACGGTGCCGGCAAGTCGTCGTTCATCGCCGGACTGAGCCTGCTGCACGCCGACGAGCAATGGCGGTTGCAGTCGGGGGCGCAGGCAGCGGCCGAGTTGCTGTTCACCGCCGAGCTCGCCGGCCAAGAGGCGATGCACGCCAACGCCGACCGCGGCTACCTGATCGGCGCGTTCGTGCCGCCGCAGGCCACCACGGCGGAGGAGCTGGATGCGTCGGCGTTGACGGTGTGGCTGCGGATCAACCGGCAGAGCCCGCACGTGGAGTTGCGGTGGGCCCATCGGCTGCACGTGCCGTTCGGTGACACGGAGGACGAGCGGGCCGGCGGCGCCGACGGCTTGTGGGATGCGCTGCCGCGCAGCAACGGCCGCACCGACATCCGCGCCAACCGGCTCGCCCGTACCCTGTACGGCTCGACGGTCAGGTGTGTGTCCTTCCTGTCGACGTCGGTACGGGCCAGCCCGACCGCGAACCTGCTCGCCCAGCCGCTCAACGAGCTGACCCCGGAGCGGATCTTCGAGGCCATCGGTGCGCTGACCGGCCTGACCGCGGAGATCGAACAGGAACAGAAGTCCCGGGCCGAGGAGTACGAACATGCCGGGCGGGCTGCGCGGGCCGAGGAGGAGTACGAGCTGTGGGACGACCGGATGAAGGTGGTGGAGGACGGCATCGCCTCACGGGAGCGTGCCCGCACGTTGCTGGCCGAGGCGCGTGACAGCTGGCGAAGCCGTTGCGCGCGGTACCTGGTCGACGGCTTCCACGAGTCCGAGCGGATCGGCCAAGACGTCGAGGCGAAGGAGCGTCGGCGCAAGGAACTGGGCGCGCAGATCGAGACAGCCGGTGAGAAGGTCCATCGGCTGTCCGACGACAAGGCGTTCGACGAGAGCTGCCGGACCCGGATCAAGACGTACGACGACCAGAAGGCCGTTGAGAGCGCGCTGAAGGTCGAGCAGAATCAGAACGTCGGCTCGATCGAAACCCTCGGTGGACAGCTGCGCACCCTTCAAGCCGTCGCGGCCGTAGCGGACGGGCGCACCGTTGAACAGGCCGAGGAGGAGATCGCCGAAGCAGGGAGAATGGTCCAGGCAGCGGAGCGGATCAAAGGCCGTACCGAGCACGCGCTGCGGGTTGCCAAGGCGGCGCTGTCGGCGGCGGAGAAGGGCGAGGATGTCGCGGTCGCCCAGGTCCGGTTGCTACGGGCGAACGACATCACCGCTGCGCCGCTGGTCGACACGATCTCCTTGACCGAACAGCAGCGGCCTGTATGGGAAGCTCGGCTGCTGCCCTATCGGCACGCGGTCGCCGTCGCTCACCACCAAGCTCAGGAAGCCGTCCAACTACTGGCCGCGTTACCTGGAAGCTTGCTGGTCGAAGCAGACCCGGCCGACCACCTGCTCGGGCCAGGCCTGCCGGCCGCCGCGGATCCCGACCTGCCGGTGGGTCGATTCCTCGCGGCGTTGGCAGAGCGAGCCGGTGCTGACGGGCATATCGATCCTGTGGCTGGTGTGCACGGGATCGCCGGTCTCCCGGAGGCCCTGACCGGTCGTGCTGGCCGAATCCGAGCCGCTCAGGATCAACTGGAGAAAGCCGCCGGCGAGGACGACGAGGCTGACGAGGGCATCCGTGAGGCCGAACGGACCAAGAGCCGCGCTGACGCGCACCTGCGTGGCGCGAAAGCCGAGGCCGAGGCTGGTGCGGTTCAAGGCAAGGTGACAAAGCTCCGTAATCGCAACTCCGCCATCGAAGTGGAGCTGAGCAAACTCGACGGACCGTTGCGGCAGGCGAAGATCGGCTACGAGGCCGCTCTCGGTGAGAAAGCCGCCCGGGCCCAGCAGATCGACACGGCGAGCCGCACTCTGGCCACCCTGAAGAAGGAACTCGAAGAGAACCGCAGACAGTGGAGTGCACTGCTCCAGCACCGTACAGATCTCGATCTTCCCCGCCTGAACGCGCAGTGGACCGGAACGGTGGATACCGCCGAGCAGCATCTGCTCACGCTCGACGAGAGTGAGGCGATGCGGCCGCCGGCGGAGTGGGACGAGGTGTGCGCGCGGCTGGCCAACGAGGTGCGCGCCGCGTGCTTTCCGCCCGGTGACCCGGAGCAGAACCGGCCGGAGGAACTGCGCGTCGTCGACGAGCAACGCGCCGACCGGCGCACCGGAGGTGCATGTGTGCGGCTGATCCCCGATGTGTTGCGGATCGTCGGGAACTTCCTGACCGATCATGAGCGTGTCGACCGGGAGAACGCCTCCCAGATCCAGCGGGAGCGGCAGGCGAAGACGATCACCCTGACTGGAGCGAAGGCCGCGCTCGACGAGGCTCGGCGAACGTCGGAGGCGTTGCGGTCGACCACCGCCAAAGCGATCAAGGCGAAGCTGCGGCAGGTGTCCGACGAGTTCGACCGGCTCGACCAGACCTACGGCGGCTACGGCGGCAACCTCGACTTCCCGGAACCGGAAGCCCTCGCCGACCCGGAGAAGCCGTGGCAGTGGACGATCACCCCACGGTGGCGGCGCGGCGAGGGCAAGCCGCCGTCGTCGTACCGGCTGCGCGGCAACACCGCCCAGATGGACGACAAAGCAGTGAAGCTCGTCTGCGCGGCGGCACTCGCCGGCGCCCAAGACCGGCCGCTGCTGCTGGTCCTCGACGAACTCGGCCGCAACCTCGGCGCGGCACACCGCCGCGACGCCGTCGCCCTGTTCGAAAACATTGGCCGCGACCGGGCGATCAGCGTCGTCGGCGCCCTGCAGGACGACATGGAGAGGTACGCGATCGGCGCGTCCAGCCTCTACATCAAGTTGCGCCGCCCGTCCGACGTCATGCCGTACAACCAGGCACCGGTCGTCATCGGCAGCGAAGCCGACACCGCCCGGGTGCAACTGCTCTCCGACTGGATGACCTCGTTCCGGCCGGAGCCGCAGACATGACCGACACCGACGGCACCACCGACGGGGAACTGGATCCCGAGATCACCCTGAGCTGGATCCGCGACTATCCGGGCCTGGTCGCCTACGCACCACTGCCTCCCAGCGGCCGCTACCCCCGCGACAGCCGAGGCCGACCGAGACCGCGCTCTGCACGGCTCCGCACGGCAAATCCGAGCGAGGCCCCCCGCCGACCGGAGGGCCTGCTCAGCGACAGCGACTGGAGCTGGGTCATCCGCAGCGAGCACGGCTGGGCCGGTGTCAGCAGCAGGTTCGGTACCGACGCGCTGCGCATCATGCTGGAGCTCACCGAATTTGGCTGCGTGACTATCGGCTACACCCTCAACGGCAACGCCCTGGCCCAGCCGCCACGCCGGGTGTACCCGCACCCCGACCTCACGGCAGCCGAACAGGAACGTCGAAGCCGCCGTCGGGACAACACCAGCACCCTTCGCACCAAGGCGGAGCAGATCGCGTCGGCGCTCGCCGACGACTGGCCGGATGTCAGCCGGGCACTCCGTGATACCGATCATCCCGACCGGTTGCTGTGGGCGGTGCGCGCGGCCACCGACCTGGCCGAGGGCCGCAGCCACGATTCGCTTCGCGCCTTTGTGCAGAGTCACGCCAAGGACACGAAAGCCCGCGACGACGTGAACCATCTGCTCGCCTCGATGGGCTTCGACCACGAGACACTCATCGCACTCGGCGTGGCCCGCAACCCGTACATCGGGCTCGGCGGCCCGATCCTGCTGCACACGACCGACGGCTCCATCCTCGACCTGTCGGCGATGCCCGGGCCGCACGACATCCGGCTGAGTCCCCACATGCTGCCGCGACTGACCGTCACCGAGCCGGGCGATGTCCTGCTGGTCGTGGAGAACCGGCAGGCGGCCGAAGCGGTCTGTGACACCCGGGCCGACCTGCCGGTCGTCTGGTGCCACGGGCAGCCGCCCGACGCCGTCGTGTCGATGATCGTCCAGGCGGCGCAGCAGACCTCCGGGGTTGTCATTTGCGCGGACGCCGACCTCGGCGGCGTCCGCATCACCGCCCGCATCCACGACAACCTGCCGTCGGACACCACCATCCACGTCGTAGACGTCGGCACCGTGCCGCACGACGAAGGCCGGCCCTTCAACACTCACAGCCGCAGCCGCCTCCAGCAGCTCGCGCAACGCCCGGATCCGGTTGGCGTCTTCGCGCAACGCTGCCTGCACCGGGGCTACGCGATCGAGCAAGAAGCCAATGCACGGGCCGCCCTTCAGGCTGTCTTGAATAGCCACCCACCTGCGTAAACTCTTCGACCAGAGATGCCTCCGCGTCGGCCGCAGAGTGGAGAAGGCGAACTCCACCGGAGCAGAGCCGCGGGACGTTTCGGAGCCCTCCGGCGGTCGCCGCCCACCCTGAACCCGGCAGCGGCAGCAAGCCACCGAGGGCCAGAAACACTCATCCCCCATCGGCACGAACGCGCACTGTGCCGGGCGGGGGCCAACGCGCGGACAGCGGAAGTTCGACCCGATGCGGCCGGATTCCGCACCTGGCCACCACGATCGTGTAGGCAATCCTCGTCTTTCATTAGGTCGATAAACCCGACCTGCCGAGGATAAAAGGCTTCAAGGATCATGTGCGTGGCCAGCGTCATTCTGCTGGGCGACGCGGTCACGGGCCTGAGCGTGGCCGCCGTCTTCCCTTTCCGGCTTCGGGAGGCAGGCGCTCCGGCTCCGGCCAGGTGCCGTCCGGGCCGGGAGGTATGGCCACGAGGACTCCGTCGTCGCCCATCTCCCACCCGTGCGGCCATACAGTTGAGCTCACCGCGGTGTGGCCGGGACGCGTGACCGCCTGTCGTGCACCGGCCAGGTAGACGTCCTGATGGGCGGTCACACTGGCGAAGTCGGCGGGCCCGTCGAACCGGACGTACCCGAATGATGCAGCGCCACCAAACGTTGCGCCTCTGAACACCGCTTGGTCCCGGAATCGGGCGGTGCGGACGTTCGGTCCAGGGCACGCCGAGCCGCCTTTGAGCGCGTCGTAGGAGGCCAGACCGGGCGTGCCGAAGTCCGCAGATCCGTGGAAAGCGGCACCGACGAACGAGGCCGGGCCACCAAAGTCGGCGCCCGTGAAGATGGCGGTATGGAACTCTGCGCCGTTGAAGTTCACGGCCCCGCTGGCAGGGTCGCCTGACGGCAGACGACCGGTTGCCAAGCGTTGAGATCCGGCGGTGAACTGCGCTGTCGTGAAATCTGCCATGTCGAACTTCGACCCGCGGAACGTGGCGCCGCCGACGAACTCGCAGCTGGCGAAGCTGGCGTACCGGACGACGCTGTTGCACATGGAGAGCTCGATCAGGGCCGCGCCGGTGAGGTCCAGATGCAGATCCGGCCAATACGTCTCGGGGGCCTTGACGCGAGGGTTTCTGCGGGCCGGGATGCAGGTGTGGTCGGAGAGGAATAGCTGCGCGGCTATCCGGACCTGCAGCTCGAGTTGGGAAGTGCGTTCCCGGTCGCTTTCGTGGTCGTTACCGGTTGGTGGGGTGTACGGCATCCGCAGGTAAGCGCAGATTAGGTTGACGATCTTCTGCCGCTGGTCGGGATTGTCCTGCGCGACCCGTTCGAGGGTGTAGAGCCCGGCGAGACGGACGACAACGCTCTCGGAAGCGAACTGTTCGGCGGCCTTGACATAGGTTTCGGTTAGCCGGCGTGCGGCCGCGTCGGCTTCGGTGTGCCGCTGCGCCTGGACGGCAAGCTGGAACTTCTCCCCGTCGCGGTCGTGTGCGTCCTCGGCCATCCGTTGCTTGCGGAGCGACAGCAGCAGGCCGACTGCCGCGGCGGCTGCGGCGACCGATCCGACACCGTACTTCAGTGCCTCGATGTGCATGCCGGGGCGGGCGTTCACCGCTGCAGCGTCGGCGACGGCCCACATCGCCGCTGCCAACCCACCGCCAGCAATGATGACCAGGGCGGCGCTGATGGCGATTCCTGCGTCGGAGAGAGGCCAGGGCCATCTGCGCCGAGCAGGTGTGCCTGCTTCGGTACGGGCGGCCAGTTCACGAGACATGTCCGCATGATGCCCGAGTGACGCAAGCTGCCGGTACGTAGTCGACACTGTCCGGGCAAGATGCCGCTGCTTCACTGTACCGGCGTCCCGGTCGACACCACGCGGTGCCCCTTCTCCGGGCTCCTCCGCTTTTGGCCGCTCAGAAGGGGTGTTCTGTCGCTTATCTGAGATAGAAGAGCGTTCGTAGAATTCAGGCTCCTACGCCTTTTTCTGCGGGCCGAAGATAGCGTTGCATCTGATTGGTGGTTGCGAGCGCGAGCCAAAGTGACCCAAGCTCGTGTTGTCGAGATGCCGACAGCGACGTGAAGTCCGCTGAACACGGCAGAGGGTCCTTGCGAAGCTGGGAAGTCTCGCAAGATCCGGGCGGTTCGGGCAATGGCATGCAGGGGGTTGCCGGAGTGAGTGAGAGCCCGCTTGCGCTCCAGGGCGGAACCTCCCCTTGGCGCTCGCTCCGTGTGATGTTGGTAGAGCCGGTAGTCGGAACCGCGACACTGGTGCTTGATCGATAGCAGAGGGTAATGTCACGGCGGACATTCGCCGCGACGCGATGGGGGTCGGTCTTGCCGGACTGGCGCGACGAGGTGTGCAGCGCACTGGACCTCTGGATCGCCTCCGAGGGTGGGACTCAGCAGAAGGAGCGTCTCGTCCGCATTGGGCGCGCTCGTCAGGAAAGCCAGCGTGGTTGGTTCGCGGTCGACCTCCGTGGCTCGGCAGCCAATCTGGATCAGCTTGAGTCCCTCCGCCTGTCAGGTGCAGATGGTCCAGAGGCAGGATCGTCTTACGCGGTCCTGGAGGCGGTACAGGAAGGTGAAGTCGTCCGACTCCGGGTTGCCGAGTTCGTCGACCTTGCCGATGCCCACCTTTGGCAGAACAAACAACCCGCGACCTACCTCCTCGTGAAGCTGCGCGAGGCCATCGCGGGCCTCACCGATGCAGGGCTGGCGCACGACTTGGCTAACGGTCGACTCGCGCCGACACCAACGAACCTGCGGGACATCTCCGGATTCACGCCGATGCAAATGGCTGCGTTCGGAGCGTGCACGGGTAGCGGCGTGCATCTGGTGTGGGGACCGCCGGGAACCGGCAAGACCCGGGTCCTCACCGAGGCAATCGGTGACCTGATCGGGGCCGGCAAGCGCGTCCTGCTGGTGTCGGCCACCAACATCGCCGTCGACAACGCGCTCCTCGGTGTCGTTGGACGGCGGCAGCATCAAGCTGGCGAACTCCTCCGCGTCGGACCTCCTCACCATCCCGACGTGCTCAAGCATCCCGAGGTCTGCCTGCCCGTTCTTGTGCGTAAGAGGTTGCGTGAGGTTGACCAGCAGCTGCAGGACGTGGAACGGCGGCTGGTCCGAATGAGGGAAGACGCCGAGCGACTGGCCGGTCTCCAGGAAGAGTTGGCAGGGTTCGACTCGGCCGCCTACCACCTGGCCAAGAGGGTCTTGGCTGCCGAGTCGGCAGTTCCCCAACTTGCCGCTGCCGCGGCAGACGCGCAAGCGGCAATGCGGGAGAGGGAGACCCAGGCGGTCGAGTCAGCAGCACGGCTTGCCGCAGCACGAAGCGATCTGGCGAAACTCGATTCGACACGCGCGGCGTACGCGGAAATCGATCAGGTGAAGCGAGAATTGATCGCAGTGAAGGCGGCTGCCGAGAACCTCGCCGCGCGTGCGCTCACCGCCGGGCACACTGCCGATCTCGTCGAGACTGAGATTCAGAACCTGCGTGAGACACGGAAGTTCGCCCGGCTGCGCGATCGCACACGACTGCAGCGACTGAGCAAGCAGCTCGACGCTGCTCGGGTCGACGCAGATCACGCGGAGCGCCAGGCGCGCGAAGCGCGCGGCCTCGTTGAGGGACAGGAGGCGAAGACCGACGAACGGATTCGCCAGCTCGGCGATGCCATCATCTGCAGCCGATCGGACCTCCAGGCCGCCGACGCAAAAGTGGTCGAGGCGCGCGAGCACGCCGACCGGGCGAGCACCAACGCCCGCGAAGCCAGCGAGCGGCTCGAGCTGGCACGGCAGAGGTTGCTGACCGCGGAGGCCGGCGCGCCGACCGAGGCACAACGGGCGCTGGTCCGGGATGCTGATCAGCGTCAGCTTCCGATCGTGGAGGCGCAGATGCGGGTTCTTGGCAGCCGAGTCAGCGCGACGGAACTCGAACGTGAGCGGCTCGAGCAGCGTCACGCGAAACTGCAGGAGGACTTCGATCGGCTACGCCGAGACGAGGAAGGGGAGATCATCAAGGGCGCCAGGATGGTCGCCACCACCCTGGCTCGCCTGCGCACAAGCAAAGCCCTCATGGACGGACCGTACGACGTCGTACTCGTCGACGAGGTCAGCGCCGCGAACCTCCCCGAAGTCCTGCTCGCGGTTTCCCGGGCGACCAGAGCAGCCGTCCTGCTAGGCGACTTCATGCAGCTCGGAGCCATTCGGAATGACGACGTCAAGCGCGCCAACCGGCCGGACGTCCACCGATGGCTGCTTCCCGACGTGTTCGCGCACTGCGGGATCACCTCCCCGCAAGAGGCCGAGAGACATCCTGGTTGCACCGCGCTGGACGTCCAGCACCGGTTCGGGCCCGAGATCATGAGTCTGGCCAATGCCATCGCCTATGACGGGCTCCTGAAGCCCGGCGACAAGATCCGCAAACACGCCGACGATGACCCAGAGATCGTCCTTGTCGACGTCGACGGGCTCGGAGAGATCGCGCGCGTCCGACCGGTCAAACGGCGTAGCGGATGGTGGCCAGCGGGGGCGCTGCTCGCCCGCGTCCTTGCCGACTATCACCAAGCGCGCGGGGAACGAACCGGTATCGTCACGCCCTACAGCAAGCAGGTTGAAGCCACCCTTGAGGCCCTGCGCGACCACGAGAGCACGTCGTCCGTAGGTACGGAGGTCGGTACGGCACACCGCTTCCAGGGCCGGGAGTTCCCAGTCGTCGTGTTCGACATGGTCGAGGACCAGTACGACAAACGCTGGATGGCGCTGGCCAACCGCGGCGGAGGGAGCTGGGAACAAGAGGGCATCCGGCTCTTCAACGTCGCGATCACTCGTACCCAAACCCGGCTCTACCTCATCGGAAGCCGGAGACAGATCAACGAGGCCCCTGCCGGCACACCGCTCAGCATCGTCGCCGGCCTGATCCAAAGCCGGCGGGCCAGAGTCGTCCCGGCCGCCATGTTGATCACCCCAACCACGGCTCCCGACCAAGTCCGGTCGATGCTCGCCGGCACCTTTACCGGAGAACTGGCTGAGCTTCTGGCGCAACACGTCCGGTTGACCGACATCCACGATGAGCGAACGTTCTATGACGTCTTTGCCGACCATCTCGCGGCAGCACGTCGATCAATCTGGATCTGGGCGCCATGGACGGCCACCAGGGTCAGGTCCATCCTGCCGACGCTCGCCGATACTGTCGCACGGGGTGTCCGGGTGACCCTCTTCGTCCGCGATCCCGGCGACAACCTGCAGCGCAAACCGACGTACCAGAAATACCTGAACGACCTTCGCTCGATAGTGCAAGCCGTCGTCGAGGTCAACGTCATGCATCAAAAGATCGTCATCATCGACGAGCAGACCGTGCTTCTCGGCAGCCTCAACTCGCTATCTCAGAGTTGGACGCGTGAGGTGATGGTGACGATGCGCGGCGCTCACTTCGCACGGAAGCTTCTAGAGCACGAACACGCAAGAGAGTTCTCGAAGCCACCACGATGCGGTGCTTGCGGCGGTGACTCGGTTGACCTCCGCCGCAATGGAGCGGGCTCCTGGTACTGGCGGTGCTATGCCCAAAGCTGTCCGCAATGGTCATCGGGCGGACGCAAGTCATGGAAGAAAGACGTAATCTTCGAATCTAGCCCTCGAAGACAGAGTTGATCATCCGCCACTGTTTAGGCGAACGGACGAAGAATTACCAGCTCGCTCGATTACGCCAGCCGGGCCGGACGCACGCTGATCGACCGGGAGCTGTGTCTGCAGTGCGGCGGGTGCGATGACCCTGCCCGCCGCGAGGAAACCGGCATCGCAGCGGACGTGGAATTCGCCACGAAACCCGCCTTGGACCTGCGGATGCACGAACGCGCGTTGACAACAGGCCCGTCAGCGCGGTGGGTCACCGCAGACGAGGCCTACGGGCAGGACTCGAAGTACCGGACCGGGCTGCAGCAGGGTCGGACGGCTACGTCCTCGCCGTTGCCCGCAACGTAGGACGGCCCTGGCTCTCCGGCTGGCAAGGGCGGACCCCGTGGGAGCACCGCGACTAATAGAGGACGGTGGTGGCCGGTGCACAAGATTCTTGCGGACGTAGCGACCATGTGCGAATCAGGGCGATGCATTACGTCTCTGTAGCAGAGGCTTCGATGCGGCCTTCCGCTATCTGACGCCCTCCGGGGTCGGCCCAGCAGGTGCATCCCGGTCGTCCACCACACTCTTGGCACTTCGGACACCGGAACCGCGAACCGGGAGTGATCTCCGCGGCGGTGCAGGGCATTGCCAACACATCCGCACCGGCTGTCCGGTCGATTCGATCACCATCGGCAGTGTCAATGACCGCGTTGTACGGCCACAGAACCGGGTATCGGGCACCGCAGGAGCAGTCCCGGCTGCCCCAGATGGCCTCGCAGTTGCCGCACCGTGCCTGGAATGTATCGCGATCTCGCATGTGCACCCGCGCCCCGGACTCTTTGCAGATCGGGCAGGTGTCGAACCGACCGAAGGTTGCCCCCGCCGCATCCAGGGCGGCCGTAAGCTCTGACGGCAAAAGCTGGCTGTCCCGGCTCGGGCCTCGGTGCCCGTCCACCGCCTCCCGGATCAGGTGCGACCGCTCCTCGGAGGTGGGTCGGCGGAGCAGCAGCACCCGCCGGCCGCCTACCGGCCGCAGCCAGTTCCTGGCCGGCAGCGTCGGCACCCCAGCGGGCAGTTCCACCGGCAGGGGGTATCCGTGGCTGAACCACCGGCCCTGCAGCGTCCACCGGAGGGCCCGCGCCAGCCGCTCCTCGCCCTCGATCTCCAACGGGCTGATCGGCACGAGGCAGGCCGTCGTCCCGAAACCTGCCGGATGCAAGCCCTGATGTACCGGGCGGGGCAGCGATGACCTAGTGGTCCGGAGGCCGGGGTAGACGACGACGATCGGACCGGGCAGTGTCGCCAGATCGGCGAGCCAGCCCTGCCGGACCGGTTCGGGGACCTTCGCGCCGAGGTCTCGCGGGTCGGTCACGATTCGGGTCACTTCCGTCCCGCAGGCGTGTACACCGACCGTACCGTCCTCGCTCATCGACCATGTCAACTCCTCTGCCGGACCGCGCAGCCGCAGCTGGGTGCCCGCTGCCGGAGCGGGGGCGTCGGGGTCGTCTGGCCGATACCCGAGCAGGGCCAGGGCCCGCAGCGACAGCGCGGCCACATACGTTCGGTAGGCAGCGGGGAAGTCCCGGCTGTCGGCCCGTGCCTGGTCCGTATCCGCCGCCTGCTGCACCGCCCAGCGCTCCCAGAGCTTCCCGACGCGCCGGTACCGGCGGTCGTTGGTGAACAGGTTCGTCCACCTGAGTCGCATGGGTACCCGCGCCCGCCGGTCGGCGTGGGTCAGTGCGGGGGAGTGGCGTAGGGCCCGTAGCCGGCCCCGCGCGTTCGTCAGTGCCGCGTGGGTCGCCTCGATGGCGGCGGCCGACGCTGCCTTGTCCGCGACCGCCACCGCCACCAGCTCGGCGATTCGCTCGCGCCGCCGCCAGGAGCTGGTGCCGTGCAGTGCCCCCACGAACGCGCTCATGTCGGCGAGGCTCGCGCCGAGCAGGGTCAGTTCGTGGATCCGTCTGGTCAGATACTCGTCCAACCGGTCCACCAACTGCGCCGCCACCCGGTTCTCGTAGAAGTCGACGTCCTCAACGTAGCGCAGGGACAGCACTCGCTGCGGATGGATGCGTCCGTGCTCGACCCCGGCCCATTCCTCCGGATGCCCGGCGAGTCGGGCCAGTCCGGCCGGTGGGACCCGACGAGCGACGTCCGCCCGGACCACCTCCTCCGTCCGCGCGAGGCGGTCGTGCGGGCGGAGGCAGACGTGCGCGAGGTCGTCCAGGCCGCGCTGGATCTCCCGGTCGAAGTCCCGCAGCGAAGCCCGCTCGACGGTGTCCGGGACGAACATGTTCGTCGTCATCCAAGCGCTGATGTCGCCGGCTTGGGCGATAAGCCGTGCGGTGTCGATGACCGAGCCCACGACCAGAGGGTCGGCGGCACCCGTCCGATCGGCCACGTCAGCTCTCCCGGCGGTGCACTTCGTCGTCGAGCAACCGGACGCAGCGAGCCGGTTCACCCGCCATCTTGTGCAGGTCCCACGCCGTGCGGATCGCCTCACGCAACTTGCCGAGGCCCGTCACGGTGACGTCGTACCTGCCTCGGACGGTGCGGAGCACCTTCATCGCGAGGAAGTGGTCGGCTGCAAGGGACCGCCCGTCCTGGTCGGCGTCGCCGTACTCGGGCTGTTCGCCTGTCGGGTCGCCCTGCCGGGCCGCGGCCACCACCGGCGTGAACGTGCGCAACTGCTTCTCCACGCGAGGGCCGATGAGGGCCCGGCCATGCTCCTGGAGGTCGCCGGTGAGATACTCGACGAACGCCAGGACAGCCTTCTCGTCCTCGCGATGTGCCTGCCGGGCCTGCTTGAAGGCCCGCCGCAGGGCGTCCGTCCCGTACGGCGGCAGGGCGGGCACCGGCCTTCGGTCCAGCCGGGGCCGCTGCGCCGGCAACTCCATGAGGTGGGCCCGGCTGTACGTCTTGTCGGCGAACTCCAACGTGGACTCGTCTTGGTTGGCGGTGCCGATGAACCACACGTTGGGCGGCAGTGCGATGCTCGTGCCGCCGACCAGCTGGCGCGGCGCCCGGCCGTCCCCGCGGGTCACCAGTTGGATTGGCACCCCGTCGTCATTCTCCAGCTTCGACAGGAGCACCGAGAAGTATTGCTCGGGCCGGGACAGGTTCATCTCGTCCAGCACGATGAAGAACGGCCGGTCCCGGTGCCGTGGTGTCTGGGCCCGATAGAGCGCCTGCAGGAACTCTGTCTCCTCGAATCGTCGCTCGAAGGTGTTGTGGTGGCCGAAGAGGTCGGTGCGGTCACGCCAGCCGGCCTGCACCTCGATCACCGCACAGTCGGTGCCGAGCGCGCCGGCTAGGGCCCTCGGCAGGGACGTCTTGCCGATGCCGCTCATCCCCTCCAGCAGGTGCAGGCGGCTCATCGCCAGTCCGCCGAGCAGCACGCAGATGTCGTTTAAGCGGTACGCGCGGTCGTGCTCGGCGAACATCGTCGTCTGCAGCGAGCGGGCGAACCCTGCCAGGTCCGGTAGGTCGCCGGACACCTCGCCGGGCTCGTCGAGCGCGGGGTCGTCGTCCATCGCCACGCATCGGGGGAAGAGCGGCGTACCCGGGTCGGGGCGGTCCTGGTAGAGGGCGTCGATGGCCGACCGCAACTCCGCGATCCGCCCCTCGTACCCGCGGGTGAGGACCTCGAAGTGCCGTTCGGCGTCCGCGAGTTGCTTCACCTGCAGGTTGTTGATCCGGTCGGCGAGGGCCGCGCCCCGGAGTTCTTGGAGTTCGTAGCTGAGCTGTTCGCGTGTGGTGTTCAGCTCGCGGTTCTGCTGCTCCAACCAGCGGAGCCGATCTAGGTCCTCGTCGCCGATCCGGGCGGCGAGCTTGTCCCGCAGTTCGGCGTTCTGGGCGCGGAGCCGTTCCATCTCGTCCAGCACGTGAGCGGGATCCGAAGAGCCGATCTTGAGTAGCACCTGCTCCCGTTCGGCCAGCCTGCCGTGCAGGTCGGCGACCGCCTCCTCGGCCGCCGCGTACTGAATCCGGAGGACCTGCAGGTCCCGGTCGAGTGCGGTCACCTCCGCGGCGGCCCGCGCGGTCACCTCCCTCTCCAGGTCGCGCTCCCGCCGCTCGAGCTGGATCTCCTGTCCCCGCAGGGCACCCTGGTCGTAGTCGAGCTGTTGTGCCCCGTTCGTGAGCTGCTGGCGTTCCTGGGCGAGTTCGGCGTGGACGCGTTCCGCGTCGGCCAGCCGATCCCGCCGGGTCTGCTCGATCTCAGCAAGCGCCTCGGTCCGCTCCGTCACCCACCGCTCGCGCTCGGCGGCCACCTCCGCCGACGCGGCCCGTCGCAGCCCCGCCAGTTCCGCGTCGAGCGCCGCCCGGGCCCGCTCCGCCTCCGCCACGAAGCCCGCCTCGGCCGCCTTCTCCCGGTCCCGCAGCTGCGCATCCCGTTCGTCGAGCCGGGCCTCCGCCCGGGCCAGCCGGCCACGGATCTCCTCCGCCTCGGCCTGGGCCTGTGCCGCGAGGTTCAGGTCTGTCCGGATGCGCTGCCGGTCCGCCTCGGCCGCCTCCTCCCGCGCTCGTGCCGCCTCCTCGCGGGCCCGTGCCGCTTCCTCCCGGGTCCGTGCCGCCTCCTGCCGCGCCGTGGCGGCCAGGGCACAGCGCCGGTACTCCTCGATCTGCAGGGTGAGTTTGTCGTAGGTGGTCAGCACCTCCTCCGAGGACCGCTGCGCGGGCGTCAGGGCCTCGGTGGTCAGCGCGTTGACGAGTTCGGAGCCGTCCTCCGCGCGGCGCGCGGCGAGCGCCAGATCGGCTTGGACCTCGTCAGCGCGGGGCCGGGACCGGGCCCCGAGGTTGCGGTACGGCGACCGGGACTTGCTCTTCCCCATGGGTTTGGTTGTCCTTTCGCGAAGGCCGGGACAGATCGGGCAGGTCGACGCCCAGGTACGCGGCCGTCGTGTGCTGGGCGAGCGCCCAGGCCGCCTCGCCGGTGTCGAGGTTGAGCGGCACCACCGCGGCGTGCGCACCGCCGGTGTTCCGGTCGCTCGACAACCGCCTCAGCTCGGTGAACAGGTGTGGGCGGACCTCGGCCAGTCGTCGGACGGGATGGTCCGGTCCGCCGTGCGCGCCCGAGACCAGCACCGCGGCGAGCATCGCCGGCGTGTTGGAGACCTTCTCCGGACGACGAACCGCCTTCCGGAACTCGTCCGCTTTGAACCCGAGGACCTGGAGGTGCTCGCCGAACGGCATCCCGAGTCGCCGGCAGCATCGTCCGAGCGGACCGGCGAACTGGTTCCCGTGGGGAGTCAGTTCGGGCGCGTCGGCCGGCGGCGGGTGCCGGGCGACGATGTCGCGCAGGACGACCTCGTGCAGGCGCCAGGCGTTTCGGACCACGTCGCCGATTTCGGTGCAGCCGTCCCCGGTCAGGCGGGCCCGTTCCATGTCCCGCTCCAGCAGGGTCAGCAGCTCGAAGAGGTCGCGGTGCGCCCGGACCAGACCGGCGAACCGGTCCTCCAGGACCTCGCCGATCCGTCGGCGCAACGCGATGTCGAGCCGGTCGTACTCCAGCACCACCGCTTCGCTGCGCCGGCCGATGAACCGTTCGACTTGCTCGCGCAGCGCCGGCACCTGTTGCAGCCGGGTCGCCACCAGGCGCCGCAGGTAGGTGCTGGACCGGCCGTTGAACGGGCTGAACGCGTCCCAGCTCACGGTCTCGGTACTCGCCGGTTCGTGGCGATCCGACACGAGCGGGACCGGAATCCACACCGGCACACCCGAGGTCATCAAGGCCACCCGTGAGACCACACGATCCGGGGCGGCCCGGTCCCACCGTCGGGCCCGGCCCCGCTCCTGCTTGGCCCGCTCACCACGCGAGACAGCCTCGACAACCTCCTCGTGGCTGGGCTGCTCGGTGCCCGTCCAACCCTCCGGCAGCACCGGGAATGCGGTGACCCGCAACGGCGCACCGGCAGTCCGCAGCTGCAGCGAGACCTGGTGCCGGGCCCGCCAGTCGGCCTGCGCCAGCCGGGCCTGCAGGGTCGACGCCGGCCAGAGCGATCCGGTCAGGACGTCCTGGTAGACATACGTAGTGATGGTCCGGGTCGGGTCGAGGAAGCCGTCCCGCAACGCCTGCAGCCCGGTGTCGGTCACCGCGCCATTTCGGTCCAGGTAGGACAGCGCACGCAGGTCCGACCGGACCATCTCCACCAGGTCACCCTGGAGGCCGAGCAGCGCCGCCATCTCGCCCACCTCCCGGTATCCGGACCGGGCCAGCCCGAGCACCGCCGACTGGAAGACGTTCAGCCGTTCCTCGTGCACGAGCGGTGCGACCACCCGGTAGCGCAGGGCTGGCCACAGCAGCCACAGTTGGTCGCCCCGATACCGGACGTGGTCCGGTAGGACCACCGGGCTGTCAACGTCGAATCCCGCCACCGTCCACCCCCTTGCAGAGTTCCCGGAACGCCACCAGCCCCTCGGCCACCGACCGGCCGGGACGTCCCGGCGCCTCCGGCGTCGCCGACCGTTCCGCCATTGCGGCGTCACCCACCGCGATGAGCAGCCGGCGTTGCCGGCTCATCGCCACGCACATGCGGCTGTCGCTGAGCAGGTGCCCGTACCGCCGGACGGCCTCGGCGGGGTCGGGGGTGGACCTAGGCGGTGAACTGCTCCGGGTCACCGACAGCAGAACAACGTCGAACTCCATGCCCTGGAAGGCGTCGACGGTGCCCACCCGGAGCCGCTGTCGAGGGACCGGCTCGGCGGTGTAGGCCATCGCCGGTACCGGTGTGAACCCTCCCTCGTCGTCCACGACGGCCAAGCCCGCATCGACCAGTTCGGTCTCCAGCAGGACCTGCTGCTCCCGGTAGAAAGTGATCACGCCGAAGGTGAGCTGCCGCGCCTCGTCCCGTGCGGCCAGCTCCCGCAGCTCCCGCACCAGCCGGATCGCCTCCACCAGCCGGGTCCGGCTGAATCCGGTCCGTTCCTCGGCACCCGCCCCCAGCGGGACGTCGATCCAGCCCGCGACCTTCCTGGCCCATGGGCTCAGGTCGTGGGTCAGCTCCTGGGTGGAGGGGTGGGAGTGGACCACGTCCGGGCCGCCGTAGAACACCGAGCTGACGAACCGCCCCAGGGCGGGGTGCATGCGGAACTGGGTGTCGAGCCGGATTGTCCGCACCGCGGGTCGCTCGCTCGCGAAGAGGTCGAACCACCGTTCGAAGAGGCTCTGGGACAGCTCGGACCCGTCGAGTGAACGATTGCGGCGCAGCTCCCGCTCCACCTTCTGCTCCAGCATGTGCGGGAGCTGCTTGTGGTCGCCGACCAGGATGATCCGCCGGCGGGCGAAGGCCATCGGGATCATCAGGTCGAGCGGGTTGGCGCGGGCTGCTTCGTCGACGACGACGGTGTCGAAGACCGGCAACGGCGCGTCGAGCACCCGGGACATCTCGCGGGAGTCGGCGTGCTGCACGGTCGAGGCGAGCACCGCGTTATACCGAGCCAGGGTCCGCTCCACCAGGTCAAGGTCCTCCCGCAGGTCGTCCTGGTACGCGCGAAGCACCTCGGCGGCGCTGTCGGTGGACGCCGCGTGGACCTGGTGCACTGCCTCCGCGACCTCGATCAGCAGGTCCTCGACGGCCGGATCGTGCTGCGGGGTGTGCAGCAGGCCGGTGGCCGCTGCCAGCCGGTCGAGCAGCGCCAACCGCAGCTCCGCCAGGTCGGGGAGCAGGGCTGCCTGGTCCGCGGCCCCGGTGGCGGCCCGCCCCAGCAGGAGCTGGGCTTGTTCGTCGAGCACGTCGGTCAGCAGCCGCAGCGCGCCGCCCGCCCGCTCCGGGCCGTCGTCCGCGAAGGAGACCGGGGTGACGCGGATCGATCGGACGACCCGAGCCACCGCAGCCCGTTCCTCGTCCGTCAGGCTCCGGCCGAGCGTGCCGGTCACCTGCAGCTCCGCCAACGTCCGGTCTAACCGGCTGCGCAGTCCGGCCGGCAGTTCCGCCCCGGCCAGCCGCTTCGTCTCCGTCAGCAGGTTCGTCAGATCGGGCCCGGCGACGGGGTGCCGGCTGTAGGCGGCCGCCAGCTGACGCAGCCGTACGAGGCGGTCCCAGCCGGCCACCTCGGGACGGTGCCGGTCGAGGTGGCGGTCGACCGCGGCCACCGTCTCGTCCCGCCACTGTCGGGTGTTCTGCCGGTCCCGTTCTGGTTTGTTGCTCACCCGGGTCGGCGGCAGGCCCAGCCGTCGGGCCCGGCGGGCCACGTTGTCCACCGCGTCGTGCTGGACGCTGGACAGCAACGTCCGGTTCACCGCCACCGCTCGGTCCCCCAGCTCGTCGAGGCAGCGCAGGAGATCGGTGATGAAGCGAGTCTTGCCGGTGCCGGGCGGACCCTGCACCAGGAGGATGTCCGGTGTGCGCAGCGCCATCCGGAGAGCGGCCCGCTGCACCTCCGTCGGTCTCTCGCCGGCAGCAGCGCCGATGACCCGGTTCACCGCACGGTCGTGTGCCGGGTCGGCGCGTGGCTGCGCGCCGGGCCGCGGGAGTCCCTCGATGAGCAGTCGCAGGCCGGGCAATTCGGCCTGGTCGTTCTCGATCCGCTCGCGGGCGGTGTCCCGCCGCCGCAACCGGGACCGGTCCCCGGACAGGGAGCGGAACAGGTAGCCCGTCACGGGTGGCGGCTCGTCCCCGGCGACCGCGAGGTCCACCGTCCAGTTTCCCACCGCCGCGCCGCGGACTTCGCCGTGCACCCCCACGGTGGCCCGGCCGCGTTTCTCCGCCAGTTCCGTGGGAAGCTCCCCGGCCGCTTCCAGCTCCAGCCGCCCCGGGTACGCGGCCACCGTGCCGAGAAACCGTGCGGCCCGCTCGCCGGGCTGAAGCTCGAACCGCCAGTCACCCCGGGCGGTCACCTTGCACGACTGGAACCTCGCCCACCGCAGCCGCTTGGCGTCCTCAACCAGGGCCTCCCGCTCGATGTTGTTGTACGCCTGCCATAAGTCGAGGTAGGTGCGTCCGTCGGACTCGAGGCCGAGCAGGGCGGCCCGGATCGCCTCCGACGCGTCCGCCTCCGCGCCCCGGTCGACGAACCGTACGTCCACCTCACTCAGCCGGTGCCAGCGGCCTCGCCCCCGGGCATCCGCGCCGGTCATCCGGGTGATCCGGAGTACGTTGTCGACCAGCGCGACGTCCGCGACCCAGCGGGTGCCGTGCAGTGTGAACGCGCTCCCGGCGGGCTGCTCCCGGGGCCCACCGCTGTGCACGATTCGGTCCCGCGCGCCTTCAGCCGGCGGAGGCAAGCAGAACTCCCGTCGCAGCCAGTCCCGCACCTCGTCGAAGCCCGTGGTGTGTACCCGGGCGGCGACGCGGACCTGCCCGGCGACCCGGTCGTCGACACCGATCTCCAACCGCGGGCCGAGGTCGGCACCGGCGAAGCCGTGGCACTGGAGGTCTACCTCGCGGTCGGTCGCGTGGGCGACCCAGGCCACGACGCTGTGTCCGGCTGCGGCGAGCCAGTCACGCGCGTCCGGATCCGTCACCTGGGCTCGGAAAGGGCCGTACTGGCGGCCCTGGTGCACCGCCAGGTCGTACGCGGCCGTCGCCGCGGGCACGCGTACCTCGATCTCACGGTCCTGGCGATCCTTCTCCGCGAGCGCCTCCAGCCAGGGCGGTACCACGGCGCCCATCACCGGGTGGACGCGGATCAGCCGGGTGTCGCCCACGGTCAGTTCGTCAGCGCGCATCGGGCGCCTCGATCGACTGCAGGACCAGGATCCGGTGTGGCCGCAATTCGGTGTCGAAGTGGATCCACCACGGAGCGCGCAGGTGCTCGACCGCGGCGGAGCCGGGAATGAGCTGGAGTCCGTTGCCGCCCTGCGGCGGCACGCGGCGCACCATCGACCGTCCGCAGTTGCGCACCCGGACCTCGGCGCCGCCGTCCCACTCCATCCGAAGCAGCGCCACGGTTGGGTCCTCCGGGTGTCGTACCGCCGTGCGGTTCGTGATCAGGAGCGGCCGGTGCGCCTGCAGCACCAGCGTCAGGTCGTCCTGGGGGAGCAACGGTGGTGGCCCTTCAGCCAGGCGCGGGAACTGTTCGAGCACGGTGACCGTCAGCGCGGGCGGGCGGGCGGCCCGGCACCACGGGCAGGTGGGGTGCGCGGCGAGGAAGCTCTGGCCGCACGGGCAGACCAGGCAGCGATCGGCGGCGGCGTGCAGGGCCGCCGCCCACTCCCCGGCGCCGGGGCGCGCCCATGGGTCGGTCATCCCCTCCTCGAAGGTACGTCGGAACAGATCCCGCAGGCGCCGGGTGAGCACCCGGTCGGCCGGGTAGCCGAACCGGGTCCGGTTGCGATCGTCGGTGGAGTGGTCGATCCAGGGCACCAGCCCGCGCTGGGCGTCGTCCTCCAGCTCGACCTCGCCCTCGTTGACGTAGTCGCCGATCAGCGGGTGATTCATGGTCAGGACCTCGTACGCGAGCACGGCGAACGAGTAGACGTCGCTGAAGACGGTGTTGCCGCTCTGCCCGCGCAAGAGCTCCGGTGCGGTGTAGAAGGGCGTTCCGAGCCGTCGGGCCGCCGTGCTGCTCTCGGTCTGCAGGTTGTCCGCGTCGATCAGCCGGACTTCGTCGTATCCGAAGTCGGCGGAGACCAGCACGTTGCCCGGAGAGACGTCGCTGTAGACGATTCCCCGGTCGTGCAAGATGGCGAGGACACCGGCGCACCGGGCGAGCAGGACGAGCCGGCGACGTAGGCCCCCACCGCCGAGATACCACGCGTCCTCGTCCTGCTGCGGCGGGTCGCACAGCTCCCGCAGCGGAACCATGTCCTCCAACAGTTCCATGACGTAGCCGACATGCGGCGGCGCCAGTTGCTCCAGCGGGCGGCAGAGGGGAATGCCGTCCAGTGGCAGCCACCGGAGGCGGGCGAAGAGCTCGGTCATCCGGTCCCGGCTGGAATCGTCGGGGGCGCACAGTTTCACGGCCAGGCCGCCGTACCGGGTGCGGAAGACCGCCCCTTCGCCGCCGCTTCCCAACTGGTTGTCGAGCAGGAGATCGAGGTGCAGGTTGTTGCTCGCGGCTCGGACACTGCTCGGCCACGCGGAGCCTTCCGTGCTCAATCCAGATCCTCCAACCGGACGGCTCTCGGTGCGGTGCGCTGGTGGAGCTGTTCGGTCACCGTCGCGGTCACCCATCGGAACTGCGCCGGGATCTCGTGCACCTGGTCGCTCCGAAGCACGGCGGTGCCGGGAGTGCTGAACTGGGCCAACACCTCGTCAGCCTCCAAGGTCCGATCGACGCCGATCCCGATGGCCAGCCGCAGTGCCCGCGCACCCCAACGGGTGCCGATTAATGCCGTCAACGGAGCCTGCCATTCGTCCGTGGGCAGCCCGTCGGAGACCAGGACCAGGGTGGGCGGGAAGGCCCGCTTCGGCACGACGGTCGGGTCGTCGAGCAGCGCCCGGGTCAGGTCGAACGCACCACCCATCGGGGTCCGGCCCCGCGGTGTGAGTTCGGTCCACTGTGCCTGTGAGGCGCGGACCAGCGGCTGGTGCACGACGGCCTCGTCCCCGCCGAAGGCGATTACCGCAACGTGGATCTCTCCCCGTGCGGTGTCCTCCGCGGCGAACGCGTGCAGCATGCTCCGGATACTGCGATTGAGCACGTGGATCTTCTCGCCGTCCATGCTTCCGCTGATGTCGGCGAGGACGATCACCGGCATCGGCCGAGGCGGGCGTCGCGATTGGTTCGCCAACCCCTGCTGTTCGGCGTCGAGGGTTGAGCCATATGCCGTCAGGTTCTCCGGCGCCACTACACCGGCTCCTCTCCAAAACCGCTCTGTACGTGTGCTCGTCACGCGACCGAGCCAGTCAGGCTTTCAGGCGCCTTCCGGCAGGTCAATATCCCGATCATGCCGAGAGCGGACTGTGTCGGGATACCGACAACCAACGGGCTATCTTGAGCGCCTTGAGCGTGCTGCCACCACCCTGATCCAGGGCAGCCAGAACGCTAAGCCCGTTGGCGATCTTCTCCTGTTGCTGGTTCCGGCATGGCCCTTCCAAATTCGATTGTTTTGCTTTGTTAGCTGGTGGAACGATCGTGGGATGCTGTCGCGTGCCGTGGTTGCGGCATGGAGTCGATGACAGGGACGAGTGAACTCTGGTGATTCATCCCGACGACCTGCCCCGCTGGCGGCACAAGCTCGATCAGATCGAGGCGGCCGTGGACCTCGACGAGGAAGTAGGGCAGCGCTGGGCCAAGGCGGATGCGCTGCGGCCCACCCGGGATGCCGAGGCCCGCAATCTGGTTTCGGAGCTCATCGCTACCCGGGATTTCGCGGCATTCCGGGCAGGCTCGGACAAGTGGTCGCGCCAGGAGGGTCCATACAACGCCTTCTCGGGTTTCGGTCAGATGTGGCTCAACCAGGTCGCCAACAACCTGCCCGATGACCCCGAGGCGCTGAACGTGCTGGTCCGCGCCTTCACCACGCCGGCCACCGTGGATGAGGCGCGCTCCCGGTTCGCCGAGGTCGAGCGGGTGACCCGGGACCTGGCAAGTAAGGGGCAACCGGCCGTCGGGCGGATCCCGTACGTGTTGTCAGTGTTCTGGTCAACGGACCGCGTGCAGCCGGGCTGGCCGGTGATGTGGAAGAGCGCGCCGGAGCGGATGTGGGCGCTGGGTTGGCTGCGGACGTGGGAGAACGCCGACCGCTACCTAGCGGTGGTTGAAGCGGCGCGCGCGTTCTATCCCGACGATGTCCACCGGTTCGAGCGATTGATGTGGTTCCTATCCGAGCGCCAGGGGTTCGTGGGAGTCAACCCCGCCGTGCGGGAGATGTGCGACGAGGCCACCGGCATCATGGCCACCTACGAGGTGGGCGCGCGCTATCCGGACGAGGAACGTTCGAGTCGAGCAGCCGCTCTCGCCGCCCAACTGAAGGGCGAGCTGCACATCGCCGCCAAGGGGCTTCTGGCGGATCTACGGGCCGCCACGGGACTCGAGCTGGAGACCTCGCAACCGCAGGACCGTATCGCTTCCGACAAGGCGGCCGCGTATCGCGCGGATGCCTATGCCACCTGGTCGCTGCCCGGGGCGGTGTCCGCAGCCGGCCTACGCCTGTGGGCCACGCGTTCGGGGCTTGCGCTCGGCCTGTACGACTGGCGGAACCCAGGCGCCGGCGCGGCGCTTGCCATCGGTCCGCTCCCCTCCGGTCACCGGTTCTTCGAGATCCGGCCCCACCTCACCGGAGACCGGCTCGTTCCGGTCGACGCCGATCCGGGTGGGAGCACGTTGGTGGGGAAGTGGTGGCCCTGGTCCGAGGTTCCCCCGGGCCTCGCCCTGCGGGGCGCCCTACTCGAAGAGGTGGGTCGGCTCAAGCCTCTGGTGAGGCTGGTCGCCGGCCAGGGCGAGGCCGTGCCGGCGACGATCCCCGAGGGGGAGAACCTGGCGGCGGCGCTCGCCAGGTTCAAGGCTGAGCGCCCTTACCCGAACGACAAGGACGAGTGGCATGCCGAACAGCGGCAGCAGTTCGCTGAGGCTCTGTCACCTGAGAACCTGACCATCTTCGACCTGGACCAGTTCCGGCTGCTCGTCAACGGCAAGCGCTACGGCAACCCGGGTCCCCAGTCGGTGCTCAACGCCAGCCTTTCGGGCATGGACTCGGTCGCCCTCGACGCTTTCGCCAACAAACTTCGTGAGGTCCTCTTCGGTGATGGAGAGGTTGCGGCCCGCATCGACCGAGGCCTGGACTGGAAGGACCTCGGCACGAAGGGGCTGGGCGAGAGCGTGCTGCTGAAGCTGTTCGCCGTCACCGACCCCCGGCGCTTCCTGCCGATCTTCCCGCTGACGGGTCCGATGGGCAAGATTGCCATGCTGCGCCGGTTCGGGCTCGCGGAGCCGGACGGCGCACTGAGCCGCGGTCAGCAGCACGTCGAGGCGAACGATCGGCTGCGGGCAACCCTCGAGCAGATGCTGCCCGGCGATCCCTGGGGGCAGGGTCAGTTCGCCTACTGGATGCTCAACCACGACGCCGTGGAGCCGGTCGAGGAGGAGGACCATATCGCCCGGACCGCGCGGGATCTCCTCTTGCCCGAACTGTTCCTGCGCGAGCTCGCTGAACTGCTCCACGAAAAGGGGCAACTCATCTTCTACGGCCCTCCGGGCACGGGCAAGACCTATCTGGCGGACCGGCTGGCCAGCGCCTTGCAGCAGGACCCAGAACGGCGGATGCTCGTCCAGTTTCATCCGTCCACCTCGTACGAGGACTTCTTCGAGGGCTACCGGCCACGCACCGATGAACGGGGACAGCTGACCTACGAGCTTCGCTCCGGGCCGCTTGCGCTGATGGCGGAGAAGGCGGAAAGTAACCCCGGAGTGCCGCACTACCTGATCATCGACGAGATCAATCGCGCCAACCTGCCGCGCGTCTTCGGCGAACTGCTGTTCCTGCTGGAATACCGGAACAAGGCCGTACGAACCGCCTATCGACCCGACGAACCATTCGAGCTGCCGCGCAATCTCTTCTTCATCGGCACCATGAACACCGCCGACAGGTCGATCGCGATGGTGGACGCGGCCCTGCGTCGACGGTTCCATTTCATCCCGTTCATGCCGCACGAGGGAGCGATGCGGTCGCTGCTCGCCGACTGGTTGAAGAAGAACGGGGAGCCGGTGTGGGTCGCCGGACTGGTAGATCAGGTAAATGAGCGGCTCCGGGTCCTGCTGAAAGGACCGCACCTGCAGGTCGGTCACAGCCACTTCATGAGACAGTGCCTCACCGACGAGCGGATCGCACGCATCTGGGAGTACGACGTCTACCCCTTCATCGAGGACCAGTTGTACGGCCGGCCCGACCAGCTGGAGCAGTTCGCCTGGGCGAAGGTGCATGCCGCGTACGGGCCGTCCTCCGCTTCGGGGAGCGCGGCCATGGATGCCACCTCGGACGACTCCGATGAGTCTTCCTTCTGAATCCCAGGTCGCCGGCGTAGTGAGGCTTCGCGAGTACGAGACCTCGGGGCCCGTAGCTCTCAACGTCGCGGAGGTGTCCCTGCTCCGCGGCATCCCCAGCGGCCGCCTCGAACTCAACCCGTCGGACGAGCCCGGTTCGTACTTGCTCCAGGCCACCTCCTGGGTAGGCGCCGTGGTCCTACCTCGGCTGACCATCCAGATCCTGCCCAAGGTGCGGGACCTGCGGACCGTTCTGACCATGTTCACCTCCGGCGCAGGCCTGGTCGAGTGGGGAACCGACGCGGCGGCGTACGACCAAAGCGACTTCGTCGAAGGCGTCGCGGAACTGGTACTACGAGCGATCAACGGGGCGACCCGCCGAGGGCTCGTCCACGGCTACCGTGCCGTTGACCAGCGACTCCCGGTGATCCGTGGACGCATGGACGTCCAGCAGCTGGTTGCACGGCCGTGGGACTCCTGGCCAGTGCCGTGCCGCTTCGACGACTTCACCGCGGACATACCCGAGAACCGGGTTCTGCTGGCGGCCGTTCGACATGTCGTGCGGTGGCCAGTAGGCCCCGTCCTGCGTCGCATGGCCGGTGAGCTGCTTCAGCGCCTCGAAGGGGTGAGTGACTCGCCGATCGCGTTGACCGAGTGCGACCTAATCCGACGCACGCCGCTCAATGAGCACTACCAACCGGCTCTTGCACTTGCTCGACTGGTCCTCGAGGGCTTCGGCCTCACCCAGGGCGCGGGTGGCCTGACAGCGCAGAGCTTCCTGGTCGACATGAACAAGCTATTCGAGAAGTGGATCGGGGACGAGCTACGTGCGAGGCTCTACCCCACGATCGAGGTCCTCGAGCAGATGGCTGTTCCCCTGAGCGCCTCGCCACGCGTCACCATGAACCCCGACCTGCTCTTCCTGCGGGGCGCGGAGGTCGTTTTCGTTGCGGACGTCAAGTACAAGCTGACCGGGGGAGGTCTAGCGCGTACCAGCGACTATTACCAGCTGCTGGCCTACACCACGGCCCTGCGACTACCGCGCGGAATGCTCATCTACTGCCGGGCCGACCTCGCTCCGGACCGGGTCATCACAGTGGTCGGGGGTAACCAGCGCCTGCACACCCATCCCGTGGATCTGAGTGGGTCGCCTGAAATGGTCGCCGAGGCGCTTGACGTGGTCGCGGATTCGATCAGGAAGCTGGCCTGACGGCCTACACGGAACTCGAGATGACCGGGGCGGTCGGGCGACTCATCCGGATTCAGACCCTCGCCGTGGCAGTGCGAGCGCAGATCCGCGCGTTGCAGGAGCACCGCGTTACATCGCACTGATCGGCGCTGGATGCTCTGGCGCTGCGCCCGGTTGTGGTGAATTTCAGAGTTTGACGAAGGCGGTGAACCTCGTGCGCTCACTACCAAAGAACGCGAGCGGTACGGGTTGCGGTCAACGCCGGCCGGCTGAAGCTCACCAGGACCCAAGCGGTGGGCTCCAGCTTGATGCCTGCACGGTCATTTCGGTCAGTCGATAACTGAGCCAGCTGGCTGGCAAGCTTGGACCCTACGCGTCCCAATTTTGATTCATGCTCACGCACGGTAATGAGCGCGCGAGGTTGAGTCAAAGCTGACCGTGCCGTAATCTATAAGCATGTGCACCCGTAATGGAGCACAGATGATACGTACAAGAGTTCGAATCCCCTCGGACACATCATTACCACATATCGATCATGATCCGCGCAGGTTGCCCTGCGCGGATCTTTCTGTGGTTGGTGTGCAGTGATCCTGGTCGCAGACGATGGTGATCTTCCTGCCGTGTAGGAGTGTGACCAGGTCGTGTGGGGTCTGGATGCCGCTGGGGAGGCGTGGATGGTCGGCGAGTCGGGCGATGATGTGGTCTTCTCTAAGAGCGCGTTTGTTTTGTGGGTGGGTCGGGCGTGTCGCACAGTGGGTCCGATCGATGAGCCTGGCTCATTCGATGGACAGGCATGGATCGAGTGC
>NZ_JBICTE010000048.1:8016-39084 GCF_043197485.1 Micromonospora sp. NPDC049102 | reverse complement strand
ACGCTCACGCAACTCATCGTTGTACTTCTTCGGTGCCGGCATCGCTGGTGTTCCTCCCAGGTTTCGATGTCTCCATCTAACCCGGGGCGGAACACGGTGACCATCTCGTACGACCCAGACGACCCAGGCGTGTGGCTCAGGCAGAATCAGGTGGAGGCAATTGGCGTGACCAGGGCCACCGCCCAGCACAAGGACAGCGCCCTGGTCAAGCCGTGCGAAGGCCGCAGTGAGCACGTCACTCAACGCCCGCCTAGCGCTGGTCTCGCTGGTGCCGTGAGCAACGAGCCGGCTGCCGGCGGCCTGCTGGTCCGGTTCGAGCTCGGCGCGCCACAACGCCCCCCGGCTTTCTGGGCGGAACAGCGACATCGGTAGCCCGACGGTGGTGGTCTTGAACACCTCGCCCATCACGCCGTCATCCCAGCGGAATGCCCGGAGGTGGGGCAGGACCGGGCAAGAGTACCCAGATCGGTCATATCTGCAGGAATTTGAAGACCCGGTAGAGGCTGCTGCGGCCTGTCGCGCACCGGATGAGGGCATCTCCCTGTCCTGCGAGCGCCCGGGATGAGCGCGGGTCTGATCAGAACGTCCGACATAGTTCGTCGACACCTTTCGTAAGCGGATCGCTATGTCAGCGCGCAAAGGAAGCATGGGGGACGCCGTTGGCGATAGTCACCAGCCACTTCCGGGAGATCCCGAGAGCCGTCGATCCGCGCTGACCCCGCCGCCGACCGGCCCCGTCCCGCTGTCAGGCAACGGCACCAGCCTGATCCACCGCCACGATCAGTCCGCCTGCGCCTTACCTCATAAGCGGTGGATCGGGCGCCAGTGCCGTTACCGGGCGAGGGGGGCCGGTAGAAGGCGCGGGACGGCAGCGCGGCCGACCGGCGGCCGGAAGAAGAGACCCCCAATTCGACCCGCTTGGCCGAAGCGTGGGCCAGGGCGGCTGGCGGCGCACCCTGTAATCTCTGCTGGTCGTGTGGGCGCTGGAGGGTCGCGCTCGTACAGTTGGCCGACAGCGCCGACGGGTGAGCCCGCAACGCGTACGGCAGTCATGATGGGAGCAGGGTGTTCGAGCAGGGGCAGCGAGTGCGGGTGAACGCGGCCGGCATGCCCGAGTTCGCCACCGTGCGGATGGCACTCCCAGGCGCGGCGGCAGGCGATTGGACGCTCTTCCTCGTCGACGACGCCGGCAAACTCTTCGAGCTAAGCGTGTCGGAGGGCGAGCAGGAGAAGGTCCGGACGCTCGTACCCGATGGACGTGCGGACTCCGCTCGAGTCCTTGCCGGTATGTGGACCCGATGGATGACCGCGGCTGCCACGAACGCGGAGTCGAGCGCGATCGCGTCGACCCAACTGAGGCCATACGCCCACCAGACAACGGCCGTGTACGGCGCGATGCTGGCTCAACCCCTCCTGCGGTTCTTGCTCGCTGACGAGCCAGGCACTGGAAAAACGATCATGGCGGGTTTGTACCTGCGCGAGATGCAGCGCCTTGGCCTGGTCAAGCGAGCGATCGTAGTGTGCCCGGCAGCACTTACCTCGAAATGGGTCGATGACTTCAGCCGGTTCTTCGGCGGCGGGTTGCGCCACCTCACCTCTCACACCGTGCGGGAGGGCGCAGTCGGGGCAAACGACGTGTGGGTCGTGTCGCTGGAGTTGGCTGCCGTCAACCCCGCGGTGCAGGACGCCATCCGTCCAGACAAGGCCGGCTGGGATCTCGTGGTCTTCGACGAAGCCCACCGGCTCACCCCGACCGCGACGAGTTTCCATCAGGTCGGTCGGCTCCTGGCGAAGAACATCCCGCGTGCGCTACTTATGACGGCGACTCCACACCGGGGCAAGGAATGGCTCTTCCGGCACCTGCCACACCTGGTCGATCCGGAAATCTACCCCGATCCCGGGCTGGAGCCGCCGAGCGACCTGCCGATGCTACGTCCCGGGCCGATCCACTTCCTGCGGCGTATGAAGGAAGATCTCGTCGACTACGACGGTAAGAGCCGGCTATTCAAGGGCCGAACCGCCGCAAACCACCGGGTGCCGCTATCGACAGCAGAGTTCGGTTACTACCAGGCGGCGCTTGAGATGGTGGATGAGTATTTCCCGCCAACCGCGCAGCCGCTTGCCCGCATGGTTTACGGCAAACGCGCCGCCTCGTCGCTGTGGGCCCTGGCCGAAACACTGCGGCGTCGACACACGCACATGGGAGAGATGAGCCAGGCCGAGGCCGCTATGGAAGCCGAGCGGGACAGCCGTAGCGACGAGGCCGAAACCGACGAGGCCAAGGTTGTCTACGGCGCGTCCACCGCGAGCCGGGCTGAGCGCTCCACGCTGAGTTCACTCATCAATGAAATAGCTGCCACGCTCGACAGCCCCGACTGGGAGCCCTCCAAATGGCGGCGACTGGTCAACGACTGCCTCCAACCGCACGGGATCATCCCTGGCGGCGAAGAACAGGCCGTCATCTTCACAGAGTATTCCGATTCGGCGGATTGGCTTGCGCGGCGGCTTCAGCAACGTGGTTACTCGGCGCGCATGTACTCCTGCCGCCAAACCCATGCGGAACGCGATGTAATCCGGTTGGCCTTCATGCGACGCGAATACCAAATCATCGTCACCACGGACGCAGGCAATGAAGGTATTGACCTGCAATCGGCCCACGTTTTGATCAACTATGACATCCCGTGGTCCTTGGTGCGCCTCGACTCGGGGAGCTCATCCAGCCCGTCGATGAGCGGCAGGACGAGCCCTCGCCGGACGAGTTGCCCCGCGAGTGCGGCCTCGTCAGACACCCCCGGGCCAGCCAAGAATCCAGTGGCGACCAGGGTCCGCACGACGATTGCTTCCGGAAGCTCCAGGTCGGGCTGCCACGAGGCCGCCGCGCACAGGATCGGAATCGGTTGGCGGTCCTTGCGGTCTGCCAGCAACGCGCGACCGAGCAGCGTCAGGAGCGTCGTTTTACCGGCCCCGGCGTCGCCAATAATGATGAATGGTTTCGGCCGCACTGATGCGACGAGACCGGCCAGGCTTCCGGCATCACCGGCGAGATCAGGATCTGCGACCCAGCGCAGCGGCAGTTCGCGGCCATGACCACCGGTCGCGATGCGCACCTGCACGCTGAAAAATTCCTCGGCGGAAGCGGCCAGCCGCCCGTAGATCGCGTCGTCGTTAACGACAGCGTCGGGCAGGGACCGGGACTTCAGCACGGATAGCGCCAACGCGATCAGCGCGGCCACCGCGCCAGCCACGCTCGCCAGCTGATCCGCCTTCATTAGGTCAATGCTGGCCAGAACCAGTGTTACCGCAACGCCGACGATGGTAAAACCGAGCAGAGCGACGAGCAGTGCCCGGGCGGGTTTCACGCATTCGCTCCTTCGACCGCCGCCGACCTCACGCCGGACAGTATGCGAGACATGAGACCGCTCCGCGGTCATCCGAACGTGTGTCGCCGCTCGTGACCGCTGATCAACAAGCGGTGAAAGGCAAACTCGGTGTCCGCTCATGCCGCGATCCGGGTGCCATCTCACGTCCACCGATCACTGAGCCTCGTCCAAGCTGATCTTGCAGCTCGGGACGGGTGTGGCAGGCCCGGTGATCGAAGGGTGCGAGGCTCCGGCTAGGACGGCTGTCGACCAAGACTCGAAGCCCCGGACGGGTGCCTCGCCATGCTGTCCTACCGCGCCACGATTCCGTTGTCCAGCCGGACCCTGAACCACCTCGCCGCACGCATCCGCACCACCATAAGCAGTGCCGATCCCGGTGGCGGTGCCTTGAGCCCGGCCGGCAGGCGCTGCTCGCCCTGGTCCATCTGAGTGATCTTCGAAGCGCACTCCGGTTAAGCGCACCGCTTCCGGCCACAGCTGTCAGGCAGGAGGAGGTGAACCGGGCCCACGCGAGATCCGAGCCCGGGAAACGAGCGAGCCACGCTCACGACCTGGAAGATCGTGGTCAAGCTGCGCTGCTGCCCACGCCGAGCCACCGCGATCGTGCAGGCCATCCTGGTCCTGCATCACATTGAAGCCAACCGCCATGCAGGATCAAAATGGCTTTGATGCTCGAGGACGGGAGCGCCGCGGCCAAGCATGACGTGCGCAACGTGATGAGTTGCAGACCAACGACGATGTCTGTCGGCCACTGCGGCGGTGCGAGTCTGCGCCTCTGCAGTCAGGGCGACACAATGCGTACGTGACGTATCACGATGAGCGGGTGCCTGATCATCTGCTGGTCAGGATCGAGCAGCGGGACGATCCGGTGTCGGAGCTCTCCGAGGACGACGCCCGGGAGCGGTCAATTTCTTATCCGACGCTGATGTGGGGTCTGCCGGTCTTCGGGTTCGTCGAGCAGGTCGACGGTCGGTGGCGGCTTCTCCAGCTCGGTGACGATGAGCCCCAGCATGCCCGCGACGGCCTTGCGTCGCACTTCCGGAAGCTGCACAGCGCGCTGCCGGAGGCCGACGAGCACGCGACCGAGAGAGCGGAGTACGAGACGGCGTACGAGCTGCTCGACTGGGAGCCGCTCGACGAGCTCACCGTCAACGGGCGCCGCTACCGGATCATCCGCGCCCAGCCGTTTATCCGGATGGGTCCGGACGGGCCGGAGCCGCCGCGGCCCACGGACCCGGATCCCTACCCGCCGGGCCAGGCGGAGCGGGGCAGTTCGCCGATGGAGGGGTTCGTCATCGACCCGACCGCGGGTACCGGGCTCACCGACGGGCTCGTCCGGATGGAGATGATTTCGGGCTACCTGCAGACCGACGTCGTCGGCGAGGATGTCCGGGCCGACTCCCGCCTCGCGGTGAGCACCCATCCCAACGTGGTTCTCCTCCCGGTCGAGTACACCATCGGGGCGTATGTCGGTGGCGGTTGGCGGCCCCGAACGGCGGTTACCTATCCGACGCCGCAGGCGGCACGGGACGCGGGCTCCTTCTCCATGGGTTCCTTCGCCCCGGGCGAGAATGCCCCGATCGAAGAGGTCATGGCGGCGTACGAGCGCGCACGGGCCGCGCACCGGCCGCCGTCCACAGACGACTTCGAGGTGCAGGGTGTGCCGTGCCGGGTGACCCGGGTCGAGACCTTCGTCCGGGTCGGACCGGACGGGCCGCGTCCCTCGGACCTCGATTCGTATCCACCGCCCGCCCGGCAGGTCCACGATCTCCGCGAGCAGGGTCTGATGCCCGACCCGGACTGATCCGACACGATGAGGATTGGCGGACCGCGCAGTGCACGCGCTGGGACGGGCAGCCATCCCTGCTCTACGTCATTGTGGATCTACTCATCACATGTTCATGTCGCATAGGCGTGCACCTGGGAGGTTTCCGCTCATTATGAGTTTTCAGCTAGTTGGCGGTGGTCACTGGGGCTGCCTGCTAACGGCACCTCTCTGCTGCCAACGCCTTGACGCAGACGGATCGCCGCGTCGGCGGTCACGCTGGAGAGCTGCGCCTGGTCGCTGGACCGGGCGAGGATCGCAACGGCGGTGCCAGCCGTCAGGTCGCCCGCTTGTGCAGGAAGCTGCGCGCCGGTTCTCGGACCGGGTGAGGATCGTGACCACCGGGCTACCGTGGGCTGCGGAGCGACCAGTCGCTGATTCGATGGATTACCAGAGGTGGGCGTGCATTCGAACATCGAAGGATTGTTGAACGACCTCATCGCGATGATCGATCGAAGTGAGTTTTCTCCTGGGGCGCGGCTACCCAGCCGCCGCGATTTGGCTGAGCAGTACGCCGTGGCCCAGTCGACGGTCAATCAAGCCGTACGTGAGTTGGTCGAGCGGGGGGTCTGGTTGGCCGGCCGGAGTCGGTGTCTTCGTGGCTGAGGCGGAGAGCCTGAAGGACTGAGAAGGTGTGTTGCGCAGCCACTGGTCCGGGCTGTAAGCGCTAGTGGCAAATCGTCCCGAGTCCATCACGCTCAGTGATGGAATGAGCTTCGAGTGTGGAATCCGTGGGACGTACTCACGATGCTTATCGTGAGCGTGCGGTGCTTCTTGTCTCGGGATCCGGTCTGTTGATCTTTGCGGCAATTACTGTTCGTGTCGCTGGCCACATTTTTCTGTGACGATCATCTCTATGGATCTTTCTGTGGTGCTGCGGTGACGATGTGTCCTCTGTGCTGGGTTGCTGGGGAGGCGTCGCGTGGGAGCACGGTTACGGCCTGGGTCTGTCCGAGCTGGTCTGGTCGCGGCGATGTTGGTCGTTGCCCAGCTGCCGTTAGTGGGTGCAGCTCAGCCAGCGGCAGCGGTGCCATACGCGGCGGCGGTGCCGGCCCCGGAGGTGTCATCGGCGGCGGCGTTGCCGTCGAATCCGGTGGATTACTCGTACGACGGTGCGGGTCAGCTGCGGGGTGTCAGTCAGTCGAGTAGTGGCGGGGCTGCTGCTCGGTACGACTACGACGACGGCGGAAACCTGTTGTCGGTCGCGAGGTCCGCGTCGAGCGCTCTGGCTGTGGTGAGTCTTGTTCCCGGCCGGGCCGCGGTGGGTGCGAGTGTGACGGTCAGCGGGACCGGCTTCGCGTCCACGGTCGCGGGTAACACGGTGCGGTTCAACGGTACGGCCGCGACGGTGACGCAGGCGTCGGCGGTGCGCTTGGTGGTGACCGTTCCCAGTGGTGCGACCACCGGTGCGGTGACCGTGACGACGTCGGCGGGTACGGCGAGCAGTCCGTCGTCGTTCACCGTGACGACCGCGACCGCGACCTCGACTCCGTCGGTGTCCGGGTTCAGCCCGGCCTCCGCTGGGGCCGGTGCCTCGGTGACCATCACCGGTAGTGGGTTCGCCACGACCGCTGCGGACAACATCGTGTCGTTGGGGCGTACTCGGGCGCGGGTGACGGCGGCGAGTGCGTCGAGTTTGACGGTGACGGTGCCGGAGAGCGCCGGTTCCGGTCGGGTCACCGTGGTCACTCCTGCGGGTAGCGCTACGAGCGGCACCGACTTCATCGCCGTGCCGAAGTCGTACGCGGCCGGCGATGTCGGTTCGACGGGTGTGTTGACGGTGGACGGCACGCCGAGCGCGGTGACGGTGGGCACGTCGGGCACGGTGGCGTTGCTGCGTTTCTCGGGTGCCAAGGGTCAGCGTCTCAGCCTCGGTCTGACTGGGTCGACGTTCGGCACCGAACTCGCGATCGTGGGCTTCTCTCCGTATGGCGGTTCCTTCGCCCGGGACGAGTTCGACTCGGCGTTCCTGTTGTCGAACCTGTACGGCGGCTTGGCGTTGCCGCCGTTGCCGTCGAGTGGCACGTATCAGATTGTGTTGGATCCGGCCGGTACCGGAACTGGTTCGGTGACGGCGACGTTGTCGAGCCGGGTGCCTGGGGCGCTGAGTGTCACCGGTTCGGGAACCCAGGTGAGTCTGGGGCGGGCGGGTCAGCAGGCCGAGTTGACGTTCGATGTGACCGCCGGCCAGTACGTGAGTCTGGGTTTCACCGGGTCAACGTTCGCGAGCGGTTCCTTGACTGCTGAGGTGCGGGAGCCGAACGGCACGCCGCTGTTGTGGGGCACGACGCAGGCGACTCGTACGACGGTGAGTTTGCAGGGCGGGAATCTGGACCTACGGGTTACTCAGACGGGGACGTACCGGGTCATGTTCGGCTCGTCGGACGCGGGTACCGGTGCGGTGACGGTGACAGCGTCGACCTCGCTCGACGCGGGCATGCTGGCGCTGGGTACCCCGATGACTGTGGCAATCTCTCGCGCGGGTCAGGACGCGCGGATGAGTTTCGCGGGCACGGTGGGCCAGCGTTTGACGCTCGACTTCACCGCGTATTCCTTCCCGTACGCCCCGTTCGTGGACGTGTTGAACCCGGACGGCACTCTTCTCTCCTCCGGCAACCTGTCCAACCAGCGTCTGGACCTGCCGGATCTACCGGCGACCGGTGCGTACACGATTCGCGTGAGTCCGTATTCGAGTACGGGGTCGTTCACGGCCCGCCTGGTGCAACGATTGAACGCCGGGTCGATCACGGTGACCGGGGCGTCGGTGGCGGTGTCGCTGAGCCAGCCGGGCCAGGGCGCTGACCTGACGTTCAGCGCTACGTCTGGTCAACGGTTGTCGTTCGGCTTCACCGGGTGGACGTTCCCGGCTGCGGCGGTGGTGCGGGCGCAGGTGCTCGACCCGTCGGGTGTGGTGGTGGTTGCGCGGCGGATCGGTTCGCTCGGCTCGTTCTGGTTCACGCCCGCCACGTCGGGCAGTTTCCGTCTGGTGTTGGCACCGGAGGACAGCAGTACCGGTGCGGTGACGGTGACCTTGGCGCAGGAGGTCGCTGGGGGTGCCTTGACCATCGGCGCGGCGAAGTCGGTCACGTCGTCCCGGATCGGGCAGACGACCCGGTTGACGTTCACCGGTGCGGTCAACCAGCGGCTGAGTTTGAGGTTCGGGTCGTATACCTACCCGAACTACTTCGGGGTGCAGATCCTCAAGCCGGACGGGACGGTGCTGCGCGATGGGGTCCTGACCGAGTTGCAGCTCGACCTGGACCCGTTGCCGGCGGCGGGCACCTATCAGGTGGTGGTGTATCCGTACGCGGAGACCGGGTCGACGCAGCTCACGTTGGCGGAGCGGGTGGACGCCGGCACGGTGACGGTCGGCGGGGCCGCCAAGGCGTTGACGGTGGCCAGCGCGGGTCGGTACGTGGAGACGAGTTTCACCGCGACGGCGGGGCAGCGGCTGTCGTTGGGCTTCACTTCGTGGACGTTTGGGTCCGCCAGGTTGCGGGTGCGGATGCTGAGCGCCCAGTCGCAGACGATTTTCGACACCACGATCGCTGAGGGCGGCAGTGTCGAGGCGACGACCGGGGCTGCTGGTACGTATCGGATCGTCGTCGGTGCCGACGACCTGCGGGCCGGCTCGGCCACGTTGACCTTGTCCGAGCAGATCAACGGCGGTGCGATCAGCCTGAACACGGCGAAGACCGTGACCGCGAACCGGGCGGGGCAGAGCACCCGCTTCACCTACGCCGGCACCGCCGGGCAGACCCTCGCCATCCGGTACGGCACGGGCACTATGCCGTACTACCCGTTCGTCGTGCTCCGGAGCCCGACCGGCGCCATATTGGCGGATCTGGCGGGCGCGTCGACGGTGAATCTGCCGGCCCTGCCATCGAGCGGCACGTACGAGATCACGATCGGGCCGTACTCGTTCACCGGCACCATGGGCGCCACCCTGGTCACCCGAACCGCCAAGGCAGCGCAGGCGTTCGACGGCCTGGACAAGCAGACCCCATCCCTGCCCCGGCCCTCGGCAACCAGCACCCGCCTCGGCGGCGATCCGGCGAACCCGCACCTCGGATTACGGGAGGAGGTCCGGCTGCCGGCCGGTAAGCCCGGCCCCCAGTCGGCTACCACCGGCATGCCCGGCACCGGCACCTCCACCCCGGCCACTGCGGGCGCGCAGGGTGAGGGGTGGACGCCAGACCGGGCCAACCTTGACGGCACCGACTGGTACGCCCACCGTGCCGCGCCCGAGGCGCCGGCCCCACCAGTGTTGCGGGCGCCGGCCGGTGCCACTGCGCTGACCGGGCGGGTGTTGACCCTGGACGGCAAGCCGTTGCCGAAGGTGACGGTCAGCATCGACAAGGTTCGGAGTGCCACCGACGAACGTGGCCAGTTCCTGCTCACCGGTCTGCCGGCGGGGCACCGGGTGTTGCGGGTGGACGGGGCTTCCGCCAGTTCGCCCGGCCGGGTGTTCGGGTTGCATGACATCGGTGTGGACCTGGCTGCCGGGCAGACCACCGAGCTGTCGTACTCGATCTGGTTGACCAAGCTCGACACCGCGCACACGGTGCGGTTCGCCTCACCCACCGACAAAGAGGTGTCGATCACGACGCCGGCGGTACCCGGCCTGGAGGTACGTCTACCGGCCGGCGCGGTGATCCGGGACGTGAACGGCAAGGTCGTCACCGAGTTGGGGATCACCGCGATCCCGGTCGACCGGGCGCCGTTCCCGCTGCCCCGTTCGCAGGTGCCGTCGTACTTCACCGTCCAACCCGGCAGCGCGTACGTTTTCCCGGCCGGAGCGCGGGTGATCTACCCGAACTTCTTTAAGGCCAAGCCGGGTGCGGTGATGGACTTCTGGCACTACGACCCCGCGGACAAGGGCTGGTTCGTCTACGGGCACGGCACCGTCACCCCCGACGGGAAACGGGTGGAGCCGGACAAGGGCACCGAGGTGTACCAGTTCACCGGCGCCATGCTGATCACCCCCGGCCAGGACCCGCCGCCCGCAGTCGCCCCGGTACCCGGTGGTGGGGCACGCGGCGCCGACCCGGTCGACCTCGGCACCGGCCTGTTCCTCGACGAGCACACCGACATGACCGTCGACGACGTGGTGCCGTTGGCGGTGCGGCGCACCTACCAGCAGTCCGACACCGGGCGGCGGAGTTTCGGCATCGGGGTCAACTCCGACTACGACATCAACCTGTACTCAACGAACCGGTTCGTCGACTGCTGGCTCCTGCTCCCCGACGGCGGCCGGGTTCGCTACCACAGGATCACCCCGGGCAGCACCGGACCGCGTGACTTCCTCAACGCCGCGTTCGAAGCGGATCCGACCCCGACCGCGTTCAGTGGGTCGATCCTGGCCTGGAACGGCGACGGCTGGGACCTGCGCCTGCGCGACGGCACCACGTACGTGTTCGGTGACGAGGCGCCATTGCAGGCGATCCGGGACCGGTACGGCAACATCGTCACCGTTTCCCGTGCCCCGGCCCCGGCCGACGGTGACGGCTTTGTCCGGGCACGGGGGCCGATCACCCAGGTCACCTCACCGAACGGCAAGTGGATCAAGTTCTCGTACGACAGCGCGAACCGGATCACTCGGGCTGAGGACACCATCGGCCGGGCGGTGGCCTACACCTACACCACCGCCGGCAATCTGGAGACCGTCACCGACGTCAACGGCGGCGTCACCACCTACACGTACGAGGCCGGCAAACTCAAGACGATCAAGGACCCGCGTAACACCGTCTTCCTGACCAACGCCTATGACGCCAACGGTCGGGTGCAGACCCAGACCATGCCCGGCGGCGCCACCTACCAACTCGCGTACACGACCGACGGCTCCGGGCGGGTCACCGAGACCCGGTTGACCGACCCGAACGGGCACGTCCGCCGGGTCACGTTCAACAGCGCCGGGTTCACCACCAGCGACACCGCCGCCTACGGCACCCCTGACGCGCAGACCCTGCAGATCACCCGGCACTCCACCACCAACCTGCCGACCGCGTACGTCGACGCCCTGAACCGGCGTACCGAACTCGGCTACGACACGTACGGGAACCCGACCACTGTCACCGAGTTGGCCGGCACCAGTAACGCCCGCACCACGACCACCGTCTATGGTGGCCCGTTCGACCAGGTCAGCACCGCCACTGACCCGCTCAACCACAGCACCGGTTACGGCTACCAAACCGATGGTTCCCTGCGGACCGTCACCGATGCGCTGAGCCGGGTCACCACGTTCGACACCAACGAGGCCGGCCAGGTCATCAAGGTCACCGACAACGCCACCAGGGCGACCACCCTCGGCTACACCCTCGGTGACCTGACCACCGTGACCGACCCACTCGGTCGGGTCACCCGTACCAGCTACGACACCACCAGCCGGCCGGTCAGCACCATCGATGCGCAGGGCAACACCAGCCGCGTCACCTACGACAACGCCGGTCAGGTCAAGACGGTCACCGACCCGATCGGGCGTCTCACCAGCTACGAGTACGACCCGAACGGCAACCTCACCAGATCAGTCGACCCGCGTACCCACGCCACCAACTATGGGTACGACGCCTCCGACCGCCTGGAGACGGTCACTGATCCGCTGAACCGGGTCACCACCCGCACGTACGACCCGGGCGGCAACCTCAAGACGGTCACTACAGCCCGCGGCAAGGTCACCGGCTACGACTACGACAGCCTCGACCGGCCTACCACCGTCCGCTACGGCGTCACCGGCCCGTCCAGCCAGGAAAGCACCACCACTTACACGTACGACGCCGGTAACCGCACCCGCACGGTCGTCGACTCCGCTGGTGGCACGACCACTCTGACTCCGGACCTGCTGGACCGCACCACCCGGGCGGTCACCGGCCAGGGGCAGGTCGACTACACCTACGACCCCGTCGACCGACGCGCCACGATGACCGTCGCGGGCCAACCCGAAACCGTGTACGGGTACAACAACGCCGACCAGCTCACCAGCATTATCCGGGGCAGCGAAACCGTCGGCATCGGCTACGACAATGTCGGCCGCCGGAAGACCCTCACTCTCCCCGCCGGGGTGACCCAGACGTACGGCTATGACAACGCGGGGCAACTCACCAGCCTCATCTACGCCCGCGGCGCCACCACCCTGGGGAACCTGACCTACGACTACGACCCCGCTGGCCGGCCGATCCACGTCGGCGGCAGCTACGCCCGCGCCGACATCCCCGCAGCCTACGGCCCGGCCACCTATGACAACGCCAACCAGCTCGTCACCAACGGCGTCACCGCCCACACCTACGACACCGACGGCAACCTCACCTCCGACGGCACCGCCACCTACACCTGGAACGCCCGAAACCAACTCACCCAATACGCCAAACCCGGCCTCACCGTCAGCTACGGCTACGACGGACTCGGCCGCCGTGCCAACCGCGACAACACCACTTTTCTCTACGACGGCCTCAACACCGTCCAAGAACAAACCGGGTCGACCCCGACGGCGAACCTGCTCACCGGCGGCCTCGACGAAACGTTCAGCCGCACCACCAGCATCGAATCCCGTTCCCTGCTCACCGACGCGTTGGGCAGCACCCTCAGCCTCGCCGACACCACCACCCTCGGCGCCGAATACACCTACCAACCGTTCGGCGCCACCACCGTCACCGGCGACGACGCCGGCAACACCACCCGATTCACCGGTCGCGAAGACGACCCCAGCGGCCTGTACTACTACCGCAACCGCTACTACTCACCCACCAGCGGACGGTTCATCAGCCAAGACCCCCTCGGCCTCGCCTCTGGCGACACCAACCCCTACGCCTACGTCTTCAACCAGCCCACCAGCCTCGTCGACCCGATGGGCACCAAACCCCAAGGCTCCGGCGACTGCGGCACCCCCAACAGCTTCACCGCCGGCACCCAGGTCCTCATGGCCGACGGCACCACCAAACCCATCGAACAGATCACACTCGGCGATCAAGTCCACGCCGCCGACCCGGAAACCGGCGACGCCGGCGCACGCACCGTCACCGCCCTCATCCAAGGCGACGGCGACAAACACCTCATCGACATCACCCTCCAACCCGACAACGGTGAGAACGACAACGCCGAAACGCCGACCGCCACCGACGGACACCCCTTCTGGACCGACGACGACGGCAACCCCAACACCCCCGGCGGACGCTGGATCGACGCCGTTGAACTCCGCCACGGCCAATGGCTCAAAACCGCCGACGGCCATCTCGTCCAGGTTGCTGGCACCCACGCCTACACCCAGCAATCCACCGTCTACAACCTCACCGTCGACGACCTCCACACGTACTACGTGATCGCCGGCGGCCAATCGGTACTCGTACACAACACCGAACCATGTGTGCAAGACGATGGCAACCGATACGATGATCCGCTGCATTGGCATGCCGAAGGCGATCCTCAGGAATGGATTCCAATGAAGATATGGGCCCGCACGGGAGGTAATCTGAAGAGCGGCGAGTACCACTACGTGGTCATGCCAAATCGCTCCGTCCGGGCCTTCCATACGCGAGATATTATCGGCGACATCGATCTTTGGATCGATGGGATTGCCCCTTACGCAGGGCACACGAGTCTGTCTCGTGGAAGCCCGGTCATCATGGCGGGCTTGTTCGATGCTAATGCAAATGGAGTTATTACAAGGTTCGACAACCGGTCGGGCCACTATAAGCCGCGCTTCAACCCGCATAACTCAGCGCTTGAGCAAATTGCCCGAGATGCTCTCCTGAGAAACGGCTTCTCGGCAGCCAGCGCTCTGTGGGATCCAAGGAGATGGCGCTAGGGGATTACTGTATCAGTGGGTGCATCATTGGCCAGATGGGGCGATCAGGCGATGTATTTCCACTGTCGGGCTGGCGGTCTCGACACGACGAGATACGCGTCCTCGCTGGCAGGTCGCGGTGGACTGGGCGCGGATGAGATGTTAGCTGTTGCATGGCGCTGTCCGCCCTGGTGCTCTGGCGACATAGCGGCGCGACTCGCTCAACTGGTCAGGCGCGGCGCTCTGGCATGTGGCGTGCAGGGTAGAAGCTTTGTGGAGGTACCTCCACTCAAGGCGGGGCTCCGCGGGTGCCTAGGCCTAGCCCTGTCGTGTTCGGACCTAGAAGAATCGATGAATTGCCAGAGGTGGACGTGCATCCGAACATCGAAAATTTGGTCAACGACATCATTGCGAGGATTGATCGTAATGAGTTCCTCCCTGGATCGCGGCTACCCAGCCGCCGCGAGTTGGCTGAGCAGTACGCAGTGGCCCAGTCGACCGTCAACCAAGCTGTGCGTGAGTTGGTCGAGCGGAGGGTTCTGGTTGGCCGGCCAGGAGTCGGAGTCTTCGTGGCCGAGGCGGAAAAGGAGTAGCCCGACCTCGACCACCTGGGCAGCGACCCCGAATTCCGCTGGAAGTGTGCTGCCGGGTCGCGGGTCGCAATACTTGTCGATGCTGCAACGGAAATCTGTCGTTTCCGACCAGTGCTCGACGGTAGCATTGAGTCGGTTCGTTTGCTTCGATATGGGACTCCCGAGGAGAAATTTGGTGAATATGTCGTCCGACGAGCGGATGAACTTTCCGACGATTAGGTGGTCGAGGGTAGCCCGCTCGTGCAAACCATTCGCCTTCTAGGAATTGCTGGACCTGGCGCGAGTGCATCATCCGTGGTCGTGGGGAGGCGAATTGGTGTTGGTTGGTGGGCGGGCTGGCTTGTCGGGGTCGCGTAGGGCCGTGCTGGCTGGTGCCGGGGTTGTCGTTGGTTCGGGTGCGGTGGCTTGGTTGGTTGCCGGATTTCGGGCTGACGACCCTAGCCCGGCAGGGGAGGTGGTAGTTGGGCGTCAGTTTGGGGTGGTGACGTTGCCGCCTGCTGGTGCGGTGTTGGCCGCGTTCGACGTTCGGGTTGGGGATCTTGGTGCGCTTGCAGACGTGTTGCGTCGGTTGAGCGTGGCTGTCGGTCAGGTGGTGGGCCGGTTTGCGGGGGTGGGGCGACTGGTTGAGGTGACGGTAGCGGTCGGTGCGTCGTTGTTCGATACCCGATTCGGTCTGGGCGGGCACAGGCCGCGTGGGTTGGTGGAGATGCCGGTGTTTCCGAATGATGTGTTGGATCCGGCGCGTTGTCATGGTGATCTGTTGTTGCAGGTGGGGGCGGTTGATGCGGCAACGGCGCGGTCGGTGGTCGATGAGCTCGCCGGGGCGGATCTTGTGCCGCGGTGGCGGGTCGAAGGGTTCCGTGATGAGAACGCGGTGACCGAGGCTGGGCGGGCCAGTGACCGGAATCTGTTCGGATTTCGGGAGGGTGCGGGTAACCCGGACGTTCGTGACGAGGCCGAGATGGATCGGTTGGTGTGGGTGGGCAACGGTGGTGGTGAGCCGGTGTGGACGGCGGGTGGCACGTATCAGGTGGTGCGGGTCATCCGGTTCGCGACGGCGCTGTGGGACGGTGAGTCAGTAGGTCGGCAGGAGGCAGTGTTTGGCCGTCGTAAGGCGGACGGTGTTCCCCTCAGCGGGGAGGCCGAGAGTTTCGATTACCGAGCGGACCCGTCGGGGCAGCTGATCGCGTTAGATGCTCATATTCGGCGGGCGAATCCGCGTACGCCGGAGACCGCTGGTAGTCGGATCTTGCGTCGGGGTTACTCGTATCGAGGTGGGGTGGACGCGGCGGGGCGGCGGGACGAGGGAATGTTGTTCGTTTGCTTCCAGCAGGATGTGGAGCGTGGGTTCGCCACCGTGCAGCGTCGTTTGGCGGGTGAGGCCCTCGACCGGTACGTGTTGCCAGTCGGCGGCGGTTATTTCTTCGTCCTGCCGGGGATGAGCGGATCTGCGGGCGATTACCTCGGACGAGCGCTGATCGACGCTGCTAGCTGAGAGGGCTCGCTAGTCCATGGGCAGTATTCTTCGGCTGAAGTGAGCTTCGGGTGCTGGGTCTGTCCGCCGTTGTCGGTGTCCTGGCGTCGCGCCTACCAAATTCTTGTTGAGATCACGTCATTTCTCCGGACCGGGCGAGGACCGCAGCAACCAGCTCCAATTGCCGTCGACGACCCGTCCGGCGGCTACACCCGGTTCTTTGACCGGCGGGACTGCGCCCAGCATTCGAGGCTGGCGTCTGGCCGAGATACCGAGGCTGCGCCCGGTCCTCGGACCGGGCGAGGATCGCAACTCGACGGTGATAGCGACCTCGCGGCCAGGGTGGCGGCTGCGCCCGGTCCTCGGACCGGGCGAGGATCGCAACGGGGTCTCCATCCCGTGTCCTAGACACCCGGTCGGCGGCTGCGCCCGGTCCCCGGACCGGGCGAGGATCGCAACATCACCGCGCGGGCGTCGGCGGCCCGGCCGTCCCCGCTGCGTCCGGTCCCCGGACCGGGCGAGGATCGCAACCTAACCCGGGTCTGGCCGTACGGTCACAAGCCCGGAGGCTGCGCCCGGTCCTCGGACCGGGCGAGGATCGCAACTACATCTGCCCCGAGAGCAACCGGAAGGCGCTCACCGCTGCGCCCGGTCCTCGGACCGGGCGAGGATCGCAACATGTGCTGGGCCCGGAACAGGTCCCGGAAGTAGGAGCTGCGCCCGGTCCTCGGACCGGGCGAGGATCGCAACCACTCCGCGTATCGGCGCTCCATCTCCGGGTGAATGGCTGCGTCCGGTCCTCGGACCGAGCGAGGATCGCAACTCCGGTTTCCCGCGGCGCGGCGCAGCCGGACCTGCGCCGCGCTGCGCCCGGTCCTCGGACCGGGCGAGGATCGCAACAGGCTCACCGCAGGCGGCGCACCCGGTGTCGACGACGCTGCGCCCGGTCCTCGGACCGGGCGAGGATCGCAACCACGGCATCTCGTGCTTCTGCGCCTCCAGCGTCTTGTGCTGCGCCCGGTCCTCGGACCGGGCGAGGATCGCAACCTGTACGTCGGGATCACCGGCAGCCCGACCGCGCGAAGCTGCGCCCGGTCCCCGGACCGGGCGAGGATCGCAACGCGGGCGTAGGCGATCACCTGGCGGATCTGCGCCTCGCTGCGCCCGGTCCCCGGACCGGGCGAGGATCGCAACTTCCGGACCGACCCGTCACGGTTGACCCTGACGGACTGCTGCGCCCGGTCCCCGGACCGGGCGAGGATCGCAACGGGTGGGATGGCCACACCGGCTACCGCGCCCGGTGCGGCTGCGCCCGGTCCTCGGACCGGGCGAGGATCGCAACCCGTTCGGAAGCGGGCAGGCCGGCTGTGGCGGACGGGCTGCGCCCGGTCCTCGGACCGGGCGAGGATCGCAACGGGGTCTCCATCCCGTGTCCTAGACACCCGGTCGGCGGCTGCGCCCGGTCCTCGGACCGGGCGAGGATCGCAACGTCGTACCCGGGGGCGGGTGAACGGGCAGGCCGGCTGGCTGCGCCCGGTCCTCGGACCGGGCGAGGATCGCAACTTGATCTTGGCAGCGATGCGGGGGCCGGACGTGAGCACGCTGCGCCCGGTCCTGGGACCGGGCGAGGATCGCAACTCGGGCGCCGTCTACGCGGGCGGCCGCTGGTTGGAGGCTGCGCCCGGTCCTCGGACCGGGCGAGAATCGCAACACCGAACTGGACGCCGTGTCGCCGGCCATCGTCGCGGGCTGCGCCCGGTCCCCGGACCGGGCGAGGATCGCAACATCCACACCCAGTCGATGTCGGCCATCGATCAGCCCACGCTGCGCCCGGTCCCCGGACCGGGCGAGGATCGCAACCCGAGCCGGTGCCGCAGGACGCGGCCAGGTGCGGCGCGCTGCGCCCGGTCCTTGGACCGGGCGAGGATCGCAACGGGTCAACCGACCGGGACCGGGCCTCCTGGTACGCGGCTGCGCCCGGTCCTCGGACCGGGCGAGGATCGCAACGGCAAGGAGACCGTGCAGCGGGTCCGGTACGTGCAGTGCTGCGCCCGGTCCTCGGACCGGGCGAGGATCGCAACTACGCCGTCCTGGCCACCTGGCGGAAGCGCAACCCCAGCTGCGCCCGGTCCTCGGACCGGGCGAGGATCGCAACGTCAGGTGGACCCAGTCCTCGTTTGAACGGCGCACCGCTGCGCCCGGTCCCCGGACCGGGCGAGGATCGCAACGTGGAGGTAGACATCGCGCCGGCGGCGCTGTCGGCGGCTGCGCCCGGTCCCCGGACCGGGCGAGGATCGCAACATCGCCTTGGCCATGTCAGCCGGCGTGATGCCGTCGGGCTGCGCCCGGTCCCCGGACCGAGCGAGGATCGCAATTCGATTTGGATCTGGTCGCCCGCGCAGGCCCCCGACGGGCTGCGCCCGGTTCTCGGACCGGGGGAGGATCGCAACGTGGTGTTCGCCGTGGTGGTGCTGATCGTGCGCCGCCGGCTGCGCCCGGTTCTCGGACCGGGCGAGGATCGCAACACGTGCCGACCGAGTGGGTGCGCGGCCGCACGAGCGCTGCTCTCGGTTCCCGGACCGGGCGAGGATCGCAACGATGGGGTGTCAGCGCACCAAACTGCGCGGCACCCAGGCTGCGCCCGGTTCTCGGACCGGGCGAGGATCACAACGCGATTGGGTCGATCACGCCCGCCAACGTCGGCCCCGTTGCGCGCGGTCCCCGGACCGGGCGAGGATCGCAACACGGCCTTCGGGTGACCGTGGCCGTCGACGGCCAGGAGTTGCGCCCGGTCCCCGGACCGGGCGAGGATCGCAACCTTTGCGCGCTGCGTGGGGGTCATCGCTTCCCACTCGCTGCGCCCGGTCCCCGGACCGGGCGAGGATCGCAACGTTGACGTGCGGCGCTGTCGACTCGGCCAGGTACATGCTGCGCCCGGTTCCCGGACCGGGCGAGGATCGCAACCGGATCGCGAACATCGGGAAGCCGGCCGGCGGGTGGGGCTGCGCCCGGTCCCCGGACCGGGCGAGGATCGCAACAGCGGAATCTCGAACCGCTCTACCGTGTTCGGCTCAGGCTGCGCCCGGGTATCGGACCGGGCGAGGATCGCAATGATGTGGTTGATCTGCCTGTTCGGCAGGAACCGCTCCAGCTGCGTCCGGTCCCGGGACTGGGCAGGGATCGCAATTCGGTGCTCGTGGCATCGGTCACCCTGCTGGGACTCGCTGCGCCCGGTCCTCGGATCCGGGCGAGGATAGCAATTCCGGTCAGGGTGCCAGCTGCCCGCGGACACCAGCGTGAGGAAAAACCAGGCTGCGCCCGGTTTTCGGACCGGGCGAGGAACGCAACATGGAGCGGGCACGCGAGACCCGCGCGGCGTACGACGCTGCGCCCGGTTCTCGGACCGGGCGAGGATCGCAACGTCAACCCGCACAGTCCCTAACCTTCTCGGCGCCGGCTGCGCCCGGCCCGACAGTCCGCGGACCGGGCGAGGGTCGCAGCCTGTTCGTCGTCTCGCTCGGAGTCTCTCCGGCCTGAGCGCTGCGCCCGGTTCCCGGACTGGGCGAGGATCGCAACCTGCCTCGCCTGATCGGCACCACCCCTGCCGAATACCGCTGCGCCCGATCCTCGGACCGGGCGAGAATCGCAACCCTATTTCCGCCGCCCGGCCGGTATCCGGGCGGAAGGGCTGCGCCCGGTCCCTCGAACTGGGCGAGGATCGCAACTTCGTCACTGGCTCCATCCGGGCTTGGCGGGATGCCAGGCTGCGCCCGGTCCCCGGACCGGTCGAGGATCGAAATGAGGTGAGCGTTGACGCTGGCGGCGTCCTGCATCCAGCGCTGCGCCCGGTTCCCGAACGGGCGAGGATCGCAACGGCTGGGTCAACGAACGCATCGCCCCACCGGCCGGTGCTGCGCCCGGTCCCCGGACCAGGCGAGGATTGCAGCGCGTCACTGCGGGGTCGGTGCGGTGATGTCGCCAGGTCCAGCGCTGAGCAGGACCCAGACGCAAGACCGAAGAGGTGAGCTGCCCGAACGACCGCCTCACTGATGGCACGGTGTGGTCTTGGCGCTCCTCGTCGTGCAAACCAGTTGCGAGGAGTGTGGACGGGTCATGCCTATGACCCGTCCACAGCTCAGTCACCGGTCTTGGACAATCCGATACGTCAGCCCGAGGGCGGCCAGGAATGCAAGAAGCCCAGCCGGGAGCCCTTGCAGAGTGCCAACCACGACACTGCAGGCCCCACTGATGCTGAGAATCAGCGCCCACTTGAGGGGAAGTTGGGGATCAGGGTTCCGATCATGCGGGTCCGAAACGGTAATCAGGGGCAGTTGGCCTAGGCTCATCTAGTCTCCTCGAGATCCGAGTGGGGGAGGCACGGCGGCCCGCTGCGCTAACAGCGGGCCGCCCCTACTCATCGAGCGGGGGCGGCCAGGGCCGTGGCAGTGCCATCGAATGCATGCGCCGCCATCTTGGCATGTTGTCCTTTATGGAGGCAAGCTCTGGCACCTGTCGGTCCTACTGCTCGGATACCTTAACGGTGAAGTAGCGCCCCAACAGCTCATACCCTTACGGCGAAGTAGCGCCCCTACCGCCTCGTTATAGTGGTTGCCGGTGGTTGATGGCGACCACTGGTCCTCCTCTGTGGGGCTGCGGTGCCCGGTGTGCAAGTCGGTGCCGAGGGTCGAAATACCGTAATGGTGTCAGCGGTAGGAACCGCCGTGGGCGTGTCCTTGCGGGCCGGGTAGCCCCGGCCCGCATCGCCCAGACAACTATCGGACAGATCGCAGGCACGGCGTTGACTCCTTCGAGGGCTGATGGCTCTATGGGTCGTCCGTATTGGGTATCGAGTCCGGGACTGCGTGTGAGAGCTGAAGATCCGTTGTGGGCGCATAGCCCTGCTCCTGGTACTGAGGTGTGGCACTCTCTCGAAGATCACCTGCGCGGTACGGCCACCCTTGCTCGGCGTTTCGCGGCACCCTTCGGGGGCGGCGATCTGGCGTATTGGCTGGGTTTGCTGCATGACTGTGGCAAGGCCAGTTGCGCATGGCAGGAGCGGTTATCGAAGGTTGCCGCTGGTGGCGGCCGAGTCGGCATCGATCACAAGGCGTTCGGCACTCGAGTCGCGTGGGACCGTGGTCTAGGTCGGTTCGCTTTCGGTATTTTCGGGCATCATGGTGGGCTCCTGGACCAGGGCGACTTCAAGAAGAAGTTGATGGCTGTGTTGAGGGATAACCCGCGGAATGTGGCGTCGGCGGAGGCTGCCCTGTCCCGTCTGCTGCCGGACTTGCCTGCCGACCTGAGTGCTGCGTTGCCTGAGCGTTGGCAGCAGGATCCGCTGATGGGGGAGATGGCGTTGCGGCTGTGCTACAGCGCTCTGGTTGACGCCGATGGGTTGGATACTCACGCGCACCACCATCAGCTCGCCGCTGCGAGGGTGCGCCCGGACGCCGATTTTAGCCACCTGTTCGCCCGGTTCGAGCGACGTCGGGCGGAGGCGCTTGCGCAGCGTCCGCCGTCGCCGATCGATGGGCTACGAGAGCAGGTTTACGCGGAGTCTCTCGCCGCCGCTGAGCGACCTACCGGGATGTTCCGGTTGCACGCGCCGACTGGGGTTGGGAAGACGCTTGCCGCGGCTGGTTTCGCGCTGCGTCACGCGCAGCGGCGCGATCTGCGTCGGGTGATCGTCGCGGTGCCGTTCTTGACCATCACCGAGCAGAACGCCGATGTCTACCGGCAAATGCTCGACGAGGATGGTGCGGAGCCGGTGGTGTTGGAGCATCACAGCCAGGTGGATTTCGATGCTCCTACGGCTGGGCGTTGGGCGCGTCAGGCCGCGGAGAACTGGGATGCGCCGTTCGTGGTGACGACGTTTGTGCGTCTGTTCGAGTCCCTCTACGCCCGTAAGCCGTCGGCGATGCGCCGGGTGCATCGGCTGGCGGGGTCGGTGATCGTGCTGGACGAGATTCAGGCGCTGCCGCACGACATGCTCGTACCGATCCTGGACGGCCTGCGTCTGCTGGTGGAGCACTTTGGGACGACGGTTCTGCTGTCGTCGGCTACCCAGCCTGATTTCTGGGCGTTGCAGACCTTCGAGGACCTGGACCGGTTCGAGTTGGTCTCGGAAGTGTCGGTGCTGAACGAGAAGATGCGGCGTGTGTCGTATGAGTGGCGGCTGGACGCAGGTCTGACCTTGGCTGACATCGCTGATGACGCCAGCGTCGGGCTGGCCGCCAGCGGCGACGGTGGTGCGTCGGCGATGGTCGTGGTGAACACGACTGCGGATGCGCGGACGGTGTATGAGCGTTGGCAGGAGGAAGGCTTCGGTGATGTCGCCTGGCATCTGTCGACGCGGATGTGCCCGGCGCATCGGCGGCGGGTGCTGGAGGTGGTGATCCGGCGGTTACGTGCCGGTGAGCGAGTGCTCCTGGCGGCGACGCAGCTGGTGGAAGCGGGCGTGGACCTGGACTTTCCGCTGGTGTATCGGGCGATGGCGCCGGCTGATTCATTGCTGCAGGCCGCCGGTCGGGCCAACCGGGAAGGGCGCTTGGAGCGTGGACGGGTCGTCATCTTCGCTGCGTCAGACGGTGGGCAGCCTAAGGCGTACAACAAGCTGGTCGGTGTTGCGAAGAGCTGTTTCGGGCCCGGCAAGGCTGATCCGGACGACGTAAAGGCCCTGACCAGCTACTACCACCGCGTCTACGGCGCGCTGAATCTAGAGGATTCGAGCCACATTGGACAGCGTATTCAGCAGGCCCGTGAGCAGTGGGCGTTCCAGACGGTTTCTGACGGTCCGATGACCGACGGGGGCCGGGACCGTAAGCGGGCGTTCCGGCTCATCCACGACGAGGGCATCTCGGTCGTGACACCACAGGGTGCGTTGACGGACGCGGAGTCCGGCGCGCTCGTCGACCTGATTGAAAAAATCCGCGCTGCGCCGGTGCCGGACCTGCATGACCTGCGTCAGCTTCAGGCCTACACCACCACCGTGCACAGCGGTGTCCTCCGTAACCCGGAGGTGACGGCGTACATGCGGCCGATCCTCGGCGATGAGGTGCAGCTGGGCGGGTTGGTGGAGTGGATCGGCGGATACGACGAGGCAACTGGCATCACCTTCGACCCGAGTTTCGAGGAGTTCGTGCTGTGACGACGGATGTGATCGACGGGGTGACCCTGCGACGGAGCCGCGAGGGTGACCTGCCCGTGGTGGTTCAGGTCGCAGGTGAGGCCGCCCTGTTCTCCCGCCCGGAGCTGAAGGTGGAGCGGGTGAGCTACCCGGTCATGACGCCTCCCGCCGCGGTGGGCGTGCTGGAGTCGATCTACTGGAAGCCGGAATTTCGCTACGAGATCGTCGCGATCGAGGTGCTCCGCCCGATCCGGCAGTTCACGATCCGTCGCAACGAGACCACGGACGTGGCACCGTTGGCGGAGGCGATCAAGGGCACCCGCCGGGTGGACACGGTGGCGCATCGCGATCAACGCAACGCAGTGTGCCTGCGGGACGTGGCGTACCGCATCCACGCGCACATGGTGCCGGCTCCGCACGCGGACAAGCCGGCTTCCGCGTACCGGGATCAGTTGCGCCGCCGGGTCCGCCGGGGTGCCTGCTTCCAGCGCCCCTACCTGGGTACGCGGGAGTTCAGCGCGGAGTTCGGTTGGCCGGACGCCACGGTCGAGCGCCAGCACGATCTGCATGAGGACATCGGCATCATGCTGCACTCGATTCACCGCGACGGCGGCGGCAGTCCTCGGATGGAGTGGTTCTCCGCCCGGGTGCAGGCCGGGGTTCTGTACGTGCCGCAGCGGGGGATGGAACTCGCCCTTCCGGGCGGGGGTGTCTGATGTTGTTGCAGCGGCTCGTCGAGTACGCGGAGTCCAGTGGCGAGGTGACTCCACCGTTCTATGGCAGGAAGCCGGTGCGGTTCCTGCTCTACATCGCCGCTGACGGCACGCCCGCCAACGTCGAGTTGGTCGATTTCGCGGATCCGGGTACACCCGGGCAGCGTTTCGGGATCGAGCGGTGGATGCCAAACGTCACTCGTACCGTGGGGGTCGCGCCGACGCTGGCTGCTGACACCGTCGAATACGTGTTGGGCTGGGTCGCCGAGGATGGCAAAGCCGACCGGGTGGCCAAGCAGCACACCGCGTTTCGGGAGCTGATCCGGGACTGGGCTGCCGCGGAGCCGGACGGCCCAGCTCCTGCCATCGCCGCCTTCTACGCTGGCGGTCACTCGTCGAAGGTCGTCACCGATGGGACGTGGAGCCGCGCCGACATGGTGGCCTTCGTCGTCGACGGGCAGATCGCCACCGAACACGAATCAGCGAAGCGGTACTGGGCGGGCGTCGCCGCCGGGCGTAAAGGGCTCGGCCGGGCCGGTTACTGCCTGGTCTGCGGCCAGGTCCGCGACCTGCTCAAGACAATCCCGCAGCAGATTCCGCGGCGGTGGCTGCCCGGCGCCACCCAGAGCGCCTCGCTGGTGAGCGTCAACGAGGCGTCCCACGGCTATGAGCTGACGAAACTTCTGGCCCACACGCCGATCTGTGTCACATGCGGTCTGACGTTCATGTCGTCGTTGACGACGGTGCTCTCCGATGAACGGCACAGCACCGCGCTACCCGGGCAGAACGCCCGTCTGGCCTGGTGGTTGGTCGGCGGCTCCCGCTTCGACCCCATGGCCCCGCTGGACGCCCCGGACCTCGAAGACGCCCGCGCCCTACTCACCACCCCCCACGACGGCATCGATCCCGGCGACGATGACCTGTCCACGTTCTGCTCGGTGACCGTCGGCGGCAACGTCGCCCGGGTCGTGATCCGCGACTGGGTGGAGATGCCGCTGCCCCGGGTCAAGGGCCATATCCGTTCGTGGATCGACGATCACGAGATCGCGGACTGGTCCGGCGAGGTCACCCAGGTCCGGCTGACCCAGCTGGTCCGCGCTGCGGGCCGGTGGCAGGTCGGGCGAGGTGGCGCCCCCGGCAGTTGGGTCAAACTCGGCGCCAGGGGCGAGGACCGCCCACCCGGCCTGCAACACGCGCTGCTACGGGCCGCGCTGCTCGACAGCCCGCTGCCGCCGCGACTGCTCACCCATGTGCTCAACCGAATCCGCACCGACGGCCGGGTCGATCCGGCACGCGCGGCCTTGATCCGGCTCGGCCTGCGCCGCCGATCACGTCGACTTGACGATCCCGAAAGCCGAACCGCCGAGTTTGAAAGGCTGACCCCCACGTTGAACTTGGACAACAACGACCCCGCTTACTTGTCCGGCAGGGCCTTCGCCGTTCTCGATGACCTTCAGCAGACGGTTTTCCGCGCGGCGAACCAGCCGCTGAACACCACCTTCGCCGAGCGGTACATGGGTCGCGCCATCACCAACCCGAGAGTCGTCCTGGTCAACGGGCAGCGGACCTCGACCGCCTGGTTGCGCCGCCTACGTGGACCGCTGCGCAAACCGGGCTGGGCCAGGGCATACGCCAACCGACTCGACGACATCTTCGCCCAGATCGACACGAGCCGGGACTCGATTCCGAGCACCGCCGTCCTGGCGCAGAAGGCCCAGTTCGTCCTCGGCTTCCACCAGCAACGCGCCGCCATGCGCGCCGAGCGCATCGAGGCCGCCGCCAAGAAGAAGAACACTGACCTGCCACCCGCCTCGGACGACCAGCCCACCACCGAAGGAGACGCCGAATGAGCGACACCCACCTCGACCCGGCCCGCCGCCACGACGCTGTGCTCCTGTTCGACGTCACCGACGGTAACCCCAACGGCGACCCCGACGGCGGTAACCAGCCGCGTACCGACGACGAGACCGGACAGGGGCTGGTCACCGACGTCGCCATCAAGCGCAAGATCCGCGACACCGTCGCCCTGATGCGCGGCGACGACCCGAAGTTTGGGATTTTCGTCGAGGCCGGCCACGCCCTCAATACCCGCATCGAGGAGGGCCTCAAGGCCAACCCCGGCCGCGCCGACGAGGCACAGCGGTGGCTCTGCGAGCACTACTTCGACATCCGCATGTTCGGCGCCGTCCTCAGCACGGGCACCACCAAGGGCGGTGCCGGACAGGTGCGCGGTCCGGTGCAGCTCACCTTTTCTCGCAGCGTCGACGCGGTGCTCCCCACCGATCACGCCATCACCCGGGTCACCCAAACCCGCCAGGATGACATCGACAAGGGTGAGCGGACTGAGATGGGCTCGAAATGGACCGTGCCCTACGGCCTCTACCAAGCCCGAATCTTCTACTCCGCCCCCCTTGCCGCGAAGACGGGCGTCACCTCTGACGACCTCGCCGTCTTCTGGCGGGCGATCACCCTGATGTTCGACCACGACCGCTCCGCCACCCGCGGCGAGATGAAACTCTGCGGCCTGTACGTCTTCAGCCACCCCGACGCCCTCGGCGTCGCACCGGCGGCCAGCCTCACCGAACGCGTATCCCTCAGCCGCACCAACACGGAAAAGCCCGCCCGGCACCACCTGGACTACCAACTGACCCTCGCCACTGACAACCTCCCAGAGGGCATCGAGTTCACCCCACTGGTGAATCTCTGGCCGTGACCCCGACGACCGATGGCGACGGCACCCTCGCCGAGATCCCGCTCTCCGCACTCGAGCACTACGCCTACTGCCACCGACAGACCGCGCTCATCCACGTCGAGGGCATCTGGGGTGACAGCGCGCAGACCGTACGCGGCGATCTGAGCCATCGACTGGTGGACCTGCCCGGCCTGACCCGGCGGGCAGGTCTCACCACCATCCGCTCCCTACCCGTGGGCAGCGCCGTGTACGGCCTCAGAGGCATCTGCGACGTCGTCGAATTCGCCGGCACCACCGCCACCCCAGTGGAATACAAGGTCGGCCGCTACCAGCCAGACGGGCCCGCTGACCTCCAACTCGCCGGCCAGGCCCTTTGCCTCCTCGAAGCCGGATTCGACGTACCCCTCGGATACATCTACTCCGTCGCCGAACGCCGCCGCCACCCGGTCACCATCAGCCCCGACCTCCTGCGCCGGGTAGTGCAAGCGACCGAGGCCATCCGGCGTCTCCTCGCGTCCCCACACCTACCAGCGGCACGCAACGACACCCGATGCCGCAAGTGCTCACTGCGCGACGACTGCCTACCCGACATGACCGACGGCCGGCAGACCCGACCGGCAGCCGACCTCTTCACCCCCAGGCCGTTGGGACAGTGGCGTGACTGAACTCCTCAACACCCTCTACGTACAAACACCGGGGACCAGCCTGCACCTCGACGGCGACACCGTCCGCGTCTACCACCCAGAACAGACCGGACGACGCCTGCTGCCCCTGAGCCGAGTCGACCACCTGGTCCTCTTCGCCGGCGTGACCATCACCGACGACCTGCTGCTGCGCTGCGCAGACGACGGCCGATCCGTCAGCTGGCTCACCGGCATGGGCCGATTCAGAGCCCGCGTCGCCGGCCCCACCAGCGGCAACCCCCTCCTGCGACAAGCCCAGCACCGCGCCGTCGACAACCACGACCACCGGATCAAGATCGCCAAAGCCATGGTCGCCGGCAAGATACACAACTCCCGCCAAGTCCTTCTCCGCGCCGGCCGCGACACATCCGGTCACCGGCAGACCGCGCTACGAGCCTCAGCGGAACTCATCGCCCAACGACTGGAACTGCTCAAGAGCGCCGAGAACCTCGACAGCGTGCTCGGCACCGAAGGCATCGCCGCACACGACTACTTCGCCGCCCTGCCATACCTCGTCACCGACAAGCAATGGCGCGGCACCGGCCGAACCAAAAGACCACCCACCGACCCCGTCAACTGCCTCCTGTCGTTCCTCTACGGCATGCTCCGAGTCGCCGTACACGGCGCACTCGAACACGTCGGCCTCGACCCCTACATCGGGTTCCTTCACGCCACCCGCCCAGCCAAGCCGGCACTCGCACTCGACCTGATGGAAGAGTTCCGCCCCCTCCTCGCCGACCGGCTCGCCTTCACCCTGCTCAACCGACGAGAACTCTCCGCCGACGACTTCGAACTGCTCCCCAACGGCGCATACCGGCTCACCGAGACCGGCCGAAAAAACACCCTCAACGCCTGGCAGGCCGCACGACGACGAGCCTGGCCACACCCCCAACTCAACCGCGAGATAGAAGGCGCCGTTCTCCCGCTCGTGCAAGCACGCCTGCTCGCCCGGCACCTCCGCGGAGACCTCGACACCTACCGCCCCTGGACAGTCAACTGACGTGGACATCCTCATCACCTACGACGTCGAAACCATCACCCCAGCAGGCCAGAAGCGGCTGAGGAAAGTCGCCAAGATCTGCGAAGCGTACGGACACCGCGTCCAGAAATCCGTCTTCGAGGTCGTCTGCCGCGACGCCGACAAGGTAAAACTCGTCGCAGCCCTGCAAGATGCCATCGATCCCACCCGCGACAGCATCCGCATCTATCGCCTCCCAGCCAACGCACTCGACAACGTCGAACACCTGGGGCGACCCCGACACGTCGACCCCCGCGGCCCGTTCGTGATCTAGGAACCTCCAGTGACCATCCGTCCAGGCGGAGGTTCTTAACCACTAAATAGCATTAAAACGGAATTATCTGGCACGACTGCCGACATCAATCTAGCGATTGACCTGAATATTGGCTGTTCGCGAGCCGCTGCGCCCGGTCCCCGGACCGGGCGAGGATCGCAACTGATCCAGGCCGAGCAGCCGCAGGTCCAACGATGCGGGCTGCGCCCGGTCCCCGGACCGGGCGAGGATCGCAACGTAGATCATGGGAGGACGCTTGCCGATGACAGTAAGCAGCTGCGCCCGGTCCCCGGACCGGGCGAGGATCGCAACGCGCTGGTCGAACAGGCGTGGGAGAAGGGTGCCGTTGCTGCGCCCGGTCCCCGGACCGGGCGAGGATCGCAACAGCAACGTGTCGGCGGGTGCCCGTGACACCCCGGGGGCTGCGCCCGGTCCCCGGACCGGGCGAGGATCGCAACCTCTCCCTGAAGTCCTTCAGCTTGAACGTTCCCAGGGGCTGCGCCCGGTCCCCGGACCGGGCGAGGATCGCAACGACGACGTGCCCCTCGGCGCCGAAGCGGAGGCTGCGGTGCTGCGCCCGGTCCCCGGACCGGGCGAGGATCGCAACGTCACCCTCAACCTCGCCGCCGGCAAAGACCTGCGGGGCTGCGCCCGGTCCCCGGACCGGGCGAGGATCGCAACCACGCGTGGGCGATCTGGTTGAAGCCCCATTTGAAGGGGCTGCGCCCGGTCCCCGGACCGGGCGAGGATCGCAACCTTGATGCGGGCGGCGTCGGCGCGGCGGCCTGGTCGAGCTGCGCCCGGTCCCCGGACCGGGCGAGGATCGCAACATCCGCGTCGGCGATCAACTCGCGCTCTGGGCACCGCTGCGCCCGGTCCCCGGACCGGGCGAGGATCGCAACCTTGTACACGGCGGCGGTGCCGGAGCCGTTGCCTCCGGGCTGCGCCCGGTCCCCGGACCGGGCGAGGATCGCAACGGCTGCACGGTGACGGTGACCTGCGTGCCGGCCAGGTGCTGCGCCCGGTCCCCGGACCGGGCGAGGATCGCAACCCGTGCGCCTCCCGCCATTCGGTAATCAGTAGACCTGGCTGCGCCCGGTCCCCGGACCGGGCGAGGATCGCAACTCGACCCACGGCCAGTCGTGGAGCAATCCCGTGACGGCTGCGCCCGGTCCCCGGACCGGGCGAGGATCGCAACGCGTAAGAAAGATCATCGTTAGGGTCCGATTACGGCAGCTGCGCCCGGTCCCCGGACCGGGCGAGGATCGCAACAGCGCCTGGCAAATCCGGGCGTACACCGGCGGCGAGAGCTGCGCCCGGTCCCCGGACCGGGCGAGGATCGCAACTCGGCCCAGACCAGCGCGTCGGGTCCACCGGGCTGCGGCTGCGCCCGGTCCCCGGACCGGGCGAGGATCGCAACACCGGCGGTGGGATCTTCATCGGCGTTTCCGCGCTCGAGCTGCGCCCGGTCCCCGGACCGGGCGAGGATCGCAACTCCGAGGTGCGGTTCGCGTTGCGCGACGACGACAAGGCTGCGCCCGGTCCCCGGACCGGGCGAGGATCGCAACAACAGCAAGGACGGGGCGGTGGCCGAGGTCGTCGCCGGCTGCGCCCGGTCCCCGGACCGGGCGAGGATCGCAACGGATTCCCTTGGCACACAAGACCGCCAGCCTCGTCCCGCTGCGCCCGGTCCCCGGACCGGGCGAGGATCGCAACGTGGATTGGGGGGCAAGCCTGCCTTGCCCCCCTCGCAGCTGCGCCCGGTCCCCGGACCGGGCGAGGATCGCAACTGGGTCGCGGTGGACGAGCCCGCCGAAGAGGTCGGCTGCTGCGCCCGGTCCCCGGACCGGGCGAGGATCGCAACTTGATCTTGGCAGCGATCCGGGGACCGGACGTGAGCACGCTGCGCCCGGTCCCCGGACCGGGCGAGGATCGCAACGCGCTCGCGCCGGGCCTCGCTGAACTTGGCGACGCCGGCTGCGCCCGGTCCCCGGACCGGGCGAGGATCGCAACCGCGCCGCCGCCGCGGTGTCGCAGGGGACCTGGAAGGCTGCGCCCGGTCCCCGGACCGGGCGAGGATCGCAACACCGGCGTCACCTCGACCCAACTGCCCTTGAAGTACCGCTGCGCCCGGTCCCCGGACCGGGCGAGGATCGCAACGAGGGGACGCTCGCCTCGGGCGTACTCCTGGTGCTCGGCTGCGCCCGGTCCCCGGACCGGGCGAGGATCGCAACTCGGTGTCCCCAACGTGACCCGGCTGATCGCGCACGCCGCTGCGCCCGGTCCCCGGACCGGGCGAGGATCGCAACACCGGTGCGCCGCCGATGCCGAAGCCGCCGGGCCGGCTGCGCCCGGTCCCCGGACCGGGCGAGGATCGCAACGCTCCGAAGGAGCAGGCGTGGGCGGACATGGCCGAGGAGCTGCGCCCGGTCCCCGGACCGGGCGAGGATCGCAACGAGGGGACGCTCGCCTCGGGCGTACTCCTGGTGCTCGGCTGCGCCCGGTCCCCGGACC